>CAZFWM010000110.1:0-20106 GCA_964522545.1 uncultured Thermodesulfobacteriota bacterium
GCCGTGCTCGTCTCGGCCAGGTCCTCACGTACTGTGAAGTACGCTCCGGCCTGTCCGAGCCTGCGCGCGGCCACATCTGACGTGCTCTGACGCGTTTCCGCTCTGCGTTTTATGCAACGGTAGGGTAAATTCAAAGAAGATTTTTTTGTTCGGTCCCATTTTCATAAAGCAACATGAGGAGCTCATCTTTGAACGTCCTCTTTCTCTACCCGGTCCCGAGGCCCGGCCGGAAGGTCTACACAGGCTATTCCCACGGGATCGGTCACCTCTCGGCCGAGCTCAAAGCACGCGGCCACAGGACCGCACTGCTGATCCTCTCGGAGATGGATGAGGACCGGCTGGCCCGGGCCGTCGAGGCCCATCGGCCCGGCCTGATCGCCATCTCGTGCGCCTCGCCCCAGGCCGGTCTGGCGGGCAGGCTCGCGGCCGTCGCCCGGGCCCGCACGGATATGCTCATCGTGATCGGGGGGCCCCACGCGACCTGCGATCCGCAAGGGGCCCTGGCCATGGACGGGGTGGACGGAGTTTGCGTAGGGGAGGGGGAGAAAGCCCTGGCCGAGCTCGCCGGAGCGATCGAGGAAGGGCGCGACCGTCTGAAAACTCCGAACTTCTGGTTCCGGGATGGCCCCGATACGGTGAAAAATTCGGTCGGACCGCCAATGGACCTCGACTCCCTCGGCCACCCGGACCGGGACCTGTTCCCCTATGCCCGCATCCTGGCCCGGCACCGCGAGGTGGTGGGTGCCGAGTTCATGGCCGCCCGGGGCTGCCCCTTTTCCTGCCGCTACTGCGCGAACGAGCGACTGTCGGCTCCTTATGGGGGGGCGGCCCGCTATTTCCGGTGCCGGAGTGTGGAGCGCCTTGTCGACGAGATCGAGGCGGTGCGATCCCGGTACAAGGACGTGAGGCTCATCGGCTTCCATGATGACATCTTCGCCCTTAAGGCCGGGTGGCTGGAGGAGTTTGTGAGAGCTTACTCCGAAAGGATCGGGCTCCCCTTTTGGTGCAACCAGAGGCCCGACCTCCTCGACGCGGGCCGGGCCCGGGCCCTGCGCCGGGCCGGGTGTGTGCGGATTCACATTGGCGTGGAGTCGGGGAGCGACCGGGTGAGGACCGGGGTGCTCGGGCGGAAGATCGCACGCGAGCGGATCGTGGAGGCCTTTCGGGCCGTGAAGGCGGAAGGGATGCGAGCCGTGGCCTTCAACATGATCGGCCTGCCCGGGGAGACCGAGGCCGATATACTCGAGACCATCGATCTCAACCGCGAGATCCGGCCCGACTGGATCATCCTTTCCGTCTACTACCCCCTATCCGGCACCGTCCTCGGGGACCGGTGCCTGGAGCAGGGGTGGATGCCCGGTGAATCGAGCAGCAGCTACTACGATCCCGCCGTAGCCATCCGCCACCCGGCGATCGAGGCCTCCCGGGTCCGGCACTACTACCGCAACTTCGTTAGGCTCGTCTACGGTGGCGGGCCCGATTGACAAGGGCGGGGTAGAGGCTGTAGAAAAATTAATTGTACGGGAGATCCAGGTTTTTCCGGCCAGAGGTTTTAACGCAGAGGCGCAGAGACGCAGAGAAGAAAACCCCCGGTGAATTTTTTTGCCATTTCGAGCGGAATATGTCATTTCGGTCACCCTTCCATGTCATTTCGACCGAAGGGAGAAATCTTGAAGGAGCCCTACTCATGAGAAAGTGGATCATACCTTTTACGTTCTTCCTTCTGACCCTGCCCGCCTCGGCCCCCGCCCAGGAGGAGGTCGGAGCTCTCTCCCTGGAGCAGAGCATTCAGATCGCCCTCGGGCAGAGCCCGTCGATCGCCGCGGCCCGCGACAAGCTCACGGGGGCCGACTACAAGCGAAAGGCGGCCCTGGCGGACTTCTTCCCCAAGGTCAAGGGGGAGTTCCAATATTTGATGCTCGACCAGACGTCATCTTTCGATATGGGGGGGGGCAGTGGTGATGATTTGCCGAACATCACGCTTTACCCGATCGACGAGCCTGAATTTCCGCAAGGTCTGTACAACCTTTTGGTTGGAGACGGGATGGATGTGCCGATCGATATGAGCGTCTTGTTCGGTGATGGTTTGTCAGCCGGCGATGCAGAGCAGCAGACCTTCACCGGCACCCTCGAACAGCCGGTCTTCACCGGCCTGGCCCTGATCAACCAGTACAAGATCGCCAAGCTCGAGGTGGAGGCCACAAACGCGGAGGTGGACCTGGCCGTTGAGAATATGGTGCTCCTCGTTCACGAGGCCTACTTCAACGTCCTCAAGGCGGGCCGCTTCCTCGACGTGGCGGAGGAGGCGGTGGGGCTGCTCGAGGCCCTCGTGCGAGTGGCTCAGGACTTCTACGATGTGGGCATGATCCCCAAGAACGATCTCCTCAAGGCCGAGGTGGAGCTGGCCAATATACGACAGGGCCGCGTCAAGGCCGCCAATGCGGTCGCCCTGGCCGAGGCGGCCTTCAACATCTCCCTGCGGCGCGATATCGACGCGCCGGTCTCTCTGGTGGACCTCCTCGAGTACAAGCCCTTCGGCCGAACCCAGCAGGAGTGCTTCGATGATGCCAATGTAAATCGCCTCGAGCTGAAGATGCTCGATACGCGCATCGATCAGGCCGAGCGGGCCGTCTCGCTGGCGCGCAGCCCCTTCTATCCCACTGTGGGCATATTCGGGAGCTTCCGTTGGGAGGATGGCGGGTTCATTCCCGACCCGGAGGTGTGGAGCGCGGGGGCCGTGGCGAAATGGACCCTGTGGGACTGGGGAAAGACCTACTCCAATGTCCAGGCGGCCAGGGCAACGATGAACCGGGCGCGCAATGAGGAGATCCGGCTGCGCGACGGCATCAAGCTCGAGGTGAAGCGGGCCTATCTGTCGCTTCGGGAGGCCGAGGCGAACATCTCCGTGGCCGAGAAGTCGATCGAGCAGGCCGGGGAGAACTACCGGATCACGGAAGAGCAGTACAAAGCATCCATGACCACCTCCACCGAGGTCCTGGACGCCCAGACCCAGCTGAGCCAGGCCCGTCTGAACTACTACAGCGCCCTGAGCGACTACAACATCGAGCTGGCCCGGCTACGAAAGGCCACGGGGAAGCTCTTCACCTCCCTTTCCGGTCCTGAAAGATCTCCTGGCTGATGATCAGCTTGTGGACCTCGCGGGTGCCCTGGGCGGCCACCCAGGTGTAGGCGTCCCGGAGATAGCGCTCCACCGGGTAGGCGGCGTTGGCGCCGAAACCGCCGTGGATGCGGTTCGCCAGGTCGGCCGCCTTCACGAGGACCTCGCCGGCGTAGAGCTTGGCCATGGATGTCTCCCGACGGTGGCTGACCCCTCGGTCGCTGAGCACGGCCGCCCGGTAGGCGAGGAGCCGGGCCGCGTCGATCTCGGTGGCGAGCTCGGCCAGGGGAAACCGGATCGCCTCGTAGGCGGCGATCTTCTTTCCGAAGACCTCGCGCTCCTTGGCGAACTCGAGGGCCGCTTCGTAGGCGGCCCTGGCCAGCCCGATGTAGCCCCATGAGAGGCTCACCCTCGTGTTCATGAGGACGCGGAAGGCCAGCTTAAGCCCCTCGCCCGGCCCCCCGATCCGGTTCTCCGCCGGGACCTTCACTCCGTCCAGGGTTAGGTTGTAGGCCCGGTGCCCCTTGAGCCCCATGTACTCCACGTGCTCGTCGAGAATGAGGCCGGGAGCCCCTTTCTCGACGATGAAGGCGCTGATCCCCTTGGCGCCCTGGTCCGGATCTTCCTTGGCAAAGATGGCGTACAGGTCGGCCATGTCGGCAAAGGTGGTGATCCTCTTCTTGCCCCGGAGGACGAAGCCATCGCCGTCCTTCTCGGCCACGGTCTTCATGGAGGAGGGGTCCGAGCCCGGGCCCTCGTCGGTGAGGGCGTAGCAGCCGATCGCCCCGTCGACCATCATGCCGAAGAAGCGCTTCCTCTGCTCCTCGGTCCCCCCGAGCTTGATGACGTAGGTGTAGAGCTGGGCGATCTCGAGGAAGGGGATCAGGGCCGGGAGGACGTAGCCGATCTCCTCGGCGATGACGCAGACGTCCACCTTGGTCATCTCGAGGCCGCCGTACTTTTCGGGGATGGAGAGGGTCGTGAGAGAGAAGGGCGGGGCGATGAGCGCCTGGATCAGGTCCGGCGGGAACCGGTCCGTCTCGTCCACCTCCTTGACCCGGGGGGCGATCACCTTGTCGGAGTTCGCGCGGTACGTCTCTTTGAGGTGCATCTGCTCATCGGTCAGAAAAGTAAAGGCCATGGTGTCCTCCTGGTTGCTGTAATCGGATAGTGATAACTAGATTGCATGGGAAAATCGAATTTTTTCCTCGCGCCGTCATCCCCGCGGAAGCGGGGATCCAGAAAATGTGCTCAACTATGGATTCCCGCTCCCCGCTTTCGCGGGGACATGTTTCGCGGGAACGACAGAGAAAAGCCAATCATTCCTCCGCCGGCCGGAAGTAGATATCGGTGATCGAGCCGTGGCGGGCCTCGCGAAAGGCCACCTCCACCGGCATCCCGGGGCGGGCCCTGGAGACGTCGTCCATCTCGATGTTGGCCATCATGAGAAAGTCGGTCCCCTCGAGTCGCACGTAGGCGACGAGGAAGGGGACTTTCTTCACGAAGACCGAGGTGGAGTAGTACTGGATGGTGTAGTTCACGACCTGGCCCCGGCCCGAGAGCTCGACCCAGTCCATGGTGGCCAGGCAGCGCGGGCAGTCGCGCCGCGGCGGGCAGTAGACCTTTTGGCACTCAGGACAGCGCGCTCCGTAGAGGCGCCGGTTCTTCATGATCTCCCGGAAGAAGCGGGACTGGCCGCCGTAGCTGTACTTGTGGAAGACCTCCATCTTGTCGGGCACCAGGAACGGGGCCTCCGGGTCCGGCTCCCCGTCGAACTCTTCGTCGAACCAGGGGCGCAGCTTTTCTTCGGGAAGCCCGAGCTTCTCGCTCCAGTAGCGGTAGAACTCGTCTTTTAAGCTTTGTTTTTCCATGAAACTCTCCGGATCGTTTCGGGCAGACCCGTGGGTCCGCCCCGCAATCGTAGGGGCTCGATTCATCGAGCCCTTTTTTTGGGCGTCATGAATGACGCCCCTACGCCTCCAGCACAAACGACGCCGTCCAGGAGCAGAGCGTACCTCCGATGGACTGCACCAGGCCGCGCCTGGCGTCGGGGACCTGGCGCTCGCCCGCGGCGCCCCGCAGGTGCAGCACGATCTCCATGGTCTGCATGAGCCCCGTGGCGCCCACGGCGTGGCCGCACCCGATGAGGCCCCCGCTCAGGTTGACCGGGAGCTTGCCTTCGGGCCAGACCGTGCCGTCGTCGATCAGGCTCCCCCCCTCTCCGGGCGGGCAGAGACCGCAGTCCTCGTAGCTCATGATCTCCGTGCCGGTGAAGGCGTCATGGAGCTCGGCGATGTCGATCTCCTCCAGGGGATTCGTGATCCCGGCCATCTCGTAGGAGCGGCGGGTCGCCTCCTGGCAGCCCCCGAACTCGTAGATGTTGGGCCGGTTGCCCGGGAAGACCCAGTCGAGGGCCGCGCCCACGCCGGTGATCCAGACCGGCTGCCGGGGGAGGGTGAGGTCGCGGACCTTGCGCTCCGAGGCGAGTACCACGGCCGTGGCCCCCTCCGTGTAGAGGCAGTTGTCGAGCCGCTTGAAGGGCTCCACGATCCTGGGCGAATTGAGGACGTCCTCTACGGTGATCTCCATGCCGGCCTGGGCCACGGGGGTTTTCAGGGCGTTGCCGTGGTTCTTCACGGAGACCTTGGCCATCTGCTCCTCGGTGGGGCCCCCGTAGTGCTCCATGTGGGCGAGCACGGCCAGGCCGAAGCCCGAGGCGGCCGTGCGGCCGATGGGGTTGTCGTAGGTCATGTCCGAGGTGTAGAGGATGGCCCGCAGGACCTCGGGCACGGCCGTGCCGGAGCGGTAGTCGAAGCAGTCGGCGCACTTCTCCACACCGAGCACGAGCACGAGGTCGTAGAGGCCGCTCGCCACTTCGGCGAATCCGATGCGAAGGGCCGAGCCGCCCGTGGCCCCGCCGGTGTTCACCCGGCAGGCCGGCCGCGGCGCGAGGCCGAGGTAGTCGTGCACGAAGGCGTCCGGCTGGTACTGGCGGGCGAAGAAGTCGTTGTACATCCCATAGACGGCGCACTCCATGTCGTCGCGCTCCAGGCCGGCGTCGGCAAAGGCGTCCATGGCCGCGTCGTAGGCGAGCTCATAATAGGTCCGATCGACGTGTCGTGAGCGGAACGGCGTGGTTCCCGCTCCGATGATGGCTACTCGGCTCATGGGTCTCTCCGCAGGCCCAGCATCTCCCGGGCCTCGTCAGGGGAGGCCGGCTCCAGGCCGAGCTCCCGGATGATCCGCACGGTCCTCTCCACGAGCTGGGCGTTGCTAGAGACCGGCTCGCCCCGGCGGTAATAGATGTTGTCCTCCATTCCGACCCTGACGTTGCCGTCGAGCAGGACACCCAGGGTGGTCATGGGCAGCTGGGCCCGGCCCACGGCCGTCACGTTGAACATGGCCCCGGGCGGGAGGAAGTCGACCAGGGAGATCAGGTTCTTCGTGGTAGCAGGCTCTGCCCCCTGGTGGGCCATGCCGAGGACCAGGTTGATCCAGTACGGGGGCTCCACGAGCTTTTCGGTGATGAGATTCTCCACCTCCCGGAGCATGGAGTGGCCGTAGACCTCCATCTCGGGCTTGATCCCCTTATCGTGCAGACCCCGGGCAAAGGCCTCGATGTCGTCGGTGGTATTCCGGAAGATCGTGTTTCTGGCCGGGCCGGGCGAGTGGGTCCGAACAAGGGTACCCATGTTGAGGGAGGCCATCTCGGGCCCGGCCTCCACCACGGCCCCGATGCGTTCCTCCACGGAGAGGTTCGGGCCCCCGCCGGTGGTGTCCTGGATGATCACATCGCAACGGGATCGGATCAGGCGGTGGATCTCCCGGTAGATCGCCGCATCCCCTGTGGGTCTGCCGGCCGGGTCGCGCGCGTGGAGATGTACGATGGCCGCCCCGGCCGATTCCGCCCCCGCGGCCGCCTCGGCGATCTCTCCCGGCTGCTCGGGGAGCGCCGGGTTGGCGCTCTTGTCGTGGAGGCCGCCCGTGAGGGCCGCGGTTATGATGACTTTGCGCTCGGTCATGGTTGTTCTCTCTTCAGGGCACGGCATGCCGTGCCCCTACATTGATCGTGCTTGCGCTGCCCAGGCGGGCTCGATGAATCGTGCCCCGTTGTCCCGCAAGGGCGACCACCGGTCGCCCTTGCGCCAGCCGGAAAGGGCGCAGCAAGCGGCGCCCCTATAGCCGGTCGAGCCGTCGTGATTTCCGGCGCTCCTTCTTGGGCGTTCGCCTGGATGGTCCCTTCTTCTTTGTCCCGGCCCGACTCGGGCCTGTCTCCTCATCTCCCCCCGAATCCGGATCCACTCCCTTTTCCGCATACAGAGTGGCCTGAATCATCCGGGCCTCGAACTCGGGCGAGTCGACCACGTCGGCGCCCGCCGCCTCGACCGAACGGGCAAGTTCCCGGTCCGAGGTCACCACGACCGTTCCCGCCGCCTGTTTGGAGGCGAGGCGTCGGATCACGTCGTCGGCCTGCTCGCCCCGGCGGGAGTAGATGACCCGAATCCCGCGGGCCCGCCCTTTGGTCTCCGCCAAGGATCTTCCTTTCAGGCCGTCATACACAACGGTGATCCTGTGGCCCCGCAGGCGTTTGTAACGGGTGAGCCGCTCGGCCAGGGCATCACGCGCCGCCTCGAGGTCCAGGGCATCGATCGCCTGGAGGTCCGGGGAGTGGCGGATCAGGTTGTATCCGTCGATAATGATGTTGGTAGGCATGTGGTTTACTATCGTAAAAATGGAGGGGGATTGTCAACTGGCGAGGGTGAGCCTGAGAGCGAGAGGTACAATGCAAGGGCGACCGGCGGTCGCCCTTGTCGCGAACATCGCGCCCCTACGATTCCTGTTCCGCGGGACCCTTGTCGAGAAACAGCATCTCGATCCCGAGAAGCCCCACGCCGACGCAGATGGCGATGTCCGCCACGTTGAAGGCCGGCCAGTGCAGGTGGCGCCAGTGGACGTCGATGAAGTCGATCACTTCTCCAAGGCGCACGCGGTCGATCAAATTGCCCAGCGCCCCGCTGAGCACGAGGCCCAGTGCAATCACCAGGAGCCGTTGATCGGGACGTGCCTTGTAGAAGAAATAGGAGATGAACAGGATCGCCGCGATCGTGATGCTTATGAAGAAAGGCATGCGGAACGATTCGGCGCGGCTGCTTAACAGCCCGAAAGCGGCTCCGGAGTTGCGGATGTAGGTCAGGTGAAAGTAGTTGGGAACGATCGAGACCCGCTCGTAGAGATGGAGAGAGCTGTGAACCCACTGCTTTGTCGCCTGGTCGAGGCCGAGCACGCAGATCAAGACGAGGATCATTATGGCGTATTTGGATTTCACGTCGATCCCTCCTAATGCGGCAAAGTCGTAGCCAATTCAGCTAAACATGGCATGGTAAATACGAAATTGAGTCCTTAGTCGACAGTCAACAGTTCAGAGTCGAGAGTCTCGTGCTTCTAACTCTCGACTCTCGACTGTCGACTCATTATTCCAGCTCGGCCAGGATATCCGCACACCGGCCGCAGACCGTGGGATGCTCTTCACTCTCGCCCACCGTTTCGCTGAGGATCCAGCACCGCTCGCATTTTGTCCCGCGCGAAGCCGTGACGGCGATCCGGAGACCCGGGATCTCTTCACTCTCCACGGCCTCGGCGCTGTCGGCCGGGCCGAAAGTCACCTCGGATACCTTGAAGATCATGGGGAGATCCTCTTTGTACGATTCGATGAATCCGGCCAGCTCCCCGGGTGCGGAGATCTCGACACAGGCGTCCAGGGGATGGCCGATCGCTCCGTGGCGTCGGGCGATCTCGAGGGCCCGCGTGACCTGGCCCCGGACCTCGAGCAGCTTGTCCCACTTCTCCTCGAGGCCTTCATCCCGCCTGGCGGAGTTCATCTCCGGGAAGAGGGCCAGGTGCACGCTCTGCTCCCGGTCCGGGCAGGGCGGCATGTGCTTCCAGACCTCCTCGGCCGTGAAGGCGAGGATCGGGGCCATGAGCCGCACCAGGCCGTCGAGGATCCCGTACAGGGCCGTCTGGGCAGAGCGACGCTCGGGCGAGTTGGGTGGCGTGGTATACAGCCGGTCCTTGAGCACGTCCAGGTAGAAGGCGCTCATCTCCACGGTGCAGAACTGGTTGAGGGAGTGATAGATCGTGTGGAACTCGTAGCTCTCATAGGCCCCGCGAGAGCGCTCGATGAGGCGCTCCAGCCGCGACAGGGCCCACCGGTCGATCTCGATCATCCCGTCCGGCTCGACGGTATGCCTGCCCGGGTCGTAGTCTTTGAGGTTGCCGATCAGGTACCGGCAGGTGTTCCGGATACGACGGTAGGCCTCCACCAGGCGCTTGATGATCTCTTTGGAGATCTTGATGTCGTCCCTGTAGTCCTCTGCCGCGACCCAGAGGCGCAGTATGTCGGCCCCGTATTTGTCGATGATCTCGTGGGGGGCGATGACGTTGCCCATGGACTTGGCCATCTTGTGCCCATCGCCGTCCACGGTGAATCCATGAGTGAGGACCGTGTGGTACGGGGCCCGGCCCCGGGTCCCCACCGAGGTCATCAGGGCGCTGTTGAACCAGCCCCGGTGCTGGTCGCTCCCCTCGAGGTAGAGGTCACACGGCGAGGTGAGCTCGGGGTAGCGCTCGCACACGGCGGCCCAGCTCACCCCGGACTCGAACCAGACGTCCAGGATGTCCGACTCCTTACGGAAGTCCGTGCCCCCGCATTTGGCGCAGGCCCGGCCGGGCGGGAGGAGGTCGGCGGCCTCCCGGGTGAACCAGAGGTCCGCGCCCCCCTGCTCGAATTGGTCGGCCACATGTTCGAGTACCTCATGCTCCAGGAGAAGCTCCCCGCATCCGGCGCAGTAGAAGGCCACGATCGGCACCCCCCAGGAGCGCTGCCGGGAGATGCACCAGTCGGGTCGGTTCTCGACCATGCCGTAGATGCGCTGCTTGCCCCAGTGGGGGATCCACTGCACTCGGTCGATGCACTCGAGGGATCGGCTGCGCAGCTCGTTTTCGTCCATGCGGATGAACCACTGTTCGGTGGCCCGGAAGATGATCGGCTCCTTGCAGCGCCAGCAGTGGGGGTAGCTGTGGGACACGGTCTGCTCGCCCAGCAGGGCGCCGGCCTCGCGGATCTTGTCGTTTACTGCGTCGTTGGCGTCGAAAACGAACCGGCCGGCGAAGAAGGCCACGTCCTCGGTGAAGCGCCCGTCGTCGTCCACCGGGGTGTAGATGTCGAGGCCGTAGCTCAGGCCGATCTCGTAGTCCTCCTGGCCGTGGCCCGGGGCGGTGTGCACGCAGCCGGTGCCCGCTTCCAGGGTGACGTGGTCCCCGAGTATCAGGACCGAGTCGCGATCCAGGAACGGGTGCCGACACGCCAGGCCGTCGAGCTTCTTCGGGTCGATGTGAGCCACGATCTCGAAGTCGTCGATGCCGATGTCGTTCATGGTGACGTGGAGCAGACCCTCGGCCAAAATCAGGACCTCCGTGTCCAGCACCTCCGTACCCGACGGCTCCGGCAGCCGTGCCCGCACGGCCACGTAGTCGAAGTCCGGATGAAAGGCGATGGCCAGGTTGGCCGGGATCGTCCAGGGCGTGGTGGTCCAGATCAGGACCGAGACCGTATCGCCCGCAATCTCCGGCGCGATCGCCGAGATGTCAGAGCGAAGCGGGAATTTCACGTAGATCGAGGGGGAATCGTGATCGGCGTACTCCACCTCGGCCTCGGCCAGGGCGGTCCTGCATTTGGCACACCAGTGGATCGGCTTCTTTCCCTTGTACAGGGCGCCTTCGCGCACGAAGATCGCCAGCTCCCTCACGATCTGGGCCTCGTAACCGTGGTGGAGCGTGAGGTAGGGGCTCTCCCAGGCCCCGAGCACGCCGAGGCGCTTGAACTCGTCGCGCTGGATGGAGACGAACCTCTCGGCGTAGCGGCGGCACTCTTCCCGGATCTCCGCTATGGACATCTCCTTTTTGCGGGGGCCGAGGACCTTGTCCACCTCGTGCTCGATGGGGAGGCCGTGGCAGTCCCAGCCCGGAATGTAGGGGCTCAGACAGCCGCTCATCGTCTTGGACTTGACCACGAAGTCCTTGAGGATCTTGTTCAGGGCCGTGCCGATGTGGATGTTTCCGTTGGCGTATGGGGGGCCGTCGTGAAGGACGAAGCGGTCGGCAGAGCGGCGCGCCTCCTGGATGCGGTGGTAGAGCCTCTCCTCGTCCCACTCTGCGAGCATCTCCGGCTCGCGTTTGTTGAGGTTGGCCTTCATCGGGAAGGCGCTCTTCGGTAGATTCAGGGTCTTTCCGTAATCCACGATGTTCTCCATCCTTAAAAAAGTCGGCGTCCCGGGTCCTCCGGGACCCTGGAACAGGGCAAATGGCATTATTTAGAAACGTATGCCGATGCAAGTTGTTTCATCCTGCAAAAACTGATAAAAGTTAGCATAGCCCCGTCGAAAGTCAAGGGGCGCCGGCCAAAGGGCCGGAAAATACGGGAGGATCACGATGAGAGTCGTACGGTTCAGGACTGGAGAATTGGAGAGGGTCGGCGTCATGGAGGGGGCCGAGATCAGGGCGGTCGAAGGGGACGAGCAGGGATCCTATCTCATGACCGACGAAACATTCGCGCTGGCCGAGGTGCATCTGCTCGCCCCGTGCTGGCCTTCCAAGATCGTGGCCGTGGGCCTCAACTACAGAGACCACGCCGAAGAGACCGGTATGGATATCCCGGCCGAGCCGCTCCTCTTTCTCAAGCCCTCCTCGGCCGTGATCGGACCGGGAGAGGAGATCGTGCTTCCCGAGATGTCTGCGCGCGTGGACTACGAGGGGGAGCTCGCCGTGGTCATGGGGCAGGACGCCAGGGGGATCTCCCCGGACGAGGCCCAAGAGTACATCCTCGGCTACACATGCTTCAATGACGTGACGGCCAGGGATCTGCAGATCGCCGACGTGCAGTTCACCCGCGCCAAGAGCTTCGACACCTTCGCCCCCCTGGGGCCGTGGATCGAGAACGATGTCCGGTCCGATGCCCTGCGCATCGAGACCCGGGTCAACGGTGAGGTGAAGCAGAAATCGAGCACGGCCAACCTGGTCTTCAAGGTCCCGGAGCTCGTGAGCTACATCTCCCGGGTGATGACCCTCTTCGCAGGCGACGTGATCGCCACCGGCACCCCCGCCGGGATCGGCCCGATGAAGGCGGGCGACAGGGTGGAGATAGAGATCGAAGGGATCGGGGTTCTGCTGAACCGGGTGGTTTGAATCCTAATGTCCTGGAGGGACGGCTTCCACGCCGCCCGCGGTCCCTTGCCTCGTTCCGAGGCTCTGCCTCGGAACGGAACTCTGTAGGGGCTCTGCCACTTTCAGCCCATACGTTCGCTGTAATCCGATGAGGAGGCGGCGCCTCCCGTATGTTCGTTCTCAGGCAGAGCCTGGGAACGAGGGAAATCGGAGCCTGGGAACGAGGGAAATCGAGGACGAGGACGATAGCGAAAAATGATACGTTGAGCTGAGTTGTTACTTCACCGGACCCGGCAGGGAAGCCTCCAGCAGCTTCTGAGGGATGAGGTCGATCAGGATCGGAAGCTGGTCGGGGGTGAGGCCTATTTTTTCAAGGCGTGAGGCGAGGACCTCGGTGTTCATATTCTCCAGAGTCATTCCCATCTGGAACCGGGACAGCAGCCAGTCGGTCAGGCATATCAAATTTGTCAACTCCGGATTGACGGTCGATTCTTCCGGCCGATGGTGATGCATGATCATATCGACCAGGTTCTCGGGGAAGGCCCACTGCTCGGCCAGCCGCCGGCCCGCCTCCGTATGATCGAGTCCCAGCTGTTCACGCTCGGCCTCGCAGAACTCGACCCCATCTTCGTGTATCCTGCGATAGAAGAGCGGATCGGCCGGCGCCATGAATTGGTCCAGTACGACCATGCCGATATCGTGAAGGAGGCCGGCCGTATAGGCGATGTCCGGGGGAACCCTTCGCGTGAACCTGGCCAGCTCTCCGGCGACCGTGGCCGAGCTGAGGGCGTGGTGGAAGAGGCCGCCCTTGCACAGGGAATAGCCTCTGCTCGATTGGGGGAAAAAGCGCTCGATCGAGGCCGAGACGATCAAGTGCAGGAGTATCTTTTCTCCCAGGAGGAACAGCGCCCGGTCAATGGAGTCGACCTTGGTCCTCAAGCCGATGAAAGCCGAATTACACAATTTGATGACCTGGGCGCTGAGGATCTGATCCTGGTTGACCTCCCCTGCGATGTCCTGCATGTCGTATTGTTCATTGTCGAGCATCCGGATGATCTTGAGCGCGATTTGAGGAATCGGCCGTACGCGCTCAATGGCTCGATCGATCTCGCCCGGAGCCGGTGCTTCGGAATCCGATGAGCCGGAACGCTCGAGATGCCTCATCGGCATTATCACGCTTTCCCAGGTCCTCCCGTTGAG
Organism: uncultured Thermodesulfobacteriota bacterium; assembly: GCA_964522545.1. Lineage (GTDB taxonomy): Bacteria > Desulfobacterota > DSWW01 > CAZFWM01 > CAZFWM01 > CAZFWM01. The sequence continues at coordinate 13,538 of CAZFWM010000110.1, forward strand.
GCTAAGCTTGTAAGCGAAATAGCCTCCGGTCTCTGATTCGAAGACGGGGATTTTTTCCTGATACAAGATGGTCTGAATGACCTCGGTGGTACGCCCCCCGATATCCAAATCGAGATCGAGGTCGGACACGGCCCCCACCAATCCGCCTCCGGCGATGCATGCCAGAAGCCGCTCCTTCTGAGCCCCTTCGGCGCACAGGGCCTGGATGAAGAGAGGCAAGCCGATTGAAGCGTACCTCTCCGGAAGGCTCAGATCTGTAAATTCGGTCGGTTTCGGCAAAAGGAAGTGAACCAGGCCGCCCACTTCGGCCTCGGGATCACAGAGGGTAACGCCCACACAGCTACCCAGGTATGCCTCCAGGATCAGATCATCCGCTCTGCTGATGGCATAGCTGCCGGCAGCGACATGTTGTCTGGGCCAATTCGAATCAGCTGTCATGGTTGGGATTTTTTGCGGATGATTCTCGGGCTATGTTCCCAGGATCTGTTTCACCTTCGCCAATAGATCGGAGGCATTGAAGGGTTTTTGAATGAAAGCGAACGGGGCTTTTCCATCAAAGCTCTTTATGGCTTTCTGCTCGTTGTGGCCGCTCGAGAGAATCACGCGGACGTCTTCGCGGATCTGCCGGAGTTCGGCCAGGGTTTCTTTTCCGTTCAATAGGGGCATGGTGAGGTCCAGGAAGACACAGTCGATCTCGTCCGGACACGTTCGAAACAGGTCCACCGCCTCCCGTCCGTCGTTCGCCGTCCGCACGGTATATCCGGCGTGCTCCAGCATCTGTTTGAGGACTCTGCGGATCGGCTCTTCGTCATCGACCACCAGGATCGTTCTTTTCTCACGAGAAGCCCGGGCCTCTATGAATTCCCTGTCTCGGGCCTTGGCGTCCTGGTCAAGGGGAGGGAACAACACGGTAAAGGTCGAGCCGGATCCCGACTTGCTGTGGACCTTGATGGCTCCATGCAGCCCATTCACGATGCCCATGGCGGCGGCCAGGCCCAAGCCTCGCCCTGTGAATTTCGTCGAGAAGAAGGGATCGAAGATCTTCGGCAGAAGAACTTCGTCCATTCCGCCGCCCGTGTCGGAGACCTCCATGAAGACGTAGCACCCAGGGGTAAGATTGCAGTACCCATAGGTATTGTCGAGGTCCATGCGGGTGAATTCCTTTATGCCGGTGCGGACGGAAATGACCCCCTCCTGTTGGCCGAGCGCCTCTGAGGCGTTGGCGACGAGATTCAAGACGACCTGGCGCAGCTGGGACGCGTCGGCCTCGATGCTCGGAAGGCCTTCATCGAGGGTGTAACGCAGATCGGCCTTCTTCGAAATGGATACCTGCAGCAATTGGAGCATCTCTCTGAAAAGGTGAGTCAGGTCGATCGCCTCTACGATGAGCTTTCCGCGACCCGCGTAGGCAAGCAGCTCTTTGACCAGCTTGGCCATCCGCCTGGAGACCTTCTCGATCTCCGCCACGCTCTCACGTATAGGCGCGTCGGGATGCATATCCATGATGATGAGCTCCACGTTGCCGAGCAGCGCCATCAGCAGGTTGTTGAACTGATGGGCGAGCCCTCCGGCGAGGACGCCGAGGCTCTCGATCTTCTGGGACTGGACCATCTGTTCTTCCATGCGACGCCTCTCATCCTCCGTCCGCTTCCGCTCGGAGATTTCGCGCAGGATCCCGATGGCGTTCCATTTGCCCTTCAGCTTCGCCGCGGCCACGGAAAGCTCGACAGGAATCTCTGTTCCGTCCTTTCTGCGGGCCGACAGATCGAGGAGCTTTCCTACGGCAATGCCCTCTCCGGACCTCCGGAACTCCTCGAACCCCTTTTGATAGTCCTGGTGGTACTTTTTCGGAGCAAGTAACAGGTGGAGGTCCTTGCCTAGCGCTTCTTCGCCGGTCCACCCGAAGATCCGTACTGCCGCTTCGTTCCAGAAGGATATCTTTCCGTCGTTGTCCATCATCAGGATGGCATCCTGGGTCGAGGCGCTCATCATCCTGAATTTCTGATCGCTCTCGAGCAGGGCCACCTCGGTCCGTTTGTGCTCTTCTTCCAACGCCTCCAACTCGCGATTTCGTTGGCGCAGGTCTTTCAGTTCCTGTAAAAGCTGTTCTTTCGTCTTATTCTCATCCGCATCCATAGCCAGCACCTTTGAAATATAAAATCTACTCCAGTTGCATTGCCTGGGTTATGTCCCTTACTAAAATTATCATATAATAGAAGGCGAGTACAAGACGCGAGAAGGAAGGAGAAAGCAATGGGATTTTGCAGAAAGATCGCTTCAGTTGCCTTTCTGGTTCTTTTCACTCTCTCTATGTATCCTGCCTGTGATCCCGCTCTCGAAGTGCCCGGGGATTATCCCACGATCCAGGCGGCCCTCGATGCCGCCGTGGATGGTGACCTCGTGCTCGTCTCTCCCGGCACCTTTTTCGAGAGCATCGACTTCAAGGGGAGGGACGTGACGCTTCAGAGCAATCTGGGGCCGGATTTGACCGTGATCGATGGGGGGCAGAATGGGCCCGTGGTGCGGTTCGCCAGCGGGGAATCCGAGGGAGCGGTCATCGACGGATTCATGATCCGAAACGGCTGGCCCTCTCATGATGGAGGCGGGATCTTTTGCTACGGATCGTCACCCACGATCAAGCACTGCCGGATCACGGAGAATACAACCTATTACGGCGGAGGGGGGATCGGCTGCCTGGGCCATTCTTCCCCGACGATCGCCAATTGCACGATCACGGACAACATGGGTGGCGCCGGCGGCGGTATCTACACCGAGGATTCGTCTCCCGCCATCAGGAACTGTACCTTCATGGGGAACGGGGCCGGCTGCGGCGGGGGAGGCGCCATCCGCTCCGACTCATCCACCGCGACGATCACGAGCTCCATCCTCTGGGAGAACGAAGCCCCCATCGGGTCGGAGATCTTCATCTTGACGGGCACCCTCCTCATAACCCACTCCGATATCGAGGGCGGATGGGATGGCACGGGCAACATCGACGAAGACCCTCTTTTCGCCGGGGCTGATGACTACCTCCTCAGTCCCGGATCCCCCTGCATCGATGCAGGGGATCCGGAGCCGTCCTGCCACGACCTATGTTTTCCGCCCTCCAAGAGCGGCGAGCGTAACGATATGGGGGCCTATGGAGGGCCGGACGCCTGTGGGTGGCTACTCTGGGATTGAATCCTGATGCGGCCGAGCCGCAACTGAAAAGATGTGTAAGCAAGGGGAAAAAGGGAAAGGGGGAAAAATGGAAAAGGGATGAATTGAAAAAAAAGGCTACGCCCTTTTTTCCCTTGCTTACACAATGAAAATGGTATCAATGTGCTGACCTAGAGCCGACATCCGCTCTGACACGGCTCTTCCTGAGAAACCGGGAATGGAGCCTTCTGAACAGGGGCGGGCAGAGGTCCTTGATCGCCACGCCGGCCCAGAGGCTGCGGGGCACGGTGATCTCGATCTTGTTTGCGCGGATCGCCTCTACAATGGCCCGGGTGAGGACCTCGGGGGGCTTCATCATCGTACTTTGCCGGCCCGGGAAGTCCCGGAACGATTCATGGTCGAACAGGTGGGTTTCGAACAGGCCGGGGTTCACGATGGTGAGCCCGACTCCGGTGCCGAGGAGCTCGTAGTAGAGGCTTTCGCTCAGCCCGGTGAGGGCGAATTTGGTTGCAGAATAGGCGGTGTGGCGCAGCGTGCCGATCCGCCCGGCAATGGATGAGACGTTTACGATGTGGCCGTCGCCCCGCTCGAGCATCCCGGGAAGGACCGCCTTGAGGCAGTAGACCGCCCCGAGGTAATTCACCCGCATGAGGTACTCGAACTCTTCGACGGGGGTTTCGACAAAGGTGTGGTAGCGGCTCTGGCCGGCGTTGTTCACCAGGATGTCGACCGGACCGAGCTCTTTGCGGACCTTGGCGATCATCGACTCCACGGCGGAGCGCTCGGAGACGTCGCAGGGCAGGATGACGGGCCCGGCCGGGGGCGAGTTCATGGCCGCCAGGCGTGCCGTCTCCTCCAGGCCCTCCACGGAGCGGGCGGCCAGGGCGAGCTTCACTCCGGCCGCTGCGAGGTCCACGGCGAGCCGGCGGCCGATGCCGCTGGAGGCGCCGGTGATGATTCCAACCTTTCCATTGAGATCCTTCATGGTCCGATCCTTTCACGCAGAGACCATCTATAAAGTTTTATTCTCTCGCAAAGCCGCAAAGAACGCAAAGCACGAATAAACGCCGAATATCTACGCGGCTTTCGTAATAATAGTGTAATTGTGTAAGGAAAGGGAAAAGGGGAAAGTTGGAAAAATGGAAAAGGGATGAATTGAAAAAAAGGGCTACTATCATGGCTCTATAAAAAAAAATCGGATATGTCATTTCGACCGTAAGGAGAAATCTTTAAAATTAAAAAATTTCCCCTTTTCCCCCTTTCCCTTTTTTCCCCTTGCTTACACATCTTTTCGGTTGCGGCCGTGCCGAGTTTGGGTATAATGCCCTGCAAAGGGCGGAGGCGATCCATGCGCAGCTTTATCAATCAGTACAAGCGGCAGGATGTTTTCCGGTGTGTCCAGGACTTTCACGCCGGATTCGAGAACCAGGTCTCCGTCTACCACGTCCTCAAGGAGAAGGGCTGCTACCCTGAAGGATGCATCTATTTCCGGTGGCGCTGCCGGCTGCTGAACAAGGGCGAGCCCTGCCCGAAAAAGTTCCGTCACGTGGGTAGGATCTGCTTCGGGTGCAGGGATTTCTACGACGAAAAGCTGATCAACTCCCCGCGTCTGCTGCTCGAAGCGGCGGCCTACCGGGCCTTCCAGGAAGAGCTTCGCGACTTCGAGTCCTGGCTTGGTGAGGTCGAAGGCCGGGAGGTGAACTTCACCGGTACAGTGGATGCGGTGAAGCCGATGTTCCGGAAGTTCATCCACCCGGGAAAGCGCTCTTCCCTGAAGTTCGAGGGGTTCCTGCTCGCCTTTGGCGAGGGCTACTTCGACTATGTCCACCTCGAGGACCGGTGTTACCTTCGCGTGGGGCGCTCGACCCAGCGCCGGCAACGCTTCGTCCGGGGAGACCGGCTCGACTTCTACGCCAAGGTGCGCCTGAGCCACGGCCGCCTCGTCCTGAAACGGCCTCGACGGCTCGAGGTCGAGGGCGGAGGAGGGGGGGAGGGAGAGCCGTGGACCGAGGGGCGGGCCCTCGTGGCGATGAAGACCGGGACCACCTTTAAAGGGCAGCCCGAGCGCTGCATCGCCTGCGACCGGGGGGTCCTGATCGACGTGGAGGAGAGCGCGAAGCACCGGGAGCGCCGCTACCGCCAGCTCTTCTGCCTGGAGGGAGAGAAGGATCCGGCCTTCTGCCGGTACGCGGTGAAGCGGTGCCTGGCCATGGAGCGATGCCTTCATGATGAGGAAGGGCGCGAAGAGTAGAGAGGAGGAAGGTGATGTTGCTTGGGGCGCACATGTCGATTGCCGGAGGGGTCTTCCATGCCCCTCATTCCGGCCGGGAGGTCGGCTGCGAGGCGATCCAGATCTTTACCAAGAACGCCAACCAGTGGAAGGCCAGGCCGCTCACGGAGGAGGATGTCCGGCGATTCAGGGAGGCCGTCGAGGAGACCGGCGTCTGGCCCGTGGTGGCCCACGACAGCTACCTCATCAACCTGGCCTCGCCCGATCCGGAGCTTTACGAGAAGTCGCTCAACGCCTTTGCCATAGAGATGGAGCGGGCCGAGCGGCTGGGCCTTCCCTACCTGATCTTCCACCCCGGCTCCCACGTCGGCTCCGGAGAGGCCGCGGGCCTAAAGAAGATCGCCCGCTCCCTCGACAGGCTCCACCGCAGGACAAAGGGCTACGAGCTCAGGCTGCTCCTGGAGACCACGGCCGGCCAGGGTACGAACCTAGGCTACAAATTCGAGCACCTCGCCCAGGTGATCGGAAGCGTCAAGGAACCCGAGCGGCTCGGAATCTGCTTCGACACCTGTCATACCTTTGCCGCGGGCTATGACATCTCCACTGAGGCGGGATACCGGAAGGTCTTCAGGGAATTGGACCGGGCGATCGGCCTGGACCGTCTCGGCGCCTTTCACCTCAACGATGCGAAGAAGGGGCTGGGGAGCCGGGTCGACCGGCACGCCCACATCGGCCAGGGGGAGCTCGGCCTCACCCCGTTCCGGTGCCTGGTCAACGACCGCCGTTTCCGCAAGGTCCCGAAAATCCTTGAGACGCCGAAGGGAAAGGATTTGGCCGAGGATCGGATGAACCTCGGGGTGCTCCGAGGCCTGGTGAAAAAGAAAGCGAAGTGATCGGTAGGGACACGGCATGCCGTGCCCCTATGGGAAAGCATCTGAGACGTCAAGATTGGTTCGCATCAGCCCGATGAAGGGCAGTGCTTCCATCCGTCCCTTGTTAAGTGGGTTTGTTGATTAGAGTTGTCCTGATGAAAGCTGGAGGGCTCTCTTAGGATGTCTTCTCTCTGCTCGAAGGCCCTTCGATGCCCAGGAGCGAATACTGTTCATCTCTTCAACAACCAGATAGACTGTACCGGGTCAGAATACGGTTGCGACTGAGCAGGATTGACTCTCAGAATACC
>CAZFWM010000111.1:0-20089 GCA_964522545.1 uncultured Thermodesulfobacteriota bacterium
CGCTCCAACCTTCTGCGGTTCTACATTCGATGTTCGATATTCAATATTCTCTTTTTTAATTGCGTATCTACCCCGTCAGGGCCTGTACTCCTCGATCCGGACCTCCCCCCCCTCCAACACGGCATATCCCCCCCCGCCGTCATCCCAGGCCGGGAGCACCACCAGGGCCTTGCCACCATCGTAGCTCCTTTGCTCGGCATGGTGAACATGCCCGCACAGTATGAGATCCACGCCCTGACTAAACAGGGAGCGGACCGCCTCTCCGGATATCCGGAGAGCCTCGGCGGGCTGGGCGGCGACGACCTGCCGGCTTTTTCTCATGGCCAGGCGGGCGATCCCTTCCTCTACCGCCCCCGGAAGAAAGCGGTCGAGGAGCCGGAACATGGGCCAGGCAACCCTTTTGTAGTGCAGAAAAGAGAGGTCACCGGTGCACAGAGAGTGACCATGGGTGATGTGGAGGCGCATGCCCGGCAGATCGAGGGTGTGCATCTCTCCCAGGTGAACGATCCCGTGGCGGGCGAGATAATCGGCGCCCAGGAGGAAGTCCCGGTTGCCATAGATGAAGTAGACCACGAGCCTGTCCGCGACAAATTCGCCGAGTGCTTTCATCACGGGGGCATAGTCGGCCCGTACGGCTCGATTATTGGCCCAGTAATCAAATAGGTCGCCGAGAACGAAGAGGTGGGCCCGCTCCGAGCGAAGGTGCTCGAGAAAGGCGAGGAAGCGCTCCGTCCTGACGCCATGGGCCCGACTCAGATGCACATCGGCGGTAAAGACGTATTTCGTCCAGTTCGACACTCCCTCACTCACCTGTCTGACTCCTCTCCCAGGTGATCCGATAGTTATGGTCGATCTGCGCCTCCTCCTGGCCTGACAGAACCGTCCCCTTTAATTGCACCTCCAGACGGCTCCCCCCCATCGGCATGCCGCCCTTTAGGGCTATGACAAACTCCCCGGTCACTTTCACACCCTGATGGAATATTGCCTTTTTCCCTTCCTTCTTCCCTTCCTGGACCACATCGGCCACAGCGTTCAACCCGAATACGCCGACTCCTTCCCCCTCCACCGCTTTTGTCCCCAGAAGGATCAGCTCGGCCTCGATCTTCGGGCTCGATCCGGCGAGACCCTGTTCGATCAGCCCATTGAGCATCTCCTGATCCACGGCCTCGGTGGAGACGATTCGATCACCCACCCGCACAGTTCTTGAATAGATGGCCGACCGTCCGAAGAGCTGGGAGACGAAGTGGTTGAGAAACCGTTCGACCATGGGCTCCATTCGACGGCCCCTGAGGCCTTCCAGGCTTCTCTCCACGATCCGTCCATGATGATTGACCTTGTACTGAAGCAGAATCTGATCCAGGAGCTCGAAGAGCTCTTTGTCATCCGGGCCGCTTCGCTCACCGTCCGTCACGATCTCGAAGAAGGGAACCCGGGCCTCGATCTCGTAGCCGAAGCCTTTTAACTCCCGGACGCAGAGCAGCGACAGAGTGGCCCGGGCCTCGACCACGGTCTCCCTGACATCATAGGGGGCCTGGATCTTCATGACGGCCTGATACTGAAAGTCGTAGTCGAACCGTGCGCCCTTTTCCAGCTGGAAGCGGATCCGAAGGGGAGGGCCGGACGGCTCGATCTCGAGCGGCTCGAAGGGGAAGATCAGCTCTCGGGCGCATCCGCTCATCACGAGAGTCACGACGAGGAAAATTACATGGGCATGAAAGTGTCTTGTCTTTTTCATCACGATCCCCGAATCAAAGGTATGAAAAAAAATAATGAAAGATGAATAAGGGGGGGTATTGATTTTTCGGGAGAGAATGCCGCTCATAGCCCGTATATATAGATGATGCGGCGGGTCCCCAGGAAATCGAAGGGGCCCCGAAAATGATAGCGTCCGATCTCCGGGAGTGGGATCTCAACACTTCCATGCTCTTCCCCCCAGGGCAGCCAGAGGCGCCAGAGCTCAGTGCCGTCCGGGCCGGTGAGAACGAAGGGCCCACCATCTATGCACTGGATGCTATAGTAGATGTAGAGGTACGCGTACTCGCTCTCTACCTCGAACCATTCATGGTTGAAGGGTACCCCCCAAGGGCAAAACCCCATGCACTCGACCATGTCATCACAATTGGCAGGACACTCGGAGGGGGAGGCCAATAGATCGGCTGTGTAGACGATCTCGATCTCCCCGGTATCTTCACCGCAGCAGGGGAGGATGATAAGGGCTGAAAGCAACGCGTAAATGATCTTCCTGTTCATCCGCCGGGCCATGGTGCTCTGCCTCCCGTAGAAAGGGGAAATGAGAAAAGCCGGGTTAGTAAACCCTCGGTAAATGGATCAGCGACCACGGGATTGAGCGGTGAGCTACCACGCCTATCGGCCCCTTTTAGGGGCCTTCCCCATACCACCACCTGCGGGTAGTGGTCGCTGATTTCGGGTCAAAGCTATCACCCGGCCCGAATTTCTGTCAAGAAAGGGCCGAGCACCGACTCGGCGCGATTCGAGGTGGCCGACGGGGCTTTTACCGGATCGCTGATCGAGCCGTCCTGCTATGGCGAGGGCAAGCTCACCTGGGCCCGGCAGTTCTGCCGAGAGCAAGGTAAGGACTCGCCGTTGAGATCGAGAAATCGATGAATATGTCGATGGTGAGATGCCCTCGGCCTTTCAGATAGGGGCCGGAGGTCAGATCCCGTAGATGAAGACGAGTCGGCGGCTGCCCAGGAATGTGAGGGGGCCCTGGAAGTGATAACGGCCCATCTCCGGGAGCGAGATCTCCGCGTTCCCCTGCTCTGCTCCCCCCGACGGTACCCAGAGGCGCCACACCTCCACGCCGCTCGGGTCCCTGAGCACAAAAGGCCCGCCGATGATGCTCTCGATGTTGTATTCGATATAGAGGCACCCGTACTCCTGCTCAACCTCGAACCACTCATGATCGCACAGCACGCACATGCAAAATCCCGTGCACTCGTCTGGATCAATACATTCAGGGGGGCATTCAGCCGGCACTGCCAACAGGTCTGCCGGAGTGAAGGATGGGGGATCATCGCTGCAGCAGGGCAGGAAAAGAAGGGCCAAAAGAAGCGTGTGGATGATCTTCATGTTCGTGAGCCGGACCATGGGGCTGTACCTCCTGAAGGGAAAATATTATGATTCTTCCATCAGTTGCTGGAAATCGACCCTTGATTAAACTGGCTGACGACCGAGTAAAGCTATCACCCGGCCCGATCCTCTGTCAAGAAAGAAGGTTGGTCCGGAGCCGTAAAGGAACAGGGATTGCCTTGCCGGGCGCGAAGAATCGCGCCCCTACCTTTTTTCCTGATCCCTCCCCTCCTCCACCCTCGTAGGCCCGGACCAGGTGGCATTGGGAAGGCCCTTCGATTCTACAAGGGCCCGGAGAGATTCCATCCGCTCGCTGCTGAACAGAGCCTCGTCGCGCAACAAAAATTCCATATCCAGCCGTTCGTACTTGGCGGTGCACATGTTGCTGAAGGCGAGCAGATCGTACCGCTCGACCGTGGGGAGATGGGCGGCCGCAAAGTCGGCAAGCCCGGCGATGTTCGCCTCGTCATCCGTGTAGCCCGGGATGACGGCCGTGCGAATCCACATCGGCACGTCCTGCCGGGCGATGAACCTGGCGTTGTCCAGTATCGGATCCAGGGGTATCCCGGTCACTGCCCTGTGCCGATCCGGGTCGATGATCTTCAGGTCGAAGAGGACCAGGTCCACGAGAGGCAGGATCCTCTCATAGGCCTTTCGACCCGCCCCACCCGAGGTATCCAGGGCCACGTGCAGCCCCTCATTTTTGCATCGGTGCAGAAAGCCGGCGAGAAAATCACTCTGTGCGACAGGCTCTCCCCCTCCCACGGTGATCCCGCCTTCCGAGGTCTTGTAGAAGACCCGGTCCTTCAGGACCTCGCCGAGCAGGTCGGCAACGCTCCAGGGCCGGCCGATCACTTCGAGGGCCCCTGACGGGCAGGCATCTGCACACGCTCTGCACGCATCGCACCTCCCTCGGTCGATGCGCATGCCTTTTTCATCGAGCCTCAGCGCGTCTGAAGGGCATTCCTCCAGGCAGGCCTTGTCTCCGATGCAGCGCACATCGTACCACATGAGCTGTGGCTCCCGCTCGAGCCCTTCGGGGTTGTGGCACCAGGGGCACCGCAGGGGACACCCCTTCATGAACACCGTGGTCCGGATGCCCGGGCCGTCCTCGGTGCTGAAACGCTGGACATTAAAGACCATTCCTTCCTTCATTGAATCCCCTATCAAGTGATGTTTACCCCCCTCCTCAAGCCTCACGCCCCACGCCTTATCCAATATATCCCCTCATGTCTTGCCGATCTTTTTGTCGATGTGGTGCAGGATGGCGTGGAGGCTGCGAATCTCCCGGTCGGTGGGATTGGCCCTGCCGAACAGGTCCTGGAGCTTGAGCTTCATGCGCCGCGGATCGTTGGGCTGGAGGAATCCGATCGCCGTGAGGGATCGCTCGATATGTGCCAGGAGCTGCTCCAGCTCTCCGGCATCCGGCCCCTCCTCCCCCTTGGCCGCCCCAACGGCCCGCCGAATCTCGTAACAGAGGATCATCACGGCATGGGATATATTGATCGAGTGTTTGCCCTGGGCCGTGGGGATCGTCACTATCCACTGACAGCAATTGAGCTCGCTGCGTCGCAGGCCCCTGTCCTCCGGCCCGAAGACCAGGGCCACCCTCTCGCTGGCCCAGCAGGCCGAGAGGAGGCGGGCCATTTCGGCGGGCGATCGGTTGTACATCTGCCACCGGCCGCTCCTCGAAGTCGTCCCCACCGCCAGGCCCGTGCCGTGCAGCGCCTCGGCAAGGGTGGGGAAACGTAGGGCCCGGCCGAGGATCTCGCCGGCGCCTACGGCCATCCGGCGCGCCTCGTCGGCGATCTCGGCCCGGGGGGCCACGAGAGAGAGCCTGGAAAAGCCCATGTTCTTCATGGCGCGGGCCACGGCGCCCACATTTCCAGGGTACTTGGGCTCGACGAGGATGACCGTGGCCTTGTCGAATATGGATGAAGGAATAGAAGGTTCCCGGCTCAATGTGAATGTTCCCGCATTGACATCTTCCTTTGAATGGCCTCTATTGGCGCGGGTCCCACCGCGGCGCGCCGCAAGGCGGGGGCCCTGGGCAGGCCCTCGGGCCTTCATGGTAAAAAAAATTTTTTGGCCGAGGCGCCCCGGCCCACTATCTTGATACTAATGAATAGGTATGGGGGAGTCAACGAAATCTCCTCTATTTGAGGATCTAAAAACAACGTCTCCTTAACCAGAAACCTCCCGGGTCTGGTCAAATTGAATTTTAGCGCCGCTCCTGAAAAAATCGGCCCAAATTAGAGGAAATCAGACCTTTTCACCGCGCCTCTTTTCTTTATGACTTTTTTATAAATACGCTAAGGGCCTGTCTTCTTTTTTTAAATCGGAAATATCCCCAGGACCGCTATTTTACTGGCTCTGCGATGTGTCGGGCCATTATTCCCTTTTATTATCAAGATGATACGCTCCTAGTGATTTTCAGTTATAAAAAAAAACAAAATCCGCTGGAATCGACCAAAACCCACCTTGATGAAAATCGTCGCCGACTCTATCTTGCACCCTCATAGCGCGCCCCCACTGGGCGACCGGAACCGGGGGGGTCGCATTTTTCACGAAGTCCAGAACTACCGTGCGACAATTATGAGTCATGAGGGGAAATAAGCGGTCTATGGAAAAGAAATGGAACAAGACCCTGGAGGTCATTCAGAAGGACCTTTCGACCACTGCCTACGAGCGCTGGATAAAGCCGATCCAAGTGCTGGAGTGGGGAACCGAGGAGATCGTTCTCGGCTTCCCTGACCAGTTCTCGGTCGATTGGACGAAGGAACACTATCTCAGGCTGATTGCCAAGAAGATCGGAGAGAAGATGCGCGGCAATATGCGCATTACCTGCCGCATCCGGCCCGAGGATTCAAAGCCTTCGACACCGGCCCCCTCCCCCCGAAAAGCCGTACCGCAGCAGGGTGGGCCTGGGGGAGCCATCAGGGCGCCGCGCTGCAAGCCGGCCATAAATTCTCGGTTCACCTTCGAGGAGTTCGTCGTGGGTTCCGAGAACCTCTTCGCTTTCGAGGCGGCCCGGGCCATGGTGCAGCCTGATCACCTGGAGCTCTACAATCCTCTCTTCCTGTCCGGCGATGTCGGAATAGGCAAGACCCACCTGGCCGCCGCTGTCATAAACCACCTGCGCCACAGAAATCCATCCATCAAGGCCCACTTCACCCCGGCCGAGTCATACTTCAACGAGATGGTCGCCTCGCTGAAAAACGACAAGGTCGCCCTGTTTAAGGAAAAATACCGCGATCGGTGCGACGCCCTGGTCATCGACGACGTCGAATTCTTTCAGGGAAAAATGAAGACCCAGCTCGAGCTGTTCCACACCTTCGACTCCCTCTACCACCGGGGCAAGCTGATCATTTTCGTGGGCAGAAAGAAGCCAAGGGATATCCCGGGCATGGAGGAGGGCCTCCGCTCCCGGCTCGGAAGCGGGCTCGTGGTAGAGCTCTATCCGCCATCCCTGGAGACCAGGCGGACGATACTGATCAGGAAGGCCAGGACACACGGCCTCACCCTCCCTGACGACGTGCTCGACTTCCTTGCCGAGACCGCCGGATCCAATGTGCGCACCATCGAGGCGGTCCTGAAGCGCTTGGCCGCCCTGGCCAAGCTGCTGAAGCAGCCCGTCAATCTCGCTCTGGCCCACAACGCGCTGGCCAATATCCGCGACCTCTCGCCCCGCACAAAGAGCATCGGGGAGATCCGGGAGCTGGTGACCAAATACTTCCAGCTTTCACCAGGGGATCTCTCCGGGCCTTCCAGGAGGGCCCGGATCTCCCACGCCCGACAGATCGCCATGTTTCTGTGCCGCCGGCACACCGAGGAGTCGCTCGAGGCGATCGGCCGGGCCTTCAACCGCAAGCACGCCTCTGTCATCCACTCTATCCGGGTCATCGAGAAGAAGACCAAAGAGAACCGACAGACCCGGAACCACATCAACTTCTTCACCGACCAGATTAAAGACATAAAGTAATCTTTTTTTTCAGAACTCCAGTCGCTCCCCCGGCCTGAGCACATGGACGCGATCTCGCAGCCCGGACCGCTGCGCTTCCGCGAGGAGCCGGACCGGAGGCTCTTCCATCGGCTCCAGCGACAGTTTGAAAGCCCCCCAGTGGATCGGGACCACCCGGGAGGCTTGAACCCGTCGTGCCGCCTCTATGGCGTCCTCGGGATTCATGTGGTGCCCCGAGTAATGCCACGGCCTGTAGGCCCCGATAGGCAAAAGGGCCAAGTCGATGGCAAAGCGCTCCCCTATCGTACCCATATCATCAAAGAGCCCTGTATCGCCGGCAAAGTAGACGGTTCGCGGCCCCTCTATCACGTATCCTGTATACCCGCTCATGGGATTGAGCGGGTGTCGGCCGGAAAAATGCCGGGCCGGAACAGCCGTGACCTTCATTCCAGCCGCTTCGGCCGCTTCCCATTTGTCGAGGACACGGACGTCGCAAAAGCCGAGGCGCTGCGGATAGCGCTCGGTGCCGCGAGGAGTGAAGACGACCGCCTCCCTGGGGATCCTGCGCAGCGACGGGATGTCGAGGTGATCATAATGGCCGTGGGAGATGAGCACCAGGTCGACCGCACCGATCTCACCAGGATCGAGGCCCACCCTCGAGCGACGCCGTTGCGTCCAGACCCAGCGGCTGAAGTTCGGGTCGGTGAGAATGTTCCTTCCGCCCATCTCCAGGAGCAGGGATGAATGCCCGATAAAGGTGACCGCGGCCAGGGCAGGATGGTCGGCTATCGGTTCAGATTCCGGCATCACGTTGCTGCTCCATTTTAAATAAACTAAACAACGAAATCGTACTCTCCAGTTCGAAAATCAAACTTCTCCTTCGGCTAAAATACGTGCAGACGCCGATCCGGTCAATCAAGAGTAGTGTAAGAAACAGCTGAAAAACAAGGCTTTTAATTCCAAGGCTCCGTATCGATCGGCCTTTTCCTTCCTGGCATCCTTTTTGCTCACTCTTTCGTACAGAGACCAAGAGAAACCTTGAAATTTCCATCAGACTCGCGGCGCTCGATTAAAAGCCCCCGACTAGTGGTGCCCGGTCCGGCCGGTGCACAAGTAATCGAGTGCCGCCTTATCAGCGCCTCTCCCTCCGGGCGCTACATGAACAGCCGGCCGGAACCGGCGAAAACAGTATGAACCCGTGCCCTCTCCCCCTGCCGGTCCTCGATAACCGGGGACCGGTGGGCACGGTAAAATTTCCCCTCGGTCTATAGATTCCCCCTGATACACCGGACGCTTCTTCTTTCCAGGCATCCATTTTGGTTTGAGACCTGGGGCCTGAGGGCATCTTGTCCTCAAGCCTCACGCCCCAAGCCTCAAGCCCAAAACCCTACCAGCCCTTGTCAGGGAGGGGCGGGTCTGGTAGTTTTTGCTGGACGACATATGTCTCGAGCCTATTTCGGAAATCGTTACCGGAGGAGCAGCGATGAGCCCTGCCAAAACGTGCGATAACTTCGACGGCAACATGAAGGCCTGCAACTGCACGTACGAGCCGTGCCCCAGAAAAGGGACCTGCTGCGAGTGCATCGCATACCATCGAAGTAATAGACAGCTGCCTGCCTGCTACTTCCCGGCCGATGCCGAGCGTACGTATGACCGTTCCTATCGGAAATTCATCGAGATCTACTCATGAGCCTGAAGATCGGGGTTCTCTCGGATACGCACCTCTCCGATGTAGGTGAATCCTCCAACAAGGGCCTGGCCCGGATGCTCGAAAAGGTCCGCGGCGGCCGCCCGCGTCAGGACCTCATCGAGCTCATCTCTCCCCACTTCGACGGGGTCGACCTTATCCTGCATGCC
The DNA here is from genome assembly GCA_964522545.1 of uncultured Thermodesulfobacteriota bacterium. Lineage (GTDB taxonomy): Bacteria > Desulfobacterota > DSWW01 > CAZFWM01 > CAZFWM01 > CAZFWM01. The sequence goes on from CAZFWM010000111.1 coordinate 8,909, forward strand.
GGCGACATGGTGGACATCACGGTCTTCAGGGCCCTGGAAACGATCGCTCCTGTAAAGGCCGTAGCAGGGAACATGGACGGTCCGGATGTGACCACTCATCTTCCGCCAAAGCGCCTCGAGACGATAGGGGGCTTTCGAATCGGGCTCATCCATGGCTGGGGAACGCCACTCGGCATGGACGAGAAGATCCGGTCCGAGTTCGATGAGGTCGACTGCATCGTCTTCGGCCACACCCACACGCCGTACAACCAAGAGAGTGAAGGGGTGCTCTTCTTCAATCCGGGAAGCCCTACGGACAGGGCCTTCGCGCCATACAACGCCCTGGGGATACTTCACCTGGGAGATAATACGATCCGGGGGGAGATCATCCGGCTCTTGCCGCCCTAGGTGCAACTGATTGCATGAAAAAAAAGCGGGCTCCGCGATCCGGGGAGCCCGCTTTTTTTGTGCAATCTCTATGTGTCCTCTACCGACGGAACAATCTCCTGCTGAAGAAGACGAGAGTCAGGACGGGGATCAGATAGAAGACGACCGGGGCGCGGGATATAGGCACGATGCGAGTCGGGCAGGAAAAATGGCAGTTGGGATCGAGGGCGTCGGGCAAGCCGTCACAATCGTTGTCCTTGCCGTCCTCGCAGTTGTCCGCAAGGGTGCTCTCCGGAAAGGCCGGATTGACCCACGGATCGGTGTCGTCGCAGTCACCCTCGCATTTCATGAATCCGTCCGCGTCCGCGTCGACCTCGTCAGCGTCGGGAAATCCGTCACAATCGTTGTCAATCCCATCGCAGAGCTCCGGGGCGCCCGGATAGGTGTCCGGGTCATAGGGCTCACAGTCGTCCTCGTCAGCGTACCCGTCGTTATCGTCATCCTCATCGCACGCATCGCCGAGGCAGTCGAGGTCGAAATTCTCCTGTCCTGGATCAACCACATCGACACAGTTGTCCTCGTTGTCGGCAATCCCATCCCCATCCGTGTCCACGACGCCGAGGGGGAGCTGGAGGGCCGGGTCGCCGAAAAGCGTGTAGTACAGGAGGAATCCCACGTCCTCTGTCTGGGCCGCATAGTAGTCCCACCCGCTCGAGACCACATCGCTGAGGACGCGGAGGTTCTTGTTGAAAATCGCCTGGTACAGCCCGTTGTTGAGCACCAGCATTTCCTCGTCATAGCTGTACCCGGCCGACGACAGGCCGGCCACCCCCCCTTTACCATCGGCGCGAAGGAGCACCTCGGCCAGGGCGTCCCACCCAGGTATCGGGAAGGTGTAGTAACCGTCCATGCAGGTGGAGGTAATGAAGATGGGGAGCGCCTCTGAATTGCTCAGCAGCTGCACATGGATCGTCGTGAATATGCTCTCGGCCCATCCACTGTGCGACCCGTGCCCCCGGTAATTGACCACCAGGGCCCCCTCATTGATGCCGGCCAGGATCGCCGAGGTGGTCCCGCCTCCCAGGTCACCCTGGAAGGCTTTGGTGGCGCCGTGCGGGGGGCAGAGATAGGCGGCGCCAAGGGCCTCGGTGTCCTCCTGGAACATCTCGCCGGTGTACTCCCCATTGTTGTACTTATCATCGGATACCAGGAGAATATTCGTGTCAAAGTCCGTCGTGTCCGGGTCGGTCTCATAATCGACGATCTTCTGGATGATCGCCTCCAGCTCGGCCGGTGTGTTCACGGGGAGCCGTCCGATCACGATGTCGGGGAGAATGTCATCTCCTTCCACGCAAGTGAGAATGGTGTCCGAGGGCACTTTATAGAGGTCCACGGCCACCGTCTTGGTCGGCATCAGGTTCACGCTCCCTATTCCCAGGTAGTCTTTGTAATCATAGTTCCCGTCACCCACGAGCACCACGAATTCAGGAGCGGGATACTGCCAGGAATGGAAGGCATGGGAGAGAAAGGACTGAATTGCCTCCGGGTCCAGATTGCCGAAGTTGAATTCATCATACACGTCCCTCACGTCCACCACCGATACATTGAGCCCCTGGCCCATGCGGTGCAGGACGAGCGGCTGGACCGTATCGATGAAGTCCGGGTGGGTTATGATGATGTAGTCCGCCTGGTTGGCCGGGTCCGCCAGGGCCGAAGCCTCATCGCGGGCGATATCATCCGGGCCGAGGATGGCTCCTCCGGCCAGAACAAAGTAGCCGGCCGTCTCTGCGGGGGTGTCGTCGAAGGAGGCCCTGTAGGCCCTGCCGTCAGGAACTACCAGGGGGTTGAGTATGCGCGCGGGGGCCAGTGGGTTGGTAATATCGAAGACGAGCACGTCGCCGGTGGAGAATCCCCCGATGCTGATGAGGTTCTTCACCCCGGCCTGGTCCGTGGTGCAGGCGATCCGATCGTCACCGGCCACGAAATCACTCTGGTAGGTCACCTCGAACTTGTCCATGATCATCATGTCAATGGGAGCCCCGGTGCCCCCGGGAAGCTCGACCGAAAGGGTGTTCTCCCCCTCGACCAGGTCGGACTGGTCTACGGTTCCGGTCACTTCGAGCAGGTTCAACCCATCCGAATAGCTGTCGGAGAAGAGGACTCCGTTGAGATAGAACATCACATGGTGATCGGGGTTGATGATGGGCTCCTGTGTGAAACCATACATCTTGACGTGGACGGACACATCCCCTGTTCCGGATGCGACGTGGCTCAACTCGATCGGGTAGTCCGCTGAAATGATCGCAGGAGGTCCCCAGAGCCAGCTGTCCCCCCCCTCCTCGAGGGCGAGGTTCATCTGGTAGCCGTTGTTCTTTTCCGCCACCACCATCTCGGGAAACGATTCCGGTGTTACGCCTCCGCCTGTGGGTGTCCCATCCCGCTCCGCCATCCGGAGCCCCGGGGTGGCTCCGAGGACGAGCCAGTAGACTCTCGCATCCGTGTAGGGACTGTCGTTCTTTTCACCATAAAACTGGATCACATCACCCGGATCGAAGCCGCCCGCCCCGCCCGCAGCCGAGACGATGACAGCCAGCTCTTCGCCTCCGGTATAGATGCTGAATCCGTCCGGGTCCGCCGAGGCCAGATCGATCCCGGCCCCGTCCAGATCATCATAGGACAGCTCATGGATGCCTGTCTCCGACACGGAGATCTTGTAGGCCTCGAGACCCCCGTAGCCCGGAAACGGGAGGGCCGTGCGGGTCGCGTCCGCACCTCCACCCCCGCGGCCGGCCGGAGAGCCCCCTTCGCCGATCGGGACGAACCGTACGGAGACTACGAGACGCTCGACAATGCGTACCGTCCGGCGAACCGGATTGTACTGGACCGGGTGGAGGGCCAGCCGTACCAGCCGCCGGTGGCGGGCCTGTTCGACCGATCCTGCATGGACGATCTCGCCCGGGTACTCACGGTCCTTTGTGTAAATCTGTGAGTCTCGCACCCGCACCGTGCGAACCTCGGTGGGAAGGCCACCCGGTCCCCAGACGCCGGCGTCTTCCAGCTTGGGCGCCGCATACCTCATCGGCGCAGGGGCGATGTCCATATTGCGGAGCACGGGGCCATCCGCCTCCAGTACCTCCACCTCCACGCCCATCCCTTCCGGAACATCGATCGGTACGACCTTGACCGGCAGTGCCGGCGCCCCCGGCTTCCGCACTTGGGTGTGACGGATGCCGTCGAGGCCGATCTCCACGCCAACCGTGCCATTATTATCAAAATCTAAATCACGTTCTATTTTATATCCAGAGACAGAGAGTTCTATCAGAACCCCCTCGCCCGAGAGGGGCAACATCTCGAGGCCTGAGTCACCCGTCTCTTCCGCGGCCCCGACGAACGGCGCGGCCGAGCCGAAGGCAATGATGCATGCAAGGGAAACGACCTTCAGACTCATCGATATGTTCTGACTCTTTTCCATTGTATCCACCCCCTTATCTGGGGCCGATCCTGGCGGCCCGGCCCCCCATTTGTTCGGTTAAAACACAACCTTCTGAGGAACCAAATTCAATCTTATTTTAAACGAATCGGCGGCTCCCGTCAACTCACAAAAAAAGTTACAATAAAACCGAGTTTTCTGCATTCTCCCTTCCTGGCCGGCTTCCGACCCGGACGGATCCTTGGCCAATTGTTGAATATTTCAGGCTAATTAGGCTGTCGGCCGGTGGCGCAGTCGAGTAGCGGGAATGCTGACGGCGAATTCTAATGAGAGGAACAGGAGGAACAAGCCGTGGAAGTACAAGACGAGCAGGAGGAAGACGAAGAGCCTGAAGCGCCCATGTCCGCCCCCGACCCTTTCGATCGGAATCCGAACAGAGAGAGCAGCTTTTTGACCTCATTGCCGTCGCAGGCCGGACAGTTTACCTCGGTGAAATCGCGGGGCAAAATCGTTTCGAACTCTTTCCCGCAACTCTGACATTCAAACTCGAAGATAGGCATACGCTACTCCTTGGATCACGAACAAAAGAGAGCGGCAGCTCAGCTCCCCTTCGTAACTGGTACCTCGATATATCCTTTCTTGCTCCCTCTGGCCAGGCTTATGAACAGATCCTCGAGCAGCTCCCGCAGGTGCTCAAAACACGCCCGATGGTCCTGGATGGTCCCGCCGAAGGGATCTCGGACCTCTATCAGACCGCGGCGCTTCCTCGAAAAAGTGCCTAGGAGATGCACCTTCTCATCCTGGCCGGCGCACATGGGGAGGATATCATGGACCTGGTCGAGCTCCATGGCGATGATGAGGTCGGCCTCTTCGGCCAGCGGCGACGTGAGAGGCCGCGACCGGTGCGATGTGAGGTCGATCCCGCGTTCGGCGGCAGCCTGCAGGGCCAGGGCCTCGGCATTGCTCCCATCGTAGGTTATCAGGCCCGCGGAAGAAACCTCGACACCTTCCACGGCATTCCTCTCCAGAAACCTCCCGAATATTCCCTCCGCCATGGGGCTCCGGCAGAGATTCCCGGTGCATACGAACAATATATGCCGGATTCTCGGCCCGGACCTGTCCCGGACCGCCGTCGGCTCTCTCTTTCCACCGGTATTCATGATTCTAATTTACGACTTTTCCGGGGGAGGGTCAATCGTACGACGCCCTTTCCTCCTCTCCAGCCGCCGCAGCCGGTGCATCAGACGGGCCCGTTCCGCCTGGCGTTCCGGCGGGGCCCGGTCCAGCGCCTCCCTTGTTACCTCCAGGGCGCGATCGAGGTCGCGGGCGATATGCTCAAAGAACTTGGCCATCTCCTCGTGGGCAAAGGGATCGAAGGGGCCGCCGAGTCGCCGCATCTCCTCCCACAGGGCAAGGGCCTCCTCGTAGCGTCCGGCCCGCTTGTGGATCAGGGAGAGGCGGCCGGCAATGATGCGACGCACCGCGGCCGAGGCCTCGAGGCGCAGGGCGGACTCGTAGCAGCGCCGCCCCTCCTCGACTTGGCCGTGCTCCTCGTAGATCCGCCCCGCTCCGAACAGCTCCGCCCCGGCCGCACTTGGAACGGCTCCATCCGAGGTCCGGGGCTCTCCGCCGGTCCCGGCGCCATCCATGGCCGGTGGTGCCAGGGCCGCCTCGATCCGGCGGTAGAGAGCCGCCAGCGAGAGGATGTCGGAGAGGTTGTGCTCGAAGACCGGCCCCAGGCCGCGGGCATTGCCGGTTCGGAGATAGTCGGCGTAGACGGCCGGAATGAGCTCGGAGGGAATGTCATCGTGGCGACCGGCCCCGAGGACCTCCCGCTCGAGGGCCGCGAGACGGCAGCTCCCGAGGCTGGCCTTCCAGAGCCGGCGGGCCGGAAATAATAGATCCGCGTGGTAAAGATCCTTGAACAGTCCGGGCATCCTCGACAGGGTCAACCGCGTCTCGATGAGCGGAACATCGAAGCACTTGCCGTTGAAGGTTACCACGGTCGAAGCACCGGCGAGGAGCTCACCCAGCCGGGCCAGCAGCGCGGCCTCCTCGCCGAAGTGGCGCATGAAGATCTGCTCTATAGTGAACGCGCCGCCCCGGAAGCGCCCGACCCCGATCAGGAAGGCGCTCGTGCCGGTCCCGCCGGCAAGCCCGGTCGTCTCGGCGTCGATGAAGGCAGCCTGCTCCGGATCGAGGTTCCTGCCGGCTCCCGAGATCTCCCCCAGAGAGAGACCCGGCCTCGGGCCTCCGAGCAGATCTCCGAGCCGGATTCGCCCCACGCGGTGGTCGCCGGGGAAGGTCCGCCGTGCAGTAAAGCACCTCCCCCTCGACGTTTCGACCTCCACCCCCTGCACGACCGCCTCGATGGGGCGTGCGGGTCCGGATGGACGCCCGGCGTCCTTTTCCGCGGGGGGCGCCTTCCCGGTGATCCTGTTCAGTCTCTCGCGCAGGTCCATTTCGTACCAAGAGACCGTCATTGCGAGGCACAAAGTGCCGAAGCAATCCACTGGTCCCCCTGGGCTCGGCGGATCGCTTCGTCGCCTATGGCTCCTCGCGATGACAGAAGGAAAGGTTATGTCGGATACCGAATGAACTTCTACGTATTACCTCTGTCGATCCGCTTAAGAATGGCCAGCGCCGCGGCTTTTCCCTCTCTGCCCGCCTCGCCGCCGGCGCCCACGCACGAGGGGCACCCGGCCCGGCAGGGGCAGCGCTCGATCGCCTCGGCCGCGCGCGCCAGGAGCTCGCCGTGCATGTCGTAGAGCAAGGGGCTGAAGCCGACGCCTCCCGGATAGGCGTCGTAGAGAAAGATGGCCGGCTCGAAGGTCTCCACCCGGAGGCCTTCAGCCCGGCCGACGACGGCGGTGCGGCTCTCCCCGGGTGCTCCGGAACCGGCCGGCAGCCGGCCCCTCTCCCCGTCGAGCCCGGCCAGGGTGTAACGGCCGCGGCCTCCATGGGCCGGACGGACGAACCATTCGGCGTTGCGGTCCCCCACGGACTGGCGCAGGTCGTGCACATCGCACATGAGGAAGAACGAGCCGAGGTGCCGTATGACGTTGGCGACGCCGAGCACCCCGTCGATCTGGGCGGAGCGGTCGAAGGGGAGGGAGTCGAAGATCTCCTGGGAGAAAGTGCACCAGTAGGCCGTGGTGTGGAGCTCCTGGTCCGGGAGGATCACCTCCCCGTACCCCACGTTCTCTCGCGTGGCGAACTTGATCTTCTTGAAGCCGGCCACGGTCTCGCTCACGTGGACCTCTCCGTGGAGGCGCCGGACAGAACCCGCGCCCTCCTGCTCGAAGACCTCGAGCACGCGGACCCCCGAGTAGGTGATCGCCTCCGTGTAGTAGTCTGTATCGACGGCCTGCACAAATGCGCGCCGGCCGGCGTAGTCGAGCTCTTCGACCGAATAGGCGCTCCCCTCGCACATGTAGATGGCGTGGGGGTAGAGGGTGGACGGGGCCGCTGTCTGGTCCACCTCGCCGATGACGCGGGCCCGGCTGCCGCCGCGGGACGCATCGCTCCCGATCCCGCGGTCCGTCCCGCTTGCCGGGGCTCTCTCCTCACCCGCGCCTTCACCGGCTTGAAGAGCCGGCGAGGATACCCGCTCGATGACGGTGAAGTTTTCCGGGCCGGCGCTCCGGATGCTCACGCCGTCGGCCGGGTAGGAGTCGGCGATCCAGTGCCACTTTCCGCCGGAGAGCTGCACCACGCCGTGGCTCTGGAGGTGTTCGAGGATCTCCTCGAGGGGCTCGCCCCCGAAGCGCTCCCCCGGCTCGAAGGGGAGCTCGAAGGCCGCGCACTTGACATGGCTCACCAGGATCATCAGATTGTCCGGATTCACGCGGCCGTGCTCCGGGCTCTGGCCGAAGAAGTAGTCGGGGTGGCCCACGATGAACTGATCGAGGGGCTCGCTCCGGGAGACCAGTACCGTGGCCGAGGTCCCCTCGCGCCGGCCGGCCCGTCCGGATCGCTGCCAGGTGCCGGCGATGCTGCCCGGGTAGCCCGCGATGATGCAGACGTCCAGCCGCCCGATGTCGATGCCGAGCTCCAGGGCGCTGGTGCTGACCACGGTGGAGACGGACCCGTCGCGCAGCCCCTGCTCGATCTCCCGCCGCCGCAGGGGGAGATAGCCGCCCCGGTAGCCCCGGATCCTCTCGCACAGCTCGGGCCGAGAGGCGTGGCGCTCCTTGAGCTCCCGGACGAGGACCTCCACGTTGAGGCGGCTCGTGGCGAAGACGATGGTCTGGATCCCGGCCTCCACGAAGGGTCCCGTGAGCTTTCGCGCCTCCCGCAGATAGGGGCTCCGGATGCCGAGGCCCGGGTCTACCACCGGGGGGTTGTAGAGGAAGAAGCGCCGCTCCCCCGAGGGGGCCCCGTTGTCGTCGACCAGGGCCACCTCCTCCTCGACGATCCGGCCGGCGAGCTCGGCCGGGTTGGCGATGGTGGCCGAGCAACAGACGAACAGGGGATCGGTCCCGTAGAACCGGCATATCCTCTTGAGGCGGCGCACCACGTTGGCCACATGGCTTCCGAAGACGCCCCGGTACTGGTGGATCTCGTCGATGACCACGTACCGCAGGGAGCGGAACAGCCTGGCCCACTTCGTGTGGTGGGGGAGGACGCCGGCGTGGAGCATGTCCGGGTTGGTGATGACGATGCGGGCCCGATCGCGGACCGCCCGACGCGCGTCCCCCGGCGTGTCCCCGTCGTAGGTGAACGCCCAGGGGCCCGGGCCGAGGAGGTCGGCCACGGTTCGGATCTCGGCGAGCTGGTCCTGGGCCAGCGCCTTGGTCGGGAAGAGGTAGAGGGCGCAGGCCTCTTTGTCTTTGAGGAGCGTGTCGAAGACGGAGAGGTTGTAGCAGAGGGTCTTGCCCGAGGCGGTGGGAGTCACGACCACCACGTGCTTCCCCTCGGCCAGGCGCTCGAAGGCGGTGCGCTGGTGGGTGTAGAGCTCCTCGATGCCTCGAGAGCGAAGCGCCTCGGCGAGCCCCGGCTCGATCCCCTCGGGGAAGGGGCGGGTGCGGGCCGGGCGGGCCGGGATCGTTCGGGCGTCCGTGAGGCAGGATCTTATGCCCGGGTCGGTGAAGAGGGCTTGTAGGAGGTCTTCTAGGGGCTTCATGGTCGATACCGTTCGCTTGGTTTACGCATTCGTTCACTCTGAAAAAAAGGCCTTTTCACTCTCGGAACGTGATTTTTGACCCGTCTTTGGCTGCGGTCCACTCGAATCGACAACTCGGACCGGATTCTTCATGAAGAATCCGGTGCCTCAGACATGTCGATTCGCCCCTTCGGGGGCGTTCCCCTTCGCCAAGGCGGGTCCCCAAAAATCCCGTCTGATGTTCGCGAAAAGGCCTTGTTTTCAGAGTGAACCAAAACCGGTGCAGCTTCCCGGGCATCTTACCACCCAACCTTACTGTGTCAATAAAGCTGGACATGGGCTTGGATATTTGGTGAAATTGATTTATTGTCCTTCTTCCCTCTCCCTCTGGGAGAGGATCAGGGCCTGCCTCGACGTTTGTTGGGGAGGGAGGGAATATCGTTCGATTACTGTTCGATTGCATTGGGAATTTTCTGATGGTTAGGATGGATACTTCTTTATTTTTCTTTTTCGTCATTTTCTTATATGCGGGAATTGCGCTGGCCGGGCCTGAGGTTCCGCTGGAGGCGGAGCCTTCCCTTGTGGAGCCCGTGGAGTGGAAGGAGTCTTTGGAAAAGCTGCGGTCCCGGTTCGAGCTCGGGCCGGATGGGCCGGCCGTCATCGTCGACATCTCCGAGCAAAAGCTCTATCTCCTTCAAGGCGGGAACTTGAGAAAGACATACCCTGTTTCAACTTCCAGACACGGCCTCGGCAGCAAGGAGAAGAGCCATAAAACGCCCCTGGGCGCCCACCGGATCGCGGAGAAGATCGGAGGAGGGGCGGAAATCGGAGCCGTCTTCAGGGAGGGCATCGAGCTGGGGAAGGTGGCGATCATTCACGTGGACGACACGGACCTCCGGGAAGATCTGATCACGACCCGCATCCTCTGGCTGAAGGGCATCGAGCCCGGCGTCAACCTGGGAGAGAGAATCGATTCCTATGAGCGCCACATCTACATCCACGGAACCCCGGAGGAGGGCCTCATCGGAGCGCCGGCCTCGGACGGATGCATACGAATGAAGAATCGGGATGTGGTCGAGCTGTTCGATCTCGTCCCGGAAGGGGCTTTGGTCGAGATTCAAAAATAAGTGGTAGGGTGGATTAGCGAAGCGTAACCCACCGAATTCAGAGATTCTGGCAATTACTGGTGCGTTACGCTGGCGCTAACGCACCCTACAAATACTCTGACATTTAAACGTTACGTTAGATAAATTCACCACAGAGGACACAGAGAGCACAGAGAAAGGAAAAGTATGATTGCATTCATTTTCTCTCTGTGACCTCTGTGTCCTATGTGGTTGAAATTCTTAAACGGAAAAAATGGGATAACTCCCTCCTCTACCCTTCTTTCTCCCTCACTTCTGCTCCTTGCGCCCCGCCTCGAGCGCCTCGATCTTTGCCTCCCCCTCACCCCGGTCGTCCCCTTTCGGGCCGGCCTCCACGCGTTTCAGGTCAGGAGCCTCGCCGGACCGTCCGGTGATCATCAGCCGAGCGTGGTTCCGCGATCCCGTGCCCATGGCACCGGGCAGGACCGCATAGGCGAAGTAGAACCCAACGGTGACTCCCTCTTGCTCGACGTACGTGCCGGGCTCGAGCCGGAAGGAAATCTCTTTGTCCTCTGCGGTCAAGGTCAGAACGAGCCGGTTCTTGTTGAAGAGCCCGTCCTCGGTTCTCCCGATCGGCTCGAACCGGATCATCCGTATCCGGGCCGCCCCGCCCTTCAGTGAGGCCCGAGCCACAAAACGATCCGGAAGGGGGAAGTCGATGGGATCTCCGTAAAAGAGCGCAAAGTGATCGGGCTCGGCCGTATCTAGAAGTAGGAAGCTCTCGATGATGTCGATCTCTTTTTCTTTCGTCGCCCTCTTTACCTGCTTGAACTCGACGTGATCGCCCGGCCGGATCCTGGAGAGCACATGCCCGGGGATCTTCGAGGAGGCGACCTCCACGGAGGGCGGCGGCCTGCGGTACATGGTTCCGACCCGGTATCCCGAGACCTTCACGGTGAAACCGTCCGGGCCGACCTTTTCAATGGTCCCCTCGTACCAGTGGTCCTCTACCGAGGCCCTGGCCGAGTCCGTGATGAGCGCTACGAGGCCGACTGCGGTCAGGACGATGGCGATCATGGTCAGAAAAACTTTCATCTTCTTCTCCTTTATCCTAGCCCTAACGTTGCATAAAACGCAGAGTGGAAACGCGTCAGAGCGCGTCAGATGTGGCCGCGCGCAGGCTCGGACAGGCCGGA
>CAZFWM010000112.1:0-20068 GCA_964522545.1 uncultured Thermodesulfobacteriota bacterium
CGAACCGCTCCTGCTCGGCTCGCTCGACTTCTACAAACCTCTATTAGTTAGGCATAGTTACAATTTAAAAAAAAATACCATAATAAAAAGATTTCAGCAATTAATATTTCCTCCAGTACGTCCTGGCTCCCCCGCTCCGTAGATCCCGAATTCGGAGAATCAGGTCATCTCGGCCAGCAGGCCTGTCTTCTCGTTGAATTCCCGGATGAGGCCGTCCCACTCGTCGATCTGGCTGAAGGTCTCCGTCCAGAAATCGGGGTCCCAGAGGGCATCGAGCTCCTCCACGGTGCGGCCCTGCTGTTCGACCCAGGTGAAGTACTTGAAGTTGTGCAGGCTCTTGCGGTCGTAGTAGTTGAGCTCGCGCAGGTGCTCGGCGCCGGTCCCCTCTATGTATCTGGCGAAATGCCGGCCCGCCGCGTCGGCCGAGTACGGACCGTGAAGCTCGCGCAGCTCCTCGATGCGGGACCCGTACATCTCGACGGAGTCGGTGAGCGGCGTGAACAGAAGATCGCGGCCGTCGAGCTCGTAGTACTTTGCGGTCTTGATGGCGGCCACGAGGTTGCAGATGCTCGAGATTCCCAGGAGGTTGAGCCGGGCCATGGTATCCCCGTCGACTCCCTGCCGCTCCAGAAAGGCCAGCCCCTCCTTTTCATTGAAGAGCCGCAGCAGGCTCATGCACTGCTCGTCGTCCACGGCGCAGATCATGTCCGTGTTGCGAACGTTGTGGACCCAGGGCACGTGCTTGTCGCCGATTCCCTCGATCCGGTGCCCCCCGTACCCGAACTGGAGAAGGGTGGGGCACTGGAGCGCCTCCGTGGCCACGACCCGTAGCTGGGGGAAGCGGGTGCGCAGGTAGTCGCCGGCCGCGATGGTCCCGGCCGATCCCGTGGCCGAGATGTAGGCGGCGAAGCGGCTGTCGTCGCGGCCTATCTTGTCCCAGATCTCCTCGATGATCGAGCCGGTGATGTGATAGTGCCATGCGGCGTTTCCGAACTCCTCGAACTGGTTGAAGATGACGATCCCGTCCCCCCGCTTTGCGCGCAGCTCCCAGCACTTGTCGTAGATCTCCTTCACGTTGGACTCGCAGCCCGGCGTGGCGATGATCTCATTGGTGCTGATCTCGCGGAGCCATTCGAAGCGCTCCTTGCTCATCTCCTCGGGCAGGATCGCCACGGCATCACAGGCGAGCAGCGCACAGTCGAAGGCGCCTCCGCGGCAGAAGTTGCCCGTGCTCGGCCAGACCGCCTTCTGGGCGGACGGGTCGAAGGCGCCGGAGACCAGGCGCGGCACAAGACAGCCGAACCCGGCGCCCACCTTGTGGGCCCCAGTGGGGAAGTACTTACCCACGAGCCCCACGATCCGGGCCGGCACGCCTGTGAGCTCGGGGGGAAACTCGATCCAGTTTCCATCGTTGAACAGGCCCCCCCGCTCAACCGGCTCATTCTTCCAGGTGATCCGGAACAGGTTGAGGGGGTTCACGTCCCACATGCCCACCTCCTTGAGCTGCTCCTTGATCTTCCCGGGAATCCGGGCCGGGTCCTTCTGCTCGGCAAAGGTGGGGATGATGATGTTCCTCTCGCGACAGCGCTCGACCGTCTTGGCGAGGACCTCTTGGTTGATTTCACCGATTACTTTCATGGCTATACTCCTTTGGTTAAACTTGATTGCATAAGAAATCCAAATTTTTCCGTCGGAAAAGATTTAACGCAGAGACGCCAAGGCGCAGAGAATGAAATCCATGGCGAAAGAATTTTTAACAAAATCATTGCTTTTGTTTTTTTAATGAATTGTCAGGCTCATATGTTTGAATCAGATTATCAGGAGTCCTTTGCGTCTTAGCGTCTTCGCGACTTTGCGTTTAAATTCTGAGAGTGTAAGTTCGCCCGAAGGACGATAAACTCTCTCTGTAGGCGGGTGTAAAACCCGACCTTACATTTTTTCTTTGATGATCTCCGCCATTATGGAGACCGCGATCTCCGCCGGGGTCTTGGCCCCGATGTCCAGGCCCACGGGGCAGTGGACGAGGTCGAGCTGCTCTTCGGATATGCCCTGCTCTGCCAGCATAGTGCGGATCTGGGCCCATTTGCGCTTCGATCCGATCATGCCGGTGTAGCCGGAGAAGCCGGACCGGAATACGGCGAGAAGGGCCTCCCGGTCCAGGTGGTGGTCGTGGGTGAAGATGATTATGTGTGAGAACCGTCCGGTGCCTGCCTCCCGGATGAAGTCGTGAGGCTCCTGGACCGCGAGCTCTGCGGCGTGGGGAAACCGCTCGGTGCCGGCCCACTCGGGTCGGGCGTCGGCGATCGTGTGGCGGTAGCCGAGCTCCGCGCAGAGGCGCGCAACCGAGAGCGAGACGTGGCCGCCGCCGCACAGCAGGATGTGAGTGCCAGGGGCCACCACCTCAACGACCAGAGTCATCCGGCCCCCGCAGACACTGTCGAGGCCCTCCGGCTTGTCGGCGTCCAGCTCGTATTGGAGGAGTCCCCCCTCGCCCCGGGCGATCATCTCGATGGCCGCCTCCCGGGCGCGCAGCTCCACCAGGGCTCCCCCGACAGTGCCTTCCTGGCGGCCGTCGGAGTAGACGATCATCTTGTGTCCCGGCTTGCCCGGAGAGGACCCTTCGCTCTCCACGACCGTGATGAGGGCGAAGGGCTCGCCCCTCTCGATGGCCGCCAGGGCCTTGCGCATGATGTCGGCGATCATGGATGTTCTCCTAAAGAGTGCATAGTATAAGTAATTCCTTTTTTCCTAAACCGTCATCCCCGCGAAACATGTCCCCGTGAAAGCGGGGAGCGGGGATCCAGAAATTGGACAGAGTCATGGGTTCCCGCTTTCGCGGGAACGACGGGAAGTTGGTAAAGCCGGTATATATTCATGGGCGGGTTCCCCGCCATCCTTCAAGTTCGAGAGAATCGCGGCCGTTTTCTCGTAGTCCTCCGGTCGGTTCATGTTGCAGTGTATGCCCGGGTCGTCCACTTCGATCTCTCGGAGGCGGCCCGGGTCCGCGTGTACGACGCCCCGCAATGGATCGTCCGGGCCGAGGGCCGTCACCTCGGGCCAGATCGCGCGACCCACGAGAACGGGGTGGCCGCGCCGGCCCCCCTGCCGCGGAAGGAATATGAGATCGTCCGGCCAGTCTCCGGCGTGAAACGCGGCCGCCAGGGCCTCGAAGGTCCCGGCACGGACGAGTGTGAAGTCCACGGCATGAATGAGTGCGCCGCGGCATGACCCCGGGGCCGAGCCGAGGCCAGCGTTGATGCTCCCCGTGCGACCCTGCTCGTAGTCCCTGTTGTTCACCCATTCGATATCGGTCCCGCTCTCCTCCGGGAAGCGACCCAGGCGCTCCACGGCATCGCCGCGCACGCGGTCGGCCTCGGCCCCGATCACGACATCGATCCGATCGAATCCCGCAGCGCAGAGGTTGCGCACCGCCAGGGTAAGACAGGTCTCCTCCCCGAAGGAAACCAGGGCCTTGGGCATGCCGAACCGGCTGCCGCTGCCGGCGGCCAGGATAACGGCGAATAGATCGGGCCGGGATCGGGACGGCATGACGAAGCGATCAGAGGTCCTGGAGGAAGCGGGCCACGAGCCGTCCCGTGATCGTGCGCCGGTAGTCCGCGGTGGACCGGACATCGTCTATGGGGATCACGTCTCCCTCGGCCAGCCGGCTCGCCTCCTCGATGGTCTCCCCGTCCAGTGCGCGCCCCTCCAGGAATTGCACAGTCTCTTTGAGGGCGATCACCGTGGGCGCCATACTGCCCACTGCAAGGCGGACATCGGCAAGCCTGCCGTCCGGAAGGAGCCGGGCCCGGGCCGCGAGGTTGACCTTGGCACAGGCCTGGGCCTGGCGCGTGCCCACCTTGAAGAAGGACTGGCGGGTCTCGGTCGGAGGCACGGGCACCCGGATCCGCAGGAGGATCTCGTCGGGTCGGCGGGCCGTCTCGCGGTAGCCGGTATAGAAGTCGGCCATGGTCACCTCGCGCCGTCCGCCCGGGCCGACCAGTACGAGCATCGCATCCAGTGCCAGCAGCGCAGGTGGGGAGTCCGCCGCCGGGGAGCCGGTGACGAGGTTTCCCCCGATGGTCGCCCGGTTCTGGACGGCGGCCGCGGCGACCCGGCGCGCCAGGTCGGCCAGGATGGGGGCCTGGGCCTGCACCTGCGCGTCCGCGGCGATCTCGGCAAAGGTCGTGGCGGCCCCGATGTCGAGCACGCCCTCCTTGCTCGAGATGCCCCGGGCCTCGGGGATCCGGGTCACATCGAGAAGGCGCCTGGGATCGACCAGACCCAGCTTGAGATTGGTCATGAGATCGGTGCCGCCCGCCACCAGGGTAGTCTCCGGGCCGTGCTCGGCCAGGAGGGCGATCGCCTCGTCCAGCGATGCAGGGGACGATGCGGGCATCTCGCCGCCGTTGTTGCCACAAGAGCAGCCATCCCCGGCGTCGGCTCCCCCGGTTGCATTCACGGGCGACCCGGCTTTCCGCTCCCTCGCGGCCAGCTCCACGGCGCCGATGATGTTCTCGTACCCGGTGCAGCGGCAGAGGTTTCCGGCGAGCGCGGTCCGGATCTCGGAGCGGCTCGGCTCGGGATTGCCGTCCAGCAGGACCCGGGAGGCGATGACCATGCCCGGGGTACAGAAGCCGCACTGCACGGCCCCTTCCTCGACAAAGATCTTCTGGAGAGGGTCGGGCCGCTCGACCGTGCCGAGCCCTTCTATGGTGTCCACCGAGGCGCCTTGAAGCTGGAAGGCGGGCACCAGGCAGGCGTTCACGAGCTTGCCGTCCAGCCTCACGGAGCAGGCCCCGCACTCCCCCTCGCGGCACCCCTCCTTCGTGCCGTTCAGGGCGAGATCCACCCGTAGGATATCGACACGACGCCGCAGCGGGGGCGCCTCCACCTTTCGCGTCGCTCCATTGACCGTAATCGTAATCTGCATGATTCGCTCACTATGCTCTGGTTAATCTTTAAAATATTTTCTCTGAGGAACCCAGGAACCCAGGAAATAATAGATAAAGGAAAAGAAAAAATAATCTCCGAAAAAAATCCTTCATCGAATCTTCTTGAATTTCAGAAATTGTTCAGGCTTTTTTCTTGGGTTCCTGGGTTCCTCAAAAATTATCCTCAAAGAGTGTCGGTAAAAAATGTAAGTTATTTTACAACACCAATCCTACTTCTCCCTCGCCATCTCGAAAAGCTTCTCCGGCGTGACCGGGATCTCCGCGGGTGCGAGGCCCGTGGCGTCCTCCACGGCCGCCGCCAGGGCCGGGGCGGCCCCGTCGTGCGGGAGCTCTCCCAGCCCCTTGGCCCCGTGGGGCCCGCGGCTCCACGGGAGCTCGGCGAGGCCCACCTCGAAGTCGGGCGCATCGAGGGCCGTGGGAATGATGTAGGTGGCGCTGCGGTCGTTGAGGTAGCGCCCCTTCTCGAGCTTCATCTCCTCGAGGCACCCGTAGCCGATGGCCTGGAGGGTGCCCCCCTCGACCTGGCCCACACAGATGACCGGGTTGATGGCACGGCCGATCTCCACCACGGCGGTGCACCGCACGGGCCGCACCTCGAGGGTGTCCATGTCGACCTCCACCTCGACCACGTTGGCCCCCCATGAGTAGGCCTTGTAGGCCACGCCCTTGTAGTTCTCCTCGTCCCACTGCAGGTCCGGCATGGGGACGAAGGAGGCCTCGCCCTTCAGCTCTCCGTGCGCTTCGAGATAGGCCCGGCCGGCGGCCTGAAAAGACTCGAGCTCACGACCTTCCGCAATGAGCTTCCCCTCCCGGCAGGAGATCGCCTCCGGGGCGACGCCGTGCCTCCCGGCCGCGAAGGCCGTCAGGCGCGAGGCCAGGTCCGCGCCGGCATCGGCCACGACGCGCCCCACGATCATGGTCGTTCGCGATGCGACCGTGGGCCCGCTGTCCGGGACCCGGGAGGTGTCGGGGAAGGGGTAGACGACCGCCTCGATGGGGAGCCCGAGGGCCTCGGCCGCGATCATGCAGAGGGTGGTGCCGGCCCCCTGTCCCATCTCGGTATTGCTCACCAGGACCTCCACCTTGCCCTCCGGGGTGAATCGCGTCCACGCCCGGGCGGCGATCTTCTCCTCTCCTCCGCCCGTGAACCCCCCACCGTGAAAGAACAGGGAGAGGCCGACGCCTTGCCGCACCCGGCCGGATGCCTGGCCACCGCCGGGCCCGGTCCTGGTTCTCTTCTCCTTGTAGCCGGAGAGCTCCACGGCCCGCTCCAGGACCAGACGGGCCCCCACGCTTTCGGTCAACACCTGGCCGGTGGGGGTCGTGGCCCCCTCCTCGTAACAGTTCCGCTCCCGCAGCTCGAGGGGGTCCATGCCCAGGGTGCGGGCGATCTTGTCCATGTGTCGCTCGGCGGCGAAGAGGGACTGGGGGGCGCCGAATCCCCTGTAGGCCCCGTTGGGGGGCGTGTTGGTCGCCACGGCGCGCCCGCGGATCGAGGCGTTCGGCACCTCGTAGGCCCCATTTGCGTGGAGGATGGCCCGGGAGAGCACCACCGGGCTCAGGGTCGTGTAGGCCCCGCCGTCGAGCACGACGTCGATCTCCATGGCCAGGAGTTTTCCGTCGCGGCTGACGCCGGTCCGGTGGCGCACGCGCGAGGGGTGGCGCTTTGTCGTGGATCGGAGGTCCTCGGTCCGCTCGAGCACCATCTTGACGGGCCGCCCGGCCCGGAGCGCCAGCAGGGCCGCGTGGCACGAGAGCACCGAGGGGTAGTCCTCCTTACCGCCGAAGGCGCCCCCGATCGAGGTCTGGCGGACCACGGCCTGCTCCGGCCCGAGCCCCAGGGCCTTCATGAGGGAGGCCTGGACGTAGTAAGGACACTGCAGCGAGCCGGTGATCTCGACCCCGCCGTCGTGTCTCGGCAGGGCGATGACGCCGTTCGGCTCGATGTAGAACTGCTCCTGGTGGCCGGTGCGGTACTCGCCCTCCACCACGATGTCGGCCTCGGCGAGCGCCTTGGCCACGTCCCCCCTGTTGATGCGGTACTCGCAGATCACGTTGTCCTCGCCCCAGACGATCGCCTTTCCGTCCAGGGAGTCCTCGATGGTGGCGACCGGCTCTAGCTCCTCGACTTCGACGTGGCTGTGCTTCAATGCCTCTGCCAGGGTGGCCTCGTCCGGGGCCGCGATGAGGGCCACCGGCTCCGAGAAGAAGTTGACTTCGCCGTCGGCCAGGATCGGGTGGTCGTCGCGGATGATGGCGACCACGTTGGGGCCAGGGAGGTCGGAGGCGGTCACGCGGACCACCGTGGACCAGTCGAAGGCATCGTCGAACCGGATGGCCTTGATGCGCCCCCGGGGCGCCGGCGACCGGACCGTGCCGCCGACCCACATACCCGGCATGTCGATGTCGCCCACGAAGACGGCCGCGCCGGTGACCTTGCTCCAGCTGTCCTTGCGGGGCGGCGAGGTTCCGATGATTGGTGATTCTTTTAAGTCATTCACTGGAGATCTCCCTGTCCAGATAGGTCGCTTCGCTCCGATTGGAAATTGGAGATTGGAAATTGAAAATTGGAAATTTGTTTCTCCCCGAGGCCTGCATTACGGCATGGGCTGAACCCCATAGAAGAACGTTCCCAGGCAGAGCCTGGGAACGAGAGAGTCGACTCCAATTTGAAATTTCCAATTTCCAATCAACAATTTCCAATGCGACATTCGTCAGAATGTCGTTAACTTTCATCCGGCTCGAAGAGCGGTACGTGGCAGAAGAGCTCCACGTCGGCGAGTCCCTGGTCCGTGAGCTTGAGGGAGGGGATCACGGGGAGCGACAGGAATGAGAGGGCCGTGATCGGGTCGGAGATGGTGCAGCCGGTCTCGGCCGCGGCCTTGAGCAGCCCCTTCATCCCCTTTGCCACCTCATCGAGGGGCCGGTCCGACATAAGCCCGCCAACCGGGAGCGGAAGGGTGGCGAGCACCTTGCCGTCCACCACGATGGCCACTCCGCCCCGGAGCTCCGTCACTTTCCGGATGGCGGCGAGCATGTCTTCATCGTTCACGCCGATGCAGACGAGGTTGTGGGAGTCGTGGGCAACGGAGGAAGCGATGGCGCCTTTTTTAATAGTAAAGTCGCAGATGAAGCCGAGCCCTATATTCCCGGTGGCTTTGTGGCGCTCCACCACGGCGATCTTGGCGATGTCGCTGTCCGGGTTGGCCACGGCAAACCCGTCGACCACGTCCACATCGATGACCTTGTTTCCGGTCGTGATCTGGTCCTTCTCGTACATGATCGCGCGCACACGAGAGCTCTCGGCCTTGATCGAGAGGTCGTTGAGCCGGGAGAGGTCGATGTTCATGCTGGCGCGCAGGTTCTGGATGCTCGGAGTGGGGAGGTCGACGGCCATCCTGCCGTTCTCGGCCACGACCTCTCCCTTCTTGTAGACCTGAAGCACCTTAAAGTCCTTGAGGTCTTCGAGCACGACCAGGTCGGCCCAGTAGCCCGGGGTGATGGCCCCGATTTT
This sequence comes from uncultured Thermodesulfobacteriota bacterium, assembly GCA_964522545.1. Taxonomy (GTDB): domain Bacteria; phylum Desulfobacterota; class DSWW01; order CAZFWM01; family CAZFWM01; genus CAZFWM01. Next base: position 8,470 of record CAZFWM010000112.1, read on the forward strand.
GTGGGTCATGAAATACTTCGCCGGGTTGATGGTCACCATCTGGATCGCGTTCACCGGGTCGATGCCGCAGTCGACCGCCCGCCGCAGGAGGTAGTCGATGTGGCCCTCCTCGGCGAGCTCCACCGGGTGCTTGTCGTCCGTGATGAGGCTCATCCTCGCGTGGTAGAGCTCCTGGACCAGGGGGGCCAGGGTCTCGAGGTTCTTGGCCGTCGACCCCTCCCTCACCATCACGTGCATCCCGAGGCGCAGCTTCTCGCGGGCCTCCTCGGGGGTGACGCACTCATGGTCCGACTTGATCCCGGCGATGATGTAGGCGTTCAGCGCCTTGCCTGTGAGCCCGGGGCAGTGTCCATCGATTCGCTTGTCGCCGGTGGCGATGAGCTTGTCGAGGATCGGCTTGTCGCAGTTGAGCACGCCCGGGTAGTTCATCACCTCGCCCAGGCCGAGGACGTTCTCCTCGTGGAGGAAGTAGTGGATCTCCCGGGCCGACAGGGCGGCGCCCGAGGTCTCCAGGTGGCTGGCGGGCACGCAGGAGGGGATCATGAAGAAAATGGTCAGCGGGAGGTCGAGGGACTGCTCGATCATGAAGTTGATCCCCTCGAGGCCGAGGACGTTGGCGAGCTCATGGGGGTCGGCGACCACCGTGGTCGTGCCGTGGGGGATCACCGCCCGGGCGAACTCGATGGGCGTGAGCATGGAGCTCTCGATGTGGATGTTGCCCTCGACGAAGCCCGGGGCGAGGTAGGCCCCGTCCAGGTCGATCATCCGGTGCCCCCGGTACTCGCCGATGCCCACCACGATCTCGTCGGCGATGGCCACGTTGGACTCGTGGATGTCGCCGGAGAAGACGTTCACCACGCGGGCGTTCTCGAGTATGAGGTCGGCCGGCTCGATCGCCTGGGCCACCCGGATCTTGTGCTCTAAGGCCTGTCGTTCGGATTCGTATTGTGGCAAGATGTCAGCTCCATTTTCGGAAAGAGGTCGGGGCCGTTATGTGCCGGGGGCGGCCCGGAAGCCGCGCATCCTCTCCACTCCGGCCATTTTACTCTATTTATGACGTATCTTCCATCCTTCGTCAAGCACAGCAATTGTCCTGACTGGCCACCATTCCGCATGTATGATATAAGACCACAAATCGGCCTTCACGGGCCGTCTCTCGGATTCAATCCCAAGACAAGAAAATCGTAACAGGGGAGCAGATGAGCCATGTCGATCCTGCATAAAGAGGAAAAAAAAGTTCAGCAGAAGATGGTGGACTACGTCCGGATGGTGGACAGCTGCATCGAGAGCTTCAAGATCTCCATCATGCATTTCTTCGAGAACGGGCACGGCCAGGCATTCGAGGAGAGCGTTGTAAAAACCCACGAATGTGAATCCCGGTCCGATGACCTGCGGCGCGAGATCGAGCTGACCCTGTACGGCAAGTCCCTCCTTCCGGAATCCCGGGGGGACATCCTCGGGCTCCTCGAGACGGCGGACCGGATCCCGAACCAGGCCGAGTCCGTGCTCTCCACGATCGACGACCAGAAGATCGACGTGCCGGCCCGGTTCATCCCGGCCTTTATCCGTCTGGTCATGGTGAACCTCCAGGCCTACACCCTCGTGCGCCGGGCGCTGTTCCTGCTCTTCACGAAGCCCAAGGAGACCCTCGAGCTATCCCGGCAGGTGGACCGTGCCGAGAGCGAATCCGATCGGGAACAGCGCAAGCTCATCCGGGACATCTTCTCCTCGGAGCTCGACACCGGCTCCAAGATCCTGCTCAGGGACCTGGTCTCGAAAATCGGGGCCATCTCGGACCGCTGCGAGAACCTGGCCGATCGAGTCGCGGTGGCCACGATCAAGCGGAGGATATGATGTGGCAGCTCTCCGCAGGGGTCTTGATGGGGTGGTCCCTCGGGTCCAACGACGCGGCCAATGTCTTCGGCACGGCCGTGGCCTCGCGCATGATCCGGTTCACCCTGGCGGCCGTGATCTGCTCGGTCTTCGTGATCGTCGGGGCCATGCTCGAGGGGCAGGAGGGGATAGAGACCTACCGCGGCATGAGCGCCATGTCGCTGGGCAAGGCTTTCACGGTCTCCCTGGCCGCCGCACTGGCCGTGACCCTGATGACGATCCTCAGGCTCCCGGTATCCACCTCTCAGGCCGTGGTGGGAGGGCTCGTCTTCTTCGGCTGGAAACAGCACGACCTCCAGCTCGGCCTCCTCACCAAGGTGGTGCTCTGTTGGGTCGGCACACCCCTCGGCTCCCTGGTCATCAGCATCATCCTCTACTACGGCATCGGAAAGCTGATGAACCGGCTCAATCCCAACCTGTTCGAGTATGACCGCCTTCTGCGATGGGGCCTCATCCTGGCCGGCACCTACGGGGCCTATGCCCTCGGGGCCAACAACGTGGCCAACGTGACCGGGCCCTTTGTGGGCGAGAAGATGCTCACCCCCCTGAGCGCCTGTTTCATCGGCGGGGCGAGCATCGCCCTGGGGGTGCTCACATTCAGCCGCAACGTCATGTACACGGTGGGCAAGAGCATCGTGAAGCTCAGCGCCTTCGCCGCCTTTATCGTGGTCCTCTCCGAGGCGATCACGGTCCACATCTACGCGATCGTCGGCGTGCCGGTCTCCACCAGCCAGGCCGTTGTCGGCGCCGTCTTCGGCATGGGCCTCATAAAGGGGATGAAGACCATCAACTACGGCCGTCTGGGCATGGTCCTGAGCGGCTGGCTTTCGACCCCCCTGCTCGCTTTCTCCCTCACCTGGGTCCTGTTTGCCACCCTAAGCCACTTCTGGCCGCACTTGTATTCGTAGAGCCCTAGAAACAACCCTGCGGCTCGGCCGCGCTAGGTAAGCATTTCGCGGATCAGCGGAGGCGGGTCGACCGGGTCGGATACGATCTCGAATGAACTCTTCAGAAGATCCACGGCCTTGGGCAGATCCTTTCCGCCGTCGTGGTGGAGCACGCACAGTACCTCACCCTTTCCGACGCGGTCCCCGATCCTCTTGAACCCGGTCGCTCCCACGGCGGGATTGATGGATTCGCCCACCTTCTTGCGGCCCGCGTTCAGGAAGACCAGGGCGGTCCCGATCCCCTCCCCGTCGATGGCCCCCACGTACCCGTCCGCGGGGGATTCGATCTCGGTCCTGGCCGAGGCGGTCGGCAGCAGGCCGTAGTCGCTCAGCGCATCGGGGTTCCCCCCCTGGGCGCGGACCATATCGCGGAAGCGGCGGAATGCGCTTCCGTCATCGATCTTCTCGCGCAAAAGATTCAGGGCGTCGATCTGCCTGGACGCGACGCCGCCCATCTGGAGCATGAGGGCGCCGAGCCGGAGGGTGATCTCCTCGAGGTCGGCCGGGCCCCGGCCCTGGAGGGTCTCGCACGACTCCACCACCTCCAGGGAGTTGCCCGCCGCGTCCCCGAGGGGCTGGTTCATGTCGCTGATCACGGCGGCCATCTTCTTGCCCATGCGCTTGCCCACCTCGATCATGGTCACCGCGAGCTCCCGGGCCTGGTCCATCTCCTTGAGGAAGGCGCCGGTGCCGACCTTGATGTCCAGGACCATGCCGTCGATCCCCTCGGCGAGCTTCTTGCTCATGATGGATGCGCACATGAGCGGGTTGGAGTCCACGGTGCCGGTGACGTCACGCAGGGCGTAGAGCTTGGCGTCGGCCGGGGCCATCTCCTCGGTGCTGCTCACGATGGCGCACCCGGTGGAGCGCAGGACCTCGGAGAACTCCTCCCGGCTCAAAGAGACCCGGTAGCCGGGGATCGATTCGAGCTTGTCCAGGGTTCCGCCCGTGTGGCCCAGTCCCCGGCCGGAGACCATGGGGACGGCGATTCCAAAACAGGCCACCAGGGGGGCCAGCACCAGGGAGACCTTGTCCCCGATCCCTCCTGTGGAGTGTTTGTCCAGCTTCATGGCCGGAAGATACGAGTGGTCGAGGACCACGCCGCTTTGCATCATCTCGCGGGTGAGGTGCTCGGTCTCGGCAAAGGACATGCCCCGGAAGTAAATCGCCATGGCCATGGCGGCCATCTGGTAGTCCGGCAGTTTCCCCTGCGAGTACCCTTGAATAAAGTAGTGGATCTCTTCAGTGGAGAGCTCGCCGCCGTCCCGCTTCTTCTTGATCAGCTCCTGAGGGATCATGAACGGTACCTTTCGTTCGTGGGTTTAACCCGAAAAATACAGCAGGCGCCGTAGCGAGGCGCAAAAAACCTTAGCGAAACGCGAAGTTGGAGCGATTTTGGCCCGGAGGCGTAGCTGAAAACTACGTCGAGGACCAAAATCGCGAAACAAGCGTTGCAGCAAGGTTTTCCATGCCGCAGTAGGTGCCTACTGCATGTTTCGGGTTTGATGCACAAACGCTAACAGACGGTCTATGCAGGGTCAAGGAGCTTGGACCTCATATTCTTTATGGGTTATACTTCGTCCACACACCTTGTTGTCCAATATTGTAAAAATCCTTTGCGTCTTTGTGCGAGGATAAAAGGCATGCGGCCCGGCCGCGTCAGGAGGTCGAAATAGAATGGGAAAAATCAATCGATTGTTTGTTTCGCTTGTAGCCATATCCTTTGCATTGTCACTGTCTCTGGCCGTTTCGGGGCCGGTTTACGGGGATGGAGCGATTGGGTCGATGGATGTTTTCGATCGCGCCACTTGCGACAGTGGAGACCAGGCCACGACATGTTATATCAACAGCGCCAAGACGCTGGATGGTGATCATGTATTCAACAACCTGGTGATCCAGAGCGGTGGAAGTATAACCCACTCCGCCAACACATCGACCAAGACCAATTGGCTCAGTATCAGCGCCACGAATCTGACGATCGAGGCAGGAGGAACCATCAACGTCGACGGCAAAGGCTATGCCGGAGGAGGCGGCTGGTCGAGCGGGTACGGCCCCGGCGCCGGCTTGAGCAGCGGACAATATTCCTCCGGCGGAGGAGGCGCGTACGGCGGAGACGGGGGCAATGGAGACGGAAGCGGTACGGGTGGCTCCGCCTACGGCTCTTTCTCCGATCCCGATGAGCTGGGGAGCGGCGGCGCCGGCGGTGCGAGCGCGACCGGCGGCGCGGGCGGAGGGCTTGTCATCCTGGATGTTGACAACAATGTGACCATTGCCGGGAGCATCACGGCCGACGGGTTGAATGGAGGGGATGCCGTGAGTGTCCGTGGGGGGGCCGGAGGGGGGGCGGGCGGAGGGATCTATATTACCACGACGAACTGGCTGGGCAACGGTCTGTTGAGCGCTGCGGGTGGGAATGGAGGAGATGACAATAACTGTTGTTTCTACCGGGAGGGCGGCGGCGGGGGCGGCGGCCGGATCGCCGTTCATTATGTGGATGACTCCGGCTGGTCCGGATCCTACGATATCAGTGGAGGGCCCATGGGCGGACCCGGGGCCCAGGACGGCGATGTGGGAACCTATTACGAAGAGGAGATCGGAAGCCTGGACGTCCCGCCCGGAGCGAGTTTTACTCTGTCCGGCGATGAATCGTATTTCAAGATTACCGTTTCCGGCGGCGACCTGGTCATAGATTCGAATGTCACGGCCAGTATCTTTGTCCGGATAACGAGTGGAACTCTGACCATTAATGTGGGCAGCGCCTTGTCTACGCCGGAATTGACCATGGCCGGAGGGATCACGGCCAACCAAGGAACATTCGATGTCACCGTCAACGCTTACGTCACGGCGCCTTCCACATTCAACGGTGAGCTGGACGTAGGCACGGAGATGATTGTTTCCAGCACATTGACTCACTCTGCCAATACTGCCAGTAAGACGAACTGGCTAAGCATCAATTCCCCTGATCTGACGATCGGAGCCGGAGGAACCATCAATGTCAACGGTAAAGGCTATGCCGGAGGAGGCGGCTGGGCGAGCGGGCAGGGTCCCGGCGCCGGCTTGAGCAGCGGACAATATTCCTCCGGCGGAGGAGGCGCGTACGGGGGGGACGGGGGCAATGGAGATGGAAGCGGTACGGGCGGCTCCGCCTATGGCTCGTTCTCGGATCCCGCCGAGCTGGGGAGCGGCGGCGCAGGCGGAGCCAGCGCGACCGGCGGTGCGGGAGGGGGGCTCGTTGTTTTGAATGTGGACGATACGCTGGACGTTTCCGGAAGCATCACGGCCGACGGCCTTGCGGGAGGGGACGCAGTGAGTGTCAGAGGCGGTGCCGGAGGAGGTGCGGGCGGAGGAATATATATCAATACGTTGAACTGGATAGGGAATGGTCTGTTGCGTGCCGCAGGAGGAGAAGGAGGAGATGACAATACATGCTGTTTCTACCGGGAAGGGGGCGGTGGGGGTGGCGGCCGGATTGCCGTTCATTATGTCGACAAATCCGGCTGGTCCGGGTCCTACGATATAAGCGGAGGCCCCAGGGGCGGCGACGGGGCCCAGGACGGCGATGTCGGAACCTATTACGAGGAGGAAGTGGGAAGTCTGGACGTTCCTCCCGGAGCGAGCTTCACTCTGTCCGGCGACGAATCGTATTTCAAGATTACCGTTTCCGGCGGCGATTTGGTCATAGATTCGAGTGTCACGGCCAGCATCTATGTCCAGGTAACGAGTGGAACTCTGACCATCAATGTGGGCAGCTCCCTGTCTACCCCGGAGTTGACCCTGTCCGGGGGCACCATCGCCAGCCATGGCGCATTCGAAGTAACAGGGAATGCGTATGTTACAGGGAGTACTACGTTCAATGGTGAGCTGGACGTAGATGGGGAGATGATCATCTCCAGCACGTTGACCCACTCTGCCAATGCCGCCGCCGAGACCTATTGGATGTGCATCGATGCCACAGACCTGACGATCCAGGCCGGGGGAACCATCAACGTCGACGGCAGAGGCTACGCCGCCGGAAGCGGCTGGGCGAGCGGGTACGGTCCGGGCGCCGGCAGCAGCAGCGGGCAATATTCTCCGGGCGGGGGCGGCGCGTACGGGGGGAACGGGGGAAATGGAGACGGGACCGGCGCGGGCGGTTCCGCCTACGGCTCGTTCACTCAACCGTCGGAGCTGGGGAGCGGCGGCGCCGGCGGCGCGAGCGCGACCGGCGGTGCGGGAGGGGGGCTCGTTGTTTTGAACGTGGCGGACACGCTGAACGTTTCCGGAGTTGTCACGGCCGACGGGCTCGCGGGAGGGGCCGCGGTCGGCGTCCGGGGCGGCGCCGGAGGGGGAGCCGGCGGAGGAATCTATATTCGCACGAAGAACTGGTCGGGGAACGGGACTCTGAGCGCTTCGGGCGGGAACGGCGGGGATGACAACGAGTGCTGTTTCTACCGGGAAGGGGGCGGCGGGGGCGGAGGGAGAATCGCCGTTTATTATGTCGACAAATCCGGCTGGACCGGATCCTACGATGTAAATGGAGGACCCCGGGGCGGAGACGGGGCCCAGGATGGTGCGATCGGTACGTATTATGAGGAAGAGGGGGTTTTTGTCGATTCCGATGGAGACGGAATCGGAGATCCGAACGACAACTGCCCCGAAACCTACAATCCATCCCAGGGGGACACGGACTACAACGGGGTCGGCGATACATGTGAAACAAACGTGAATGGCTATATCGGGGCCTCGAGTGGAGATCCGGGTTCCGGTAGGCCGAGCTGGGATCCGGTGTCCAAATTTTACGAGGACACCTTTCACATCGAGAACGACTCCGCAAGCCAGGCCATCCTCCTTCCCATGACCGCGGTTCTCGAGTCTCTCACGGCCGATGTGAACGGATCCAACACCAACAACCAGGCCCACAGCGACGGCCTCCCGCCCGACGCCTGCTGGCGGTACACCGAAGCGGACAGCGAGGGGACCGTGGGGGACCTCTCCGACGGCACGCTCGATCCCGGGGAGCGGATCTCGAGGATCTGGCGTTTTTATATTCCCCAGTCCACGCCCTTCAGTTTCTATGCAAACGCCATGGCCGCGGCCCTGCCGTCGGCGCGAGGTGCTGCCGGGGAGATGGGAGAGGCCCGGGACCCGGTCGGGCTCGGGGAGAGAGAGCTGCCTTTCGATGGGGATCGTTTTTTCTATGTCCCTCCGAGCCCCTACCTGTTTGGGCCCCTCCAGAGCGAGGGAAGAGGCGGCATACAGTCGATACGATCCAGGCGGGAGGATCTCAAGGGATCCGGGGCCGCCCTGGATCGATCCGATGAGTTTATGATGAGGACCGAGTACGGCAACGACGACGGGACGGCCGAAATCTATGTGGGCTCGGCATCCGGAGGGCTGGTCGTGGCCGGCCGATTCGAAGCCCCCGCTCCTGTCCGGCTGAGCTCGGTCTCATTCTACACGAGCGGCACGGCAGCCGGCGATTGGGCCGAAGTGATCATCTACGAGGACCCCACCGGCTCGGACCGTGGCCCCGATCCCTCTTTGGAGGTCATGCGGATTCCGGTCACGCTAGGGAAGGGAGGCTTTCAGGAGGTGGGTGCTGGGGGCCTGCTGCTCAACGCGGCCGGTGAGCCGGGAGCAACCTTCTACGTGGCCGTCGCGAACACGGCGACCCGGGGATATTCCCTCGGTGTGGATCTGTCGGGGCCGGATGAGGGATCGTCATACCTCTCCACGGACGGGGGCGAGACCTACGGGCCCATCTCCTCCAGCCCGATCATCGACGGCATTGCCATGATTCGTGCCCAAGAGGCTCTGGCTCCGCCCTGCTTTGTGGGTCAGGCAATAGTAGGTAGGTGAGATACGGCAAACATCTGCGTAAGCCGCGCAGTCGCTATAGGGCAGGCCATGCCCGCCGATTCTTACGGGCCGATTCATACAGAATGCAACCATACCGGCGGCCACGGGCCGCCCTATGAAAATTGCTGGTCCCTGATCCCTGCCCCCCCCGATCCCTAATAATTCCCCTTGACTTAGCACCTGTGCCGCACTAGCCTGTAATAAGCCACTTTTCGTGTTTTCAATCACCGATGATTCATTGCGTGTAAACAAGGGAGGAACTTACGCTCATGTATCTCGCCGTCGACATAGACAAGTGCACCGGGTGCCGCAGCTGCGAGTCGATCTGCTCGCTTCGCTGGGAGCGGGAGGTCAGGCCTTCCGCGGCCGCGGTCACGGTGGTGGCGTGGGAGGAGCGGGGGCTCTTCGTGCCCACTGTGTGTCAGCAGTGCGAGCGGGCCTCGTGTGTGGAGGTCTGCGTGGCCAGGGCCCTGGTGCGCGACCCCGGGTCAGGGTCCCTTCAGGTCGAGCGCACTCGCTGCGTGGGCTGCAAGATGTGCGTGACCGCCTGCCCTTACGGCGGGATGGGGTTCGACTTCACGGCCGGGATCTCGCGCAAGTGCGATCTGTGCGAGGGAAATCCGCGGTGCGCCCTTATATGCCCGTCCGGGGCGATCGAATACGTGACTGAAAATCGTCTTACCGTTTCGAGGCGCCGGTCCGCCATGGAGCGGCTCCTGGCGACAAGCCGCACCAACTTCACGTTCCCCGGCCCGGGCCCGTCGGCGCCGGCCGGGCAACAGGAAAAAGGAGGGGAGTCGTGACTCGCTACAAAGGATACGCCGGGGCCGCCCTGTGGGTGGACCTGACCCGGTCCAAGGTGGAAACACGTCCCCTGGAGGATCCCTTCATCGAGACCTACCTGGGAGGCAACGGGTTCGGGACAAAGATTCTCTGGGACGATGTGGGCCCCGAGGTGGATCCCCTCTCGCCCGAGTCACGGCTCGTCCTCGCCACCGGTCCCCTGGCCGGAACGATCTGGCCGAGCTCGGGTCGGTTCGAGGTGGTGGCCAAGTCTCCGCTCACGGGGATCTACGGGGACGCCAACTCGGGAGGGCATTTCGCTCCCGAGCTCAAGCGGTGCGGCTTCGACATGGTGGTCTTCACCGGTCGCGCCGAGCGGCCCGTCTACCTGGCCGTGGGCGACGGAGAGGCCGAGATCCGCGACGCCGCCGAGCTCTGGGGAAAGGGGACGGCCGAGACCGAGAGGGCCCTGAGGCGCATGGAGGGGGACGAGGACCTCAAGGTCGCCTGCATCGGCCCGGCCGGGGAGCACGGCGTGCGCTATGCATGCATCCAGGCCACCTACGGCCGGTCCGCGGCCCGCTGCGGGCTCGGGGCCGTGATGGGCGCCAAGAACCTCAAGGCGGTGGCGGCCCGGGGCTTCGGCGGCGTGAGCCTCCACGACCCGGATCGGTTCGAGGCGCTGGCCCTGGCGGCCCATCGCAAGGTCCGCGAAAACGAGTTCACCCCGGCCGAGCAGCGCCACGGCACGCCGGGCCTGGTATCACTCATGAACGCCGTAGGGCGCTTCCCCACGAAGAACAACCAGGCGGGCCACACCGACTTCGCCGACCGGATCGACGCCGACGCCCTGGAGCCGTACATCGTAAAGCACCTGGCGTGCTATGGCTGCCCCATCGCTTGCGACAAGATCTACGCCGTGCAGGACGGGCCCTTTGCCGGCACCGTGAGCACGAGTATCGAGTACGAAACCCTCTCCTCCCTCGGGTCCCGGTGCTACAACCACGACCTCCCGTCCATCATCGAGTTCGACCGGAAATGCAACGACCTCGGCATGGACACGATCTCGGCCGGTAGCGTGATCTCCTTCGCCATGGAGCTCTTCGAGAAGGGGATACTCAAGACGGCCGACGCCGATGGCCTCGACCTCTCCTGGGGAAACATCGGGACCATCGGGATCCTGCTGGAGAGGATCTCCGCCCGGGAGGGCTTCGGGGACATCCTTGCCGAGGGGACCCGGCTCGCCGCCTCGAAGATCGGAGGCGAGGCCCACCTCTACGCCATGCATGTGAAGGGCATGGAGCTCCCGGCCCAGGACGGCCGGGCCCAGCAGTCGATGGGCCTGGCGCACGTCACCTCGAGCCGTGGCGCCGACCACCTCAAGGGATTCCCCACCATCGACGAGACCGGCTACCCCGGGGAGGCGGTGAAGCGGTACGGCGAACAGTGCCTGCCCGAGATCATCGACGGCACCGCAACCAAGCACAAGCCGATGGTGGTGGTGGATGGTGAGCACTTCGGCGCCGTGGTCGACTCGGTCGGGGTCTGCAAATTCGGCACCTTCTTCCCGCCCGCACTGTACTGGGCCGACGTGTGCGAGGGGCTGCGGGCCGCCACCGGCCTGGACATCGACGTGGAGGGCCTCCAAGCCATCGGCGAGAGGATCTACAACCTCCAGCGGGCCTACAACGTGAGGGAGGGGATCACCCGGGCCGACGATACCCTGCCCGAGAGGTTCCTCAAGGAGAAGTCCCCCTCCATGCGGGCCAAGGGTCACGTGGTCTATCTGGAGCCGATGCTCGCCGAGTACTACGAGCTGCGCCAGTGGTGCCCCGAGTCGGGGCGGCCCACGGCTGAAAAGCTGCGCGCCCTCGGGCTCGGAGACGTGGCCGACGCGCTGGGACTCTGAGCGGTATCAGAAAAGTAACTCTGAGGAACCCATGAACCCAGGAAGGGAATTAGAATAATTTCATCGAGATACATGCGCTGCTTGCATAAATGTACAAAAAATGTACGAAGTAATGAATCTCACACAAAGCCACGAAGCCACAAAGGAAAGAACAGAACCGAATCTTCGATGCGAACCTAATTGAGGGACGTTGCGAGGACCGAAGGGACGAAGCAATCCACTGAGCACC
>CAZFWM010000113.1:0-20033 GCA_964522545.1 uncultured Thermodesulfobacteriota bacterium
CCCCCCCATACCCACCCAAGACAAAGCAGAAGGATCCATGTTCCCTTGAACGTGTGACACATACTATAACCTCCCGATTTTATTGGTTCTCAATATGGCGTTCCCAGCAACGCCCCGACAGGTGTGAAGGGCGGTCGAAAAGTGCAACACTCATAGATATAATATTCTTCCTCTCTCCGGTTGTCGACACCCTATCTTTAGGTATCCCTGATTCGCCTTCATCCGCGGGCGGTGCGTTCACCCTGGCAATTTTCGATTTTCAACAGGTTTTCCATATACGATGTTATCGAACTGTCGGGATTTTCATTGATCCGATCCCATCGAATTTCCTCGGGACATCCGCCCATTCTTTCAAGCCGGTTCACAATGGCAGGATGGGAGTAGATGTCTTCGGGATCGTCCCCCATCCGGTTGGCCTCCAGCCAGGCGGCCGCCAGCAGGTCGTGCGCCAGGAGATCCCCGGAAGCGAAGATCAGCCCGTTATCCGGCCGGACGACCTCCCCCTCATCGGGACCCACGGTGGTCATCACGGCCCTTCCCGATGTGACGATGAGCCGGATCTTTGACAGGAGCTCGGGCACTTGATTGATCTCTTCGTACATCTCCTGCCATCTCCTCGGGCTCCCGTGAAAGATGAGCCGGCTGTCGTTCCTCAGGAATCCTATGGCGAGCTTGAGTCCGAAGGTCTTCCCGGCCGAGGAGTGGTTGCCCACCCTCGGGAGGTAGATGATGTGGTCCACATCGTCCATGGCCGTGGTCAGTTGGATGGGCAGCGACCAGTGATGAGGGCCCGACGGATAGGTTGCCCTGTAAGCACCGTATCCACACTCCTCGAAAAAGCAGGGCTTCACACTAAGCCGGTCCATGACCTCGAGGAGCCCGGCGGTCCGGCAGCAGTCGCGCGAAGAGCCCCATCCCCAGCCGGGGCCGTAAAAAACGTGTGCCATCCCGCTTTGATCTCCGGCCGAGATCTCGCCGGCGCCTTTTTCACGGAGCAACCGGATCATGCATTCCAGGGCCCAGGGATCCGTGGTGGCCGGGAAGGGATTCATGGAGTTCAGCGAAAGCTTCAGGAAGACCTTATCGCCTCCGGACAGCCATGAAAAATCCGTGGCGGCCTCCACCACCGCCTTGAAGAGATCGTAGCTGTCCTCGTGTTTTCCTCTGGGGACCCAGGCGCTGGAGACTTGATGCCCGGAAGCCGCGGCTTCCTGCGCGGTCGAGCCGTGGCACCCCGTCAGGATCGACGGGCACGCGGCCATTACGCCCATGCCTGTGGTAAACGCCAGGAACTCTCTCCTGCTCATGCCGTATCTATCTTTCATGGAATTACCTCCTTGGTTTATTCCGCGGTCGTCAGCACCGCCCAGACGCGCTGGACCAGGCCGGGTTCGGACACCTCGTCCATATCGGTGTTGGACACGGCCCCGATATAGGTGTCGAGATCCTCGATGTACGTCATTACCGCCACGCCGCCGGGCATACCGCCGCCGTGCTCGATCGTCGTGTACCCGTCGCGCTGGATTCGCTCCAGCCCGAGGCCGTACCCGAAGCTGCCCGGGATCATCGAGTCATCGGGGATCCAGTCCTGGACCCGGGCGAGCGCCGTGGCGGAGTAGAGATCCTCGCCGAGCAGGGCCTCCAGGAAGGTCACCAGGTCGCCGGCGGTCGATACTATGCCCCCCGCGGAATAGCCCGTGCTGTTCAGGGAATTCAACGATGAGACCACCGCGGAGTAGGGGATCTTCTCCTCGAGAATGCCGAAGATGGTCGTGTAGCCCGGGGGATCAAATGGGGCGTCCTCGCGGGGCAGGTGCGTGCCTTCCAGGTCGAGGGGCTCGACGATCCGCTCGTCGTAGGCATCGGCCAGCGTCATGCCGGTGACCTGCTCGATGATCATGCCGAGGGCGCAGTACGCGGGCTGCGAATAGTGGTACAACTCCCCCGGCTCGCCGGCGGGCTCCCTGGGGACGAACTCCATGCTGTACACCGACAGGATCGGGATCGGCCCGTAGGTCATCTGAAGGACGTCCTCGGGCGCCCACCACCGGGTGGAACGCAATATTACTCGGATGACGAAAAAGAGGTCCTCGATCTGTACCTCCCGGATTCCGCTCCGGTGCCTGAGCAGGTGCTCCACGGTGATGTCGTCGGCGTAGGGGAAGTCCCATAGGGTCCAGGGGAGGTACCGGTCGAGGGTTGTGTCGAGGGAGAGGAGCCCCTCGTCGATGAGCTGCATGATCAGGGTGGCCGTGAAGGGCTTGGTGGAGCTGGCGATCCGCCCCCACGAATCGACCTCGTAGGGAATCCCGGCCTCCACGTCGAGCAGGCCGGTGGCGACCGACCACTCGAGGCGGCCGGGCGAATAGACGCGCATGGCGCCCCCGTTGAGCCCGAAGTCGTCCACCCAGTCCTGGAGCGCGGCGGTGAGGCCGGCTTCGATCTCCGGGGTGTTCCAGGCGAGCGTCTCCTTGCCGGAGCCATGGCACCCCGACCCGACCATCAGGACCGCGGCGAGGGCGGCGCTCAGAGACAGGCCGGTTGACAGCTTTTTGATTCTCATCTCTCCTCCTCGTCTATCAGAGTGCTGTTTTTCTATTCGGGCATGGAGTAGGTCAGCGTATCCATGAAGTGTTCGGGATCGACCTCGTCAAGAAGGCGGGCTATATCGGCGCGAATTCGTCGCTTCATTTCAGCGTAGGTTCTTTTCTTCTTCTTGGCCAGCTCGGCCGCGAACTCGACGCACTTTGGCACGAGTTCCTCCACAGGGTATACGGCCTCGACGAAACCGAGGCCCACGGCCTCCGGGCCGGTGAACCGTTTCCCCGTATAATATAGCTGGCGGAAACCTTGCGGGGCCATGACAGCCTGGCATATGGCGATCATTCCGGGAAGGAGGGGTATATTGATGTCGACTTCCGGCAGGCAGACCCAGCCCCGGTCACTGCGCATGAACCGGAAATCCATGTGGGCGGCCATGAACAGCCCCGCGGCAAAGGTGTGACCGTTCAGCGCCGCGACCGTGGGCTTCGGAAAGAGCGTCCAACGTTTGAACATCGCGTTGACCTGCCTCAGGTAGTCGACGATCGAATCAAGGTCGGTGATATGGGCCATGATCCATTCGAGGTCGAGGCCGTTCGAAAAAAACTTGGGATCACCGCCTGTCACCACGAGAGCGCCGATTTCGTCGCGATCTTCGACTTCGTCGAGGGTCTCCATGATTTCGCTCATCAAGTCCGGATTGAACCTGTTTTCCTTCTTGTAATTCATCGTCATGACCCCGACGCGCGCTTCCTTGTGGGTCTCCAGAGTAACGTATTCCATCTTTTACCAGTCCTTTCCGGCCGCCTCTAAACAATAAGTCCAATTCGATGGATTGAGATGACTTGTTATCAGATGTTTTCAGGGGCTACTAGTTTTTGGGAACGACAGGTGTTCAAGCGTGGGTACGTGCTTTCATCTTTGTGTAACGTTTTTCGATCGGGAATGTCAAATTGTAAGTAGGAGCAACTGGCAGAGTTTGAAATACCTATCTGATAACCGGACCCACGGGGTCCAAACAATCGAGGGGATCCAGACAATCGAAGAAAGGAGAAGATCATGAGGAACCTACGACGGATGCTGTCAGGTACGGCCACGGTTGCCTTGGTGGCCATGGCGCTGCTCGCGGCGGAAGCGCCGGCCCAGGACATGGCGATCGACGACATGGCGGAGCTCGGCGAGGAGTGCATGGGGATGGACCCCGCGCAGATCGAGTTCGTCGAGCTCGCGGAGGTTGGGTTCATCGAACGGGTGGACCTGATCCCGGGCCGGGATCTTAACGGGCGCGAGCTGAACCGGCCGCTGGTCGGCGGCGCGCAGCTACAGTCCGTGTCGAAGATCGGCGCGACCCATCCCGGGGCGCAGCTGTACGAGGTCTACCTGGACGGCTCGGGAATACTGGGCGTGTCGGACATGGGCCACCTCTCCGCGGTGGAGATGGTCGGGACCCTCTTCGACGCGCAGCTGGAGGACGGCACCGCCGCGACGGTCCGCATCGACTCGTTTTCGATGACCGGTGACGTCAACGCTGGCGACATCTACCTCTACGAGGTCTCCTACGTCACCCGCGAGACGGGGAACTTCGAACCCCTGTGCGGCGTGGACGAGACCGGCTACCCGATACAGGCCATCGCCCTCGGCGGCACCTGGAACCTGGGCGAGGGCGTCCGCGGCGGCGGCGACTGGATCGAGGACCCCTCCGTATTCACCTTCGCCTGCCGGAAGTACGCCCTGGCCAAATGCGTCGAGGCCGGCTACGGCCCCTGGGCCGTGGTCCCGCTGACCCTCGGCGGCCAGATGGTCGACGTGCCCCTGCGGCCCCGCCACCAGGCCTGCACCCGGATGATGCGCGCCGACTACTGCGGCGACGGCACCTCCCACACCGTCGACGGCACGCCGGTGAACTTCTACGACGACATCACCCTTCGCAACGACAACCTGCCGTGGGACTTCGAGGCCGAGTGGGACGAGGACGGGGCCATCTGCGCTTCCACCGCCCGCATCTCTCGCGCCCTGCCCGCCTGCGCCGACGACCTGGTCGTCCGCGGATGTGGCGACTTCAGCGGCGGCGCCCTGCTGCTCTCAGAGGTGGAACGCTAGAAAAATACAGGACATTGCCCGGCCGACCTGCCTGGGCGCAACGCGCAGGCAGGTCGGTTGTGGCTACACACGAAAGATGTCCAAAATACAAAGAATGGATGTCACAAAATGACTTGTTTTATTTTTCATTATAGTTGGAAGTATGACGCATGCAATAATAATCAACCACCGTTATTAAACCGTCGGGCGAACCCATCTTTCACTGAACATGGACTGCCCGGAGCCGCGACCAATTCAGCCCCCTGAACAAGGGAATGTTATCGAGTTCTCCGAGGTAGGTGGCCTGCATCATCGGTACGAACGAAGAGCAGTCTAAATCCGAGCCAATCCCTACCGCCCCCGCCCCCAGAGGACGAGCTCGTGGGCGGCCAGGGCCTCCCGTACCCCTTCCGTCCTGGCCGAGGAGAGGAGCTTGTACTCCACCGGGTTGCCCGTGAAGGTGCGGTACAGCCAGCGCTCCGTCTTGCTGCGGAATCCCTGCACGTCGGTCACGAAGTCGCCCAGGAGGAGCCGCGTACGATCCAGGGAGACGTCGAGCTCTCCGAGTCGGAGCCCCATCTCCAGGGGGTAGCCCTCGCGGGTGGCCGGGTGCTCGCACCAGCTCTCCACGGCGGGGACCACCTCGTCGACCTCCCGCCTTTCTTCCGCCCCGAGTCGGACCAGGCCCCGGGAGGCGTGCGTCAGCTGCTTCCCCTGGGTGAAGCTGGCCCGGTCCCAGATGACCAGGATCTCCTCCCCCAGAGCTCTGCCCCAGAGAAGCTCCCGCAAGGGGAGGCGCCAGGGGGGGATGTCGGTCTGCACGAAGTCGCTGTATCCCAGGGAGGACCCCTCGAGCCGGAGGTCGGCCCCGGCGACCCGGACCGTTCCGGAGAGCGCGGCCCGCGGGACCGGTACGATCCAGCGGAGCGACCGCTCCCCCTGCCGCCTGAGCAGGCCGTGGCCCGCGGGCACCCAGGGCGGGTCCATGGGGCGGTACCGGAGATCGAGCCGGAGGTCCCCTCGGTCGAGCGCGAAACGGCACTCCTCCGTGTCGAGGCTCAGCTCGCCGCCCGGGAAGGCGGCCCGCGTGCGGTCCTCGGCAAGGTCGACGTCTCTCCCCTTGAGGTGCAGGCTTACGCGGTGCTCCCCGCCGCCGGGCGGAAAGAGGCAGGCCACCAGCTCGGCGCTTCGCTTCCCTGCCAGGATCATGGGCGCCAGGTAGACCAGGAAGAAGGCCCCGTCCTCGGTCTGGCCGTCGAAGTACCACTTCTCGAAGAAGAAGAGGCGCCTGGGTTCGAGCATCCCCTGTAAAAGATGATCCTTCATTTTCAGCCCCCCCCCAGCTTGCCGAGGAAGGCCCCGGCGAGCTTGAGCGAGCCCGCGTGGGTGGGCATGTAGCGGGCCAGGTCCACGCCCCGTTCCTCGATGTGGGAAACCGCCTGATCCAGCACCTCCATAGCGCGGTCGATCTCCTCCTCGGTGATGGTGAGCGGCGGGAGGATCCGAAGCACGCCGGACTGGGCGGAGTACCCGACCACCAACCCGAGAAGCAGGCATTCCGCCTCCAGGGCCAGGCTGAGCATGGGATCCACCGCTCCCCGCTCCGGGGAAAGCACATCCACGCCCACCATCAGCCCGCGTCCCCGCACGTGGGCCAGTATCTCGTGCCGTGAGGCGATCCCCGCCATCTGCCCGGCGAGGTACTCCCCCATCTCCTCCGCCCGTTCCACCAGGTCCTCCTCCCGGATCACGCGGATCACCTCGGACGCCACGGCCGCGCCGAAGGGGTCGAAGGAGTGGCTGCTCATGTTGGCCAGCGGGGCCTCGATGCACCGCTCCTCCACCTCGGCGGTGGTGACCACGGCGGCCACCGGGAAGCCCGCGCCGAGCCCCTTCGACAGGACGCTGATGTCCGGCGTCACGCCGGAGTGCTCCATGCCCATCCAGCGCCCGGTGCGCCCCAGTCCGGTCTGCGCCTCGTCGGCGATGAGCAGGGCCCCGTACCGGTCCGCGAGCCCCCTCACGGCTTCGAAGAATCCCCGGGGGGGAACGATGATCCCGCCCGAGCCCAGGACCGGCTCGACCAGGAAGGCCGCGATCTCGCCGGTGGAGTCTCCCTCCAGATGCCCGGCGCTCATCTCTATGCAGCGGATCCCGCACGAGTCCTGCTCCAGATCCAGGGGGCAGTGGATGCAGTCGGGGCAGATCAGGCGGTGCACCGCGGCGCTGCGGGGTCCGAGCCCCTTCATGAAGCCCACGTAGTCCGACAGGGAGAGCGTCTCGTAGGTGGCGCCGTAGTATCCCTTGCGCACGCCCACGAGCTCGTGCTTGCCGGTGGCGGCCCGGGCCATGCGGATCGCCAGCTCGTTGGCCTCGCTCCCGGTGGAGCACAGGACCACCTTGTCGAGCCCCTCCTGGCAGATCCCGGCGATCTCCGCGCAGGCCTCCAGGGTGGCGGCGGCGAAGAAGCGGTTGCCCAGGTTGACCGCCACCCCCGCCTGCCGGCGGGCCGCCTCCACCAGGCGGGGGTGCCCGTGCCCCAGGGAGGTGCAGAGCTGCCCGGACGCGAGGTCCAGGTACTCGCGGCCGCCTGCGTCCCTGAGCAGGCAGCCTTGGGCCGATTCCACCACAACATCGTGGTAGGGGTAGAGGGTAAAGACGTGATCTCGGGGATCTTCATACATGGTCTGTCTCCTTCAGCTCGATGAGATACTTCTGCCATCGAAGCGGGCTCGAACTCGCGAACACGAGCTGCGCCACTTCCTGGCCGAGCCCCAGCTGCAGGGTGTCGTTCCTCTCGGTGGTCACCGTCCGGATATCTTTTAAAGGAATGGTTCTTGATTCCCCGGCGCCTCGCCACTCCAGGCGGTCCCGGTGGAGGACGGCCTCGCCGTCCCCTCGGGAGTGCAGGGGCGCGAGGACGGCGCGGGCGAGGGGCTCCACCCGAAGCTCGGCCTCGACCGTGCGGATGAGCGGATCGGGCCTTTCGGACAGGTCGGGAACGCCCCCGGCCCTGGCGCACCAGCCCGCCAGGGTGTGCTTCTCTCCGGCCCGGTCCGCGGGCTCGGCCAGGGTCAGATCACCGCCCACGGCGTCCCAGCGCGCGGAGCAGTCGCTGCAGAGGAGCCAGCGCCCTTCCTGAAAGGAAAGGGTCTCCTCCGCGCCGCATATCGGGCAGCGCCAGAGCGCCAGCTCCGGGCGGGGGGAGGGGAAGGCCGTGAGGTCCACGCTCGGCTCGTCCGGGTCCCGGAGCGCCGCGATCTTCTCCCGGATGACCCCGGCCACCTTCGCGGCCTGGACGGCGGCCCCGGGCCTGAAGCCTTCTATTTCGTCCTCCAGCCGGAAGGGCTTTCCGATCCGGACCGTGATCCGTGCCGACCGGTCCGCGCTCCCGGCCCAGCGGGGCCAGTAGCGGTAGGACCCGACGAAGGCCGCGGGCACCACGGGGCAGCCGAACCGGCCGATGTTCAGGGCCACGTTGGGGGCCAGCTCCCCCATCTCCCCGGTCCAGGACCGCTCGCCCTCCACGGCGATGCCGACCACGCCGCCGGCGGTGAGCTCGTCGGCGAGCGCCAGGGCCGCGGCCGGATCCGAGCAGAAGCGTCGCTTGGGCATCCCCCCCATGAGCCGCATGAAGGCGCGCTGCAAGGGAAGCCGGAACACCTCGGCCGTGACGGGAATCAGGATGGGGCGGCGGGTCAGATACTGGCCGAACATGAAGTCGAGGTAGCTCAGGTGGTCCGATACGAAGAGCACGGCCCCCGAGGGGGGGGTGTTTCCCGATCCCTCGACCCTGACGCGGGAGGCGAACCGGAAGAAGAAGCGCACAAGCTTTCGGGCCGTCATGCGCAGGCCCAGGGGAAAGAACAGGGCCGTCCGATCCCGGTGCGCCCTGAAGGACTCGCCGAACCGGCGAAGCAGGCCGGGCTCCTCGTACAGTTTGACCCAGGTCAGAAACCACACGATCGTAAAGGCCGGGACCGCCGCGAAGGCCATGCCCGGTGACTCGAGGAGCAGGCCCGCCCCGAAAATCATGAAGGCGTACCCGGTGTAGATGGGGTGCCGCAGAAACCGGTAGGGGCCGCTGGTCACGTAGTCCGTCGGGGGCAGGGAGGAGATGGGAAGCCCCTTGCCCTTCGTTCGGAGCAGCAGGACCGAGTGGAGGCAGATCCACAGCCCGAAGGCGGCCGGGGCGATCCCCGCCCACCTCGCCCATTCGGGCAGCTCCTCCAGGAGCGGCAGCCGGTCCACCAGCCGGCCGAGCAGGTAGAGGCATGCCGGGAGCGCCGCCCAAAAGATGAGCAGGTTCGCCGCGATGATGATCACTCTCTTACCCATCGATCCCCTGCTTTCCTATCCAGTCTACCAGCTCCCTGACCACCTTGCGGTGAAAAAGAGGATTCATGTGGGAAACTCCCGGGTAGACCTTCAGCTCGGCCGACTCTCCCAGGGACTCGGCCAGGGCGTGGGCCTGCACCACGGGTATGACACCGTCGTCCTTGCCGTGCAGCAGCAGTACCGGACAGCCCCGCGCCTCCCGAAGCCGCCGGGGCAGGTCCAGCTCGGCCAGGGTCTCGGCGAAAATTCTTACGTAGGGCCGGTCTCCCGCCATCCGGATCGGAAACTCGGCCCGCTTGAAGGCGCCCGCCGCAGGGAGGATCTCCCACGGGTTGCCGTAGGCCAGGGGGCGGTACAGGGAAAGGCCGAAAAAGGCCTTCAGTTCAACGAGCAACTTTGTGCCGCTCAAGCGCAGGGACGCAGGCGCGGAGATCGTGGCAACCCGACCCACGGCTTTCGAGCGGGCGGCCAGGTCCAGGGCGAGCGAGCCCCCCAGGCTCTGGCCCACCACGACCACCCCGAACCCGGGGCGGCGGCGCCGGGCCTCCTCCACGAGCGCGTCCAGCCGGCGGCGGGCTGCGGCGAGGGTGAAGAGGTCGCTGCCGCCCCGGCCGTGGCCGGGCTGGTGCGCCGCAAGCACCGGGTGCCCCTTGTCCAGCAGCGCATCCACAAGGTACCAGAACCCGAAGAGCCGGTCGTTCCCGGCCCCGTGGACCAGTAGGACCGGGGCTTTTTCGCTTCCTTGACGCTCGAAGTACAGGGCGCCCGCATCCTCCTCGCCGGAAAGGTCCAGGGCCAGGGCGGACGAAGCGTATTTTTTCTCCGGCGCGCGAGCCACGGGCAAGGCGGAAACCGCGGCGACCACGAAGCCCAGGGGCAGGGCGGCAGCCAGGGCCGGCAGCCAGGCTCCGGGCTCGAGGCGCAAGCCCGTCCAGATCAGGATCGCCAGGGAGAACGCGGCCAAAGCTATCCAGGTTCCGCGGGGAGCGTGCCGTGGGAGGGGATGCAGTCCCCAGAGCCCGAACCCGAGGGCCGCGGCCTGGATGGCGATGCACCAGGAGACGGTCAAGGGTATCAGCGCCTGCCCCACGTCCCGGACCTCACAGCTTCCCCACCCGGCGGCCGTGCACGCCGAAGGGGATGAAGAAGATGACGAAGAACCACAGGAAGTACCAGAAATGTCGCCCGGCCTCGATCAGGGCGTCGAAGAAGTCCCCGGTCCGGGCAAAGAGGGCGTGCGGCGTCCCGGAGGAGGCGATCCAGAAGAGCAGGATCCCGGCGATGAAGAGCGGGACGCTCACCCACTGGAAGATCGACAGGCCCAGGACCCGTTTCACCGGGATCCCCCGGAGGAACTCCATACCGAACCGCCCCGCTCCCTCGATCAGCAGGTAGAGGCCCGCCAGCTGGCCCGGGCACGGCCCCCGGGTGGCGAACCAGTTCAGGAAGAGAAAGATGAGCAGGTTCAGCATGGCCGAGTAGAGCTGCGTCGGGTGCAAAGCCACCCCTTCGAGCCCGGAGAGGCGCACCGGCTTGGACTCCGGATTGGTATATCGGACGGCCAGGCGGGATCGGGTCGGCTTGCCGTGGCAGCACCCGTAGGTGAAGCAGCCCAGGCGCCCGAAGGCGTGCCCCAGGGGGATGGCCAGGGCCACGGTGTCCATAAGCAGGAGGAGGTCGAGCTTGAACTTCAGAGCGATGAGAATGAGCCCGGCGGCGCCCAGCAGGAATCCCCCCTGGAAGGCGAAGCCGGGCCGGCGCAGGGTCTCCCAGGGGGATCTCAGGAGCTCCCTCCACTCGAGGGCCAGAACGAATATGCGGGAGCCGAGGACGATCAGGAGCGGCAACAGCCCGTACAGAAGCGGCGCGAACTCATCGGGGCGCAGGCCGGCCTGGAACTGGCGCGCCAGGCCCACCCACATGGCCAGAGCCCCGCCCAGGGCCGCGAAGAGCCCGAAGTTGACGATCGTGATGCCCTCCCCGATCTTGAAGAGGACGACCCGGTTATGGAATCCGCGATGTGTATTCATGGCCCCCCGGCCCTCATCCCGCTGGGGGGAGGGGGAAGAAACAGAGAGAATGGGTCCCTGGAGAACCAGCCAGGAGTCCCTGTACAGCACCTTGTTGGTGAGGATGCAAACGATAAAGGATAACAGAATGGAGAGATCAAAGCAAGAAAAGGTCGGAAACACACGGAAGTGGCCCATCAACAAGGATCGAAAAATGGGGAGAAGAAGGGAGCGAGAGGTCTTGGCATATCCTGCACCGTTATCCGGCTGGGTGTCCGTCGGCAGCAGCTCCCAATCGGTTTGCGCCAAGTATGGCCAGTCGTACTCTCAAACCATAGTCAACGGTCCGACGAGGCGCCGATACGAATATGGTCGGAGATGCAAGTCAGACATGGGTATCTATTGAGAGAGTGGCTGATGCGCCATAAGAACAAAGTTGCGCGGGCGAGAGCGGGTGATGGTTAGAGGATCTTCATGACGATCGAATACATCTCTATTTCTTCTTCGAGTCTTTTCACTTCGAAGTGATCATCCGTATACTATTATAAATAATCCTTTGGAGCGGATCCTCCGGTGTGTTTCAATCGACTCACTTGACGGTGGAGGCCATATCGAAGGCGAGCTAAAATCCGTCATATTTTCCTTGATTCCCGTCCGATGCAAGCCCATTATTACCCCGAAAAATATCCATATATACATCCCGAATACCTTGACAAAAATCCAATCGCTGTTTATCCTGAGGGCGAAAAGGATTACAGACTCGACTATTCGGGCCAGACAAGCGGGGAGCGGATATGAACCGAGACAGACTGAAGGATCTGCTGGAGTGGAAAGACAACGCAGACAGGAGGCCTCTGGTCGTGAAAGGCGCGAGGCAGGTTGGAAAGACGTGGCTGGTTCGGGAATTCGGCAAAACGTTTGATAGCTTTGTCGAGTTCAACTTCGAGCGCGAGCCCGAACTTGACGAGATATTCAAGCGGTCCCTAGAGCCGGAGAGAATCGTGAAGGAACTTTCCGCCGTGGCCGGGCAAAGAATCATTCCAGGCAAGACTATCTTGTTTTTCGATGAAGTCCAGCAGTCTTTATCCGCAGTGAAATCCCTACGGTATTTCTATGAGGAGCTGCCTGAGCTCCATCTCATCGCTGCCGGCTCGCTTCTGAACATGGTGCTTGACAAGGTGCCTACCGGAGTCGGACGGATAAGCTATCTGAACTTGTATCCCATGACGTTTGCCGAGTTTCTCCAGGGTGCCGGAGAATCTCTACTGCGCCAAAAAGTCCTCGACCATAACATTGAGGAGCAACTTCTGGAAATTCATCACAGAAAGCTTCTGGATTATGTAAGGGTGTACATGCTCCTGGGAGGCATGCCTGCTGTTCTGTCCAGCTATTTCCGCGATCAAGATATACTCTCTTGTCAGCAGATTCAGTCCGACCTCCTTCAATCCTTCTTCGACGACTTCCACAAGTATGCCAGAGACGCTGACATTCTCTATCTTGTAAACGTTCTCCGCTCGATTCCTCTTCAACTAGGAGGGAAGTTCAAATATGTAAGGGTGGACTCATCGATCAAGAGCCGGTACCTCTCCAAGGCGCTCGCGCTTCTCGAATTGGCGGGATTAGTTCATAAAGTGTACCATTCATCTGCCGACGGCGTGCCGCTCTCTTCCCGTATTCGGTCCAACCGCTTCAAAGTGATCTTTTTCGACACGGGGCTGGCCCAAAGCCTACTGAACGTGGACCTCAAGAAATGGATGACCAATGTGGATATTTCAGCCGTGAACAGGGGGGCGATCGCCGAACAGTTCGTGGGTCAGGAACTCGCCGCATGGCAACAGGCCGGGCCGTTGAGACCGATGACCTATTGGCATCGAGAGGCCAGAGGGAGCAGTGCCGAGGTCGACTACCTGCTCGAACGAGGCGAGAGGATTCTCCCGGTTGAAGTAAAGGAGGGCACCCAGGGCGGCATGAAGAGCCTGCATCTATTCCTGGAGGAAAAAAAACAGACCAGGGGGGTGAAGGTCTCCAAGTTCGGATTCTCAGATGACGGTACAGTCATTACTGTTCCGTTCTATGCAATCGAGCGGCTTTGTGGGGCGAAGAGACGACTGGTGAATCTGGTATAGAGCTGCCACAAGAAAGCTCAAGGGATTAGGCTGTCCGGCCTAATCCCTTGAGTTCGCTGGCGCATCCGGCAGGGCTCGAACCTGCGGATTCGAAGTGGAATATGTAAGAGTATCATTAAAGTCTAATTGCAGACGTCTGACTCAGATCCATATCTCCTCGCCAACCAGCTCCTTGTGTCGGGCGATAATCTCCTTGATGGCATCTGGATCGGTAAGCGTGGTGATGTCACCCAGGTTTTCATAGCGGCCTGCGCCGATCTCGCGCAATAGTCTGCGCATGATTTTGCCAGAGCGCGTCTTGGGCAAGCCCTCGACTACCTGGATGCGGTCAGGGGTGGCAATGGGACCGATGACCTGGCGAACCTGTTGCTTGAGAGCGCCGATCAGGTCCCGGCGGTTCATTTCAACGAAGCCTTGTTTCAATACCACAAATGCGTGAATACCGGTGCCCTTGATCTCGTGGGAATAGCCGGCCACAGCAGACTCTGCCACTCCCTCGTGGGAGTTCAGGGCCGCCTCGATTTCGGCTGTACCCAATCGGTGTCCGGACACGTTCAGAACGTCGTCTACTCTGCCGGTGATCCAATAGTAGCCCTGCTCATCCCGATGGCAGCCATCTCCAGAGAAATAGACTTTATTGAATTTAGAATAATAAGTATCGGTGAATCGGCTGTGATCTCCCCAGATGGTACGTGCTTGGCCTGGCCAGGGGCGATCGAAACAGAGGTTGCCGTCAACTTTGTTGCCTTCCACGGGCTGCCCATCGTCGGACATGATGTTGGGATGAATTCCAAGTAAAGGCAGAGTGGCCGAGCCGGGCTGGAGTGGAGTCGCGCCAGGCAGGGGCGAGATTACAATGCCTCCGGTCTCGGTTTGCCAGTACGTATCAACTACAGCGCAACGGCCGGAACCCACCACGTCGTGGAACCAGCGCCAGGCGTCAGGACTGATGGGTTCGCCCACAGTTCCCAAGATTCTCAGGGAGTCGCGCTTGTAGCGTTCTACGTGTTCGGTTCCTTCCTTGGCCAGAGCCCTGATTGCTGTGGGTGCCGTATAGAGTACGCTGACTCCCAAGTCATCGACTACCTGCCAGAGACGACCTGGATCCGGGTAGTTTGGCACCGATTCGAACAGCACTGTGGTGGTGCCGTTGGCCAGCGGGCCGTAAACCAGGTAGGTGTGGCCGGTGATCCAACCCACGTCGGCAGTACAGAAAAACACGTCGTCGTTTTTAATGTCGAATACGTATCGATGGGTATAGGCCGCATAGACCAGGTAGCCGCCGGTGGTGTGTAACACGCCTTTGGGTTTTCCGGTTGAGCCGGACGTGTACAGGATAAACAACGGCGATTCCGAATCCATCCATTCTACCGGACAGGTGGATCGTTGTTTCTGTACCTCTTCGTCCAGCCAATAGTCTCTACCATAGCGCATTTCTACCTCGGCCTCGGTTCGACGGGCCACCAGGACTGTGCGTACCATTTCGATACCCTCGATGGCTCGATCGGCAATCGCCTTCAGTCCGATAGTCCGGCCGCCTCTTAGCCCCTGGTTGGCAGTTACCAGAACACTGGCCTTGGCGTCCAAGATGCGATCTCTGAGGGACTCGGCACTGAAGCCTCCGAAAACCACGGTGTGAATGGCTCCAATGCGGGCGCAAGCCAGCATTGTATAGACCGTCTCCGGGATCATTGGCATGTAGATGCAAACCGTATCGCCCCGGCGCACTCCATGGGACAACAGCACGTTGGCTATTCGGGCTATGTGGTGTTTCAATTGACGGAAGGTAATGTGTTGGTACTCTCCCGGTTCATCTGCCACCCAGATCAGCGCGGTCTTGTCTGCCGAGTGTTCCAAATGACGATCAACACAGTTGAAACAGGCGTTGATACGCCCGCCCGAGAACCAGGCGAAATCGATCTCTTCTAAGTCTGCGTCAGAAACCGCATGGAAAGGATGAAACCAGGACAACCTCTCGGCCTGCTGGCGCCAAAACTTGTCGGGTTGTTCAATGGATTCTTTATACAACCTTTGGTATTCGTTCATGCTGGATATGTAAGCCTCTTTGGCAATGTTATCCTTGGTTGGTATCATCACGCTTTCCTCCCATTTGTTATTCGGCATCTGATGGTAATAGATAGGACATTTGTTTTTCAGCAAGATAAGGACAGCATACCGGAAATCAGAAAATCAAGCAAGAAAAGACCGAAAATCCTCTGAAAGGGACCGATAGCCAAGGGAGGCAGAAAGGGGAGGCCCTTATCGGTAGATTTTGTCTATCCGCGGGGGAATCCGTCAACCGTCGTTCCCCCCAGCGATCCTTTCCAATAGCATTCTCTTGCGCGCCCGGCAGGACTTGAACCTGCGGCCCTCGGATTCAACGTCGGATTGCTCGTGTCTTTCCGGCAAGGGTGGCCTGGCCTGATAATTCCACGGCATCCAAAGGCGGGGATTTTGTTTTGCGTCCGGCGGATGTTTCTGAAGCGGCCAGGAAACAACCGATCCAGCAGTACACCCTCTCAGAGCACCGTGCCCAGGAAGCATCCACCATTGCACTCGGGATCAGTATCAACCAGTCCGTCGCAGTCGTTGTCGATTCCGTCAGAGCAGTTCCCGACCTCTCGGCTCTCCACTACCTCCGGATGAATGGCCGAATCGGAGTCGTCGCAGTCGTCTCCGCCGCAGAGGAGGTCGTCGTGGCCGTCCCCGTCGAGGTCCGCGTCGATGCACACGAAATCCACGTCGTCCATCCAGAGATCGGTCTCCAGGGTATCAAAGAGGTGGATACTCTCGACCGAGCTCCCTGGGTGCCGGGCTAGCGCGTCCGAGGCCTCCAGCCGATCCCATACCCCGACAGGGATCCCCTTGAAGATCTCCTGGTCGTAAGAGCCGTCTGAGAAGATCAGGCCTACGGCCAGGTTCGGGCTCCTTGCGGATTCCGCCCAGTACCAGAGGCCCAGGCGTGCGGTCTCCGTCACCGGGATCGGGGGATCGAAGGACTGGCTGAGTCCATGAACTCCTCCGAGATCTTCGGTCTGAGCGAACGCGGAGTACGCCCCTCCGTGAGGTCTCGTGTCTGCAACGGTCCACTTCTGCGGGTCGGACGCCGGGTTCTCCCACGGCGGGAGAGCGCCCGACTCGAAGTCACCGTTTGCCACGGGGGCTCGGATCTCCGGTGCAGCCCGGGAGGCTCCATGCGTTCCGATAGGGATGCGCCTCTCCGTTGGGGCCCCGCTCTCGTAGATCTCGCGAATCTCGGCCTCGTTCAGGGCCCGGTCGAATATCATGAGTTCGTCGAGGAGCCCCTCGAAGGGGTACGCGGCGAGGTCCTCCCTCAAGCCGAGGAAGATTGAGCCGATGCTCGTCCCATCGATCCCGTCCCAGGCCGCGTAGGATTCCCCGATTTGCTCTTCGAGGCCCGAGGCCTCTCCCCCGTAGAGCTGGATCCAGATCTCCCAGGCGATTGTCTCGAGCCCCTTCTCGTTCGGATGGACCCGGTCGGCCTCGTAGAGGGAGGGATTGTACTGGCACGGGATTCCGCTGGAGAGCGCGTCGTGCACATGCACGATCGAAACCCCCTCGTGGGACGCGGCAAAATCCTCGAGCCAGGCGTTGAACGCGACGATGTCGTCGCAGTAGAGCCCTGGGCCGTCCGGAAGGATCTCCATGACTGCCAGAGCATTCCCTTTGGACATGGCGAGTTCGTAGATCGCCTCGATGTCGGCTTGGACCTCGGTCGCGTCGGAGCCGAGGGCGAAGTCGTTGATCCCGCACAGGAGGATCACTTCGGCTCCGTCCGGGATGTCCGAGTCGAAGCGTGTAAAAATCTGATCGCAGGTCTGGGAGCCGTGACCCTTGTTGTAATAGCTCGCGGACGTCGATTCCGCGCTCGCAAAGCTCCCGAGGAACCGGTCGAGCCAGTATTGGTAGGTGTGCTCGATGCAGCGCCCCTGGGAGAAGGCGCAATTGTCGGACGAAGTGCAGTGGCTGTGGGGGCCGCCGTGGCCCGCGGTGATCGAGTCGCCGATCGTGTAGATCGGAGCCGGCCGGACATCGGCGAAGATCCGGACCGATGCCCCCTGCGCCGACGCCGCGAGGAATGTCCAGCGTCCCGGGAGCACGATCCGGTGGGAGGCCCTCACCCAGCCGTAGGCGTCCCCGAAGAAAGGCCGGTTCCCCGGGTCCGAGGCGAAGAGCTGATAGACGCCCTCGGACTTCCTCAAGATCGAGGCATATCTATCGTCGAGGATGTCGTTCCTGCGGAACCATGTCGCCACGGTCATCTCCCCGGTAACCGCCAGAGCCTCGTCGTTCTCGATCTCGATGTAGTCGTCCGCCCCATCGAAGGAGAGGGCATTGCCTATTGCCCCGATCGTCCAAAGGGGCCCTTCGAGCCTTCCGGGGAGGCCCAGGATCGAATCGGTTGCAATGAGGCCGGTTCCCTCGTCGAGCTCCCAATTCACGACAGGCAGAGGGAGCTTGCCCTGCGTTCGGAAACCCAGGAGGAACAATGCCGGGAGGAGGACCAGGAAAACGGGCCGGTTCATTTTAAAATTTCGGGGCATTTTAAAATTTCGGGGCATTTGAAAACTCGCTTTGCATAAAACTTTCAACTTCTATCAGCGAAAGATCCTCTCAGATCACTTTGCCCAGCTAAAGATATTATTCGATGACTGCTCTCGAACTCCGGTTCTGGATTGCCTGCTTCTCGACACCCATTTCTCGGTCCTCTGAGGCCGACCCATGAACTCGATTGACTCTGAACCGCCCAGTTTCGTCATGTTGCACCTGTGTTCATCCGCGTCATCAGCAATCCAAAATCTCATCTGCCGTCGTCATCTCTATGTTCCCCCTGTAACATAATAATACCTCTTCGACCGCCCGACGTCGAGTCGGATCGAACTAGACCAGACATGACGTTCTCATCCGGAAGGCCTGGACGACCTCGAGTGGGCAAGGAAGTCCGAGCCCTAATCAGCAAGATGTCACAGGCGAATCCAGGTTGGGGCTCGCCCCGCATTATTGGAGAGCTTAACAAACTCGGCATCGATGTGGCGAAATCGACAGTGGAGAAGTACATGGTACGGCCACGCAGACCGCCATCGCCGACATGGAAAGCTTTCCTTAAAAATCACGTAAAGGACTTGGTTAGTATCGATTTTTTTCGTGGTGCCGACGGTGAAGTTCAAGGTCTTGTTCGTCCTGGTGATGCTGGCTCACCACCGGCGGAAAGTAATCTATTTCAATGTAACAGAACACCCGACCGAAGATTGGACAGCACAGCAGATTGTAGAGGCCTTCCCATGGGATGAGGCGCCAAGGTATCTGCTTCGGGACAGGGATAGAGTATACGGTTCAGCGTATCGGGAACGAGTCAAGAAAATGGGCATAGAGGAAGTTCTCATTGCTCCCAGCTCCCCTTGGCAGAATCCTTATTGTGAAAGAGTTATCGGATCAATCCGCCGGGATTGCTTGAACCATGTGATCGTACTGAATGAAAGGCACCTCAAAAGAATTCTATCTGGCTATTTCGATTACTATCACAAATGGCGAACCCATCTTTCACTGAAAATGGACTGCCCGAAGCCGCGGCCAATTCAGCCTCTTGAAAAAGGGAATGTAATTGAGTTCCCTGAAGTAGGCGGCCTGCATCATCGGTACGTACGAAGAGCAGCCTAAATCGAACGCCTCCCTCATTTTTTCAAATTCGCCTAAAATTCATGTGGGATGGCAGGGTATGCCCAGTCGCCATTCGAATTAAAGAAATCGCTCGAATCGGACTACCCACACCCAAAGGACGTTGATTTCAAATTTGCATAAAAGCAACTGCGATTGGATTCTGCCGAATTTTCCTGTCGAAAAAAGGACCAACGGTCGAATGGATGGACTGGGATGGCTTATTTTCTGATTCATTCAATGGCTATGAGTTTTCGGGAACGACATCCATATAATTTAATGCGTCGATCCAGTATAAACAAAATCCTGATCCATCGCAGGCATAGTTTCTTCTGTAGATAAATAAGTTACAATTCCAATCCATCCCAATTGAGGAAAGGAAAAAGAAATTGTCGGCAGACTGCTTGGAGGATCAATCGAAGGCAGCGAGGTTGTCCAGAGCGGAATAACCTCAATTTTTGTATCTGTCAATATCAAGTAGTTCTCCCACGTGACCGGCTCTGGCGTGCCTATTGTAAAGTCAAGACTTAGTTTATCAAACACGTAAGATGCATCTAGATCAAATACAATATCCGCCATGCATTCTTCATCATACTCGTCCATAAATCCGTCACAGTCGTCGTCGATCCCATTGTCACAGATCTCTTTAATCCCGGGATTCACGCCTGGATTCGTATCATCGCAATCCTCACCACCACAGTGGCCATAATAACCATCTCCGTCAAAATCAATATAGTCAATTGGATGCTTCGGACCAATGGTCCCATCACCGAGATAGACATGATTGAATGCGATTGCCATCCCCGATGATTGGTAGAAAAGTTTTTTGTTGTATAGTTCTATGTATGCCTCTCCGTATGTGGCACACTGATTGTCTCTCAAATAGTCAGTGAAGTCGGCGAGCTCAGCGTTATAACCACCAACTCCTGTAAGTCCTATTGCTCCAAGCGCAAAGTCACCATCGGCAGAACATTTTTCAAAGATGTACAAACCTCCCAGGTAGTTCGGATCCAACGGATCCATAATGTAATGATCCCACCTGCAAGCAGAGCAACATCCTAATATAAAAAACACAGAGTTCTTACTCAGATGCAATAAATCTCCCACAAATAGATCTAGACCGACCAGCTGGTGAACAACAGGGCTGGAATGTGCTGACAAATAAGTCACTTTATTACCTTCTGCTGATTCTATTATTTGCGAATATTCATCCTTAGTTATGTCAGGCTTTTTTGTCGTCGAAGTAAAAATTGATGACCAGTCC
>CAZFWM010000114.1:0-20020 GCA_964522545.1 uncultured Thermodesulfobacteriota bacterium
CTATCGGGAATCATTGGATAAGACTGTCTTTGAGCGGTGGGAACTCCTGTCTAGTTGTTGGCAAAATGCCATGATTTCTTCATTGAGCTGTTCGAATCGCCCAAGAAATTCTTTCAATTTTTTCTCTACTTCGTCACAGGTAAGCATTTCACCTTTTAACCGTGTGATCTCACGTGTTAGATCTTCATTTTTCTTTCTCTCCTCTTCGAGATCTTTCAAACTTCCCTTATTCAGTCTTTCCGCTCTATCCCTCCTATTTTCAGCGTCTTTTTTCTTTTGCTTGAGATCATCGATCGCGGCTTGTATCTCTTCTCGATGGTCTGCATCGATAGGGATTTTCTGATCGCCGACCTCGATTTTACCCTCAGAAATATTGAGATCACCCTGTTTGAGACCGGACAGGAGATAGCGCATGTGCGTGTATGGAAGGTCTGTTTCTATCCAGCTCTCTACGAACTGTCCTCCGAGGCGATCTTCAAAAAGAAGGCGCTCATTGAGAGCTCGTCTGCTCGTTCCAATTCGCTTGCAAAGCTGATCAAGATTGAAACCATGTTTTTCGTAAGGCTTATCCTCCTTCATTCTGCGATACCATTTGATCACCTGATTGTTACAAGCGAGGGATACTCCCATAAGTGCATGGACCCTTCCGAGCTCCATATAAATATCTTCCCATTCTACGTCCGTTTCCCGGTCAGCTTTTTCTATTTCTTGAGCATCCGACATATCTGGTCTCCTCTTTTCCGTCTCTGAACGCTGGCACACTGTGCCAGCCCGCACTCTTTAAGTGTTTGAAATCATTGATTGTGAATTTCAAGACTTGGCACAATGTGCCAGCGTTCACCTCTTCTGGAAGTCAAATTCTCCCTGATTGAACTTCTGAACATCCCGCCTCAATCCCGCCGTCTCGCTGAGATGATCATCGATCAGTGCAAGGCATTTTTCCTGCGAGATCTCGCCATCCCGGAATTTGCAGATTGCGTCGAGACAGGCCGAAAAAGTCTTCTGGAATGTCTGAAGGTTTTTTATATTCTTGATAGATCCGCGCGGGACCTTGAAAAGCACATGGCCGGTTCGGCTTGCGAGGTGTCGGAGAATGGAATAATCACGGGTGATTCGCATCAAGGGAAGAGTGTGTTGAATGGCAAGGCGGGCTTGTTCGTCGTTTGGATTGGAGACGCGGTAAAGGGTTGAAGCGGCCAGGCCGAGCTCATCGGCCAGCTCCTCAACTGATTGTTTTGCTTTGTGGACCGTCTTGTATATCACCTTCCCGAGATCATCCATGATAAAATCTCCGTGAAATCCTAATCTATTCGAAACAACCCTTTAGAATCAGAAGTGAAAAAAATAATGGACAGATCTCCGCGTTTGTGATATTCAATGAGATATAGCTACCCGGCATAATCTTCACCCCAAAGTTCACGGGGTGGCATTTTTACAGCGCGGGCGATCGCATCTTGAACTTTCACTGGGCTGAATCTTCCGTCCGCTACTGCATGGACATACTTACGGGATTTGCCCATTTGACGGCCGATATCAGCAAACGAGGTCCCGTTGACTTTTAGAAGAGCGACAATAATATTTCTTCGGTTTTGCTTCGGGATCGGCATGAACGTCTACCTCCTTATGCGCTCTTTTTTTCTTTCACACGGCGACTTGTCTGTGCGGCGCGTTTGATAGTCTTATAACTCGCAATGCGAAAATTGTCAACCCAAAAGCTCGAATAGAGAGGAAATATCTTTATGCGAACTGACACTGTTGGAGATCGGATCAAGAAAATACGGTTGACGCTAGGAATAAAACAGCGGGAATTAGCTGATAAATTAGGCATTTCTTCAAATTTCCTGTCTGAACTAGAGCATAACAAAAGGGCTCCTTCCAAGACTCTTGTTCTTCTACTCGAATATCGCTATTCGATCAATAAAGAATGGCTTTTAGAAAATAAAGGTGAAATGGTAGCGCGTGAGGAACCATCGAAGAGGGAAGAGAGACAGGAAATACCCTTTGATTTAAAGTGCATGGCGAATGCAATCAAATTTGCATTCAATCTTCAAAAGGCAGCTGAAAATGTATCCGATCATGAGTTTACGGCCACTCAAATGGTATATTCTGTATTTTCGGTCTACGCTGGTTTCCTTTATGCGGATGGGCTAATTCGAAACGAAGAGAACCTTATGGAGAAGCTTAAGCCTGAAATTGAAAAGCATCTCAAGGTATCATACAGCAAGTCGGAAGATGGCGCGCTAGCAGCAAAATACCCGGACGGATTGACCATTACAACAAAAAAGCTTTGAAAGCCGCGTCTCAAGGCCGCCATACCATATTTTTTCTTTTTTTTTTACAAACGTTTGTTTATTTTTGATTGCTCTATTCAGTTACTCGAATGAGATACAAAAAGAAGGGGGTAAATCATGGGAAAATGTAAATTTTGCGGTCGCAAGGGCTTCTTTCTTCTTGTCGATCCATATGGGCTTTGTGGAGACTGTTCTCCTAATATTGTAATGGAGATTACGCAACGCAAAAGGATTATTGACGATAGTGTCAAACTGGCCAGAGAAGGAAAAACATTTGCCACTCGTTTATCGAGATGTGATTTGCTATTGGAGCATATGGAATTTCTTTTACAATATGAGGAAAAGGGTATTCCAACTCTCTCCCCTCCGCCCTCAACGGCGATCGTTGAGTTTAAATCGTATCGAGAAGAACTTGTTTTAGAGGAAGCCCGTAAAGCTGTCGATAAAGCAAAGGCAAAGGCAAACGTCGCTTCAACGTCAACGGCTAAACACAATGCGCTTGGAAGTGGGCTTTTAAAGGCACAGGAAATAATGAAAAACAGTTCAAATCCTTCAGCTGGCCAAGAAATAGAGTCCGAATTGAAATCTTTAATGCATAAGGTAAAGCTGGATGGCTTTCTCGATGCTGCAAGAAAAGCTGAATTTAAGGGGAACAAGAAGAAAGCTATCGATCAGTACCAAGAGGCTCTATTCTTCATCCGCAACGATGATATCCCCGACGATCGACAGAGCAAAGAGATTGAAGAAATTGAATCCAAACTGAAAGAGCTTCAGGCTTAACAAATTTTCAGTTTCGAATCATTCACAGGCTTTTTCCGTCATTTTCAAACGGTCGTTTTATAATTAATCGTCCGATTCACTTTCCAATTTCCGGCGAATGTCTCATTTAGGTTCGTTTCAAAGGTGTCACCACCCGCTATTTTTCCCGAGTTATCGCTATTCTTGTTATTTTTATTTCAGTCGTTGTCAGGAATTCTAATTGACTCTATTCTAATATAATGATATGTAGCTGGCAATTTAACAGTTCAAGGAAAGAAATTCCATTCAAGATCCGCTTTCAGGTTTAGCCCTTTAAGGATATACGTCTTCGAGTTTCAAAGGTCCTAATTTCAAAGGGAGGACATCGAAATGAAAACCGTCGTTACTTGTAGACCCCGCAGCACAGTCGGATTCAAGCTGATTTCCAGGGTTGCTCTTGCCGCGATCATCGGACTGGGGCTGGCCCTGGCAGGAATCGCGTCGACGCCTGCCTACGCTGTCGAGATCAATAAGGGCTGGCTCATGGGAAGGCTCGACACGACGATCTCGGTCGGCGCGTCGATCCGGCTGCAGCAGCAGGATCCGGACCTGGTCGGTGTGGAGAACGGAGGCCGTGCCAATTCGATCAACGGCGACAACGGCAACCTGAACTACGACCAGGGCGATCTCACCTCGGCCAACGTCCGGGTCACCCACGAGCTGGATCTCAGCTTTGGGAAGGACTTCGGCTTTTTCGGCCGCATGTACTACTTCTACGACTGGGTCATCATGACCATGGACACGGAGCGCACCGAGCTGAGCTCGTCCGCGGAGCGGTACGCGGGCAGGAACATCAAGATCATGGACGCCTTCTTGACCGGCGATTTCGGGCCTGTGTCGCTTCGCCTCGGCAACCAGGTGTTGAACTGGGGCGAGAGCCTCTTCATCCAGAACGGGATCAATGCGATCAACCCGGTGGACGTCTCCCAGCTCCGGGTGGCGGGGGCCGAGCTCAGGGATGCCCTGATGCCGGTGCCGATCATCAGCTTGAGCTCAGATATAACCAACAATCTGTCGATCGAGGTGTTCAACCAGTTCTACTGGAACAACACGGAGATCGAGCCGGAGGGCACCTTTTTCGCGACCAAGGACCACGCGGGCCCGGGCTCGGAGTACGTGTTCCTCGGATTCGGCCAGCCCGGCGTTTCCGACAATCCGCCGAATCCCATAGGCGGCCATCCGCCCTCGGGCGTCTCGGTCATGAGGGAGCCCGACCGGGAGCCGCACCATCCGGCCCGCCAGGGCGGAGTGGCGCTGCGTTACTTTGCGGAGTGGCTCAACGACACCGAGTTCGGCCTCTACTACATCCACTACCACTGCCGTCTGCCGCTGCTGAGCGGCCGCACCGGCGATCCGCCCCCGGCCGGCCTCACCGATTTTCTGGGCTGGGCCCTGTCGTCGGGCGACTACGCGAGCACCGCCGGCTACTTCCGCGAATTCCCCGAGGACATCGATATGTTCGGCGCGAGCTTCACCACGGACATCGGACCCCTCGGGCTTGCCGTGAATGGAGAGGTGAGCTACCGGCCGAACCAGCCGCTCCAGGTCGATGACGTGGAGCTGCTCCTCTCGGCCCTGTCGCCCCTCGATCTGGCCCTCGGCCCCTTGACGATTCTCGATTACGGGGTGTCGCCGGTCTTCGCGGACAGCCAGCTCGGCTCTCGCGGATTCAATGAATACGTCAGGGGATACCGCCGCAAGGACGTGCTGCAGCCCCAGATGACCCTGACCAAGATGTTCGGGCCCAAGTTCGGCTGGGACCAGCTCGTGGTGCTCGGCGAGATCGGCGCCACCTGGATCCTGGACATGGAGGACAAGGACGAGCTGCGCTACGAGGCGGCCGGCACCTACACGAGCGCGAATCCCTTCTTCACCGAAATCGGGCTCCAGCCGGCGACCCAGGCGTCGCGAGACTTTGCCAACCGGTTCTCCTGGGGCTACCGCGTGGCCGCCCGGGCGGACTTCAACAACGCCATCGGCGCGATCAACCTGCAGCCCGCGGTCGCCTTCTACCACGACGTGGAGGGGACCACGCCGACGCCGATCACCAACTTCGTCGATGACCGCAAGACCATCTCGGGGTCGCTCACGGCGAACTACCTGAACACGATACGGGTGAAACTGACCTACACGAATTACTTCGACGGTGGTGACTTCCACCTTCTGGAGGACCGTGACTTCGCCTCGCTGACCGTCAGCTACTCATTCTAGCTGCGCGGCCCGGGAAGGCGAAAAGAAGGGAGAGAGAACAATGATCAAGACCTGCACATGGCTGAGCGTCTGTATCCTGGCCCTGTTTCTTGCGGCCCCGGCGGTGGATGCCAAGGTGTCACCCGAGGAGGCGGCAAAGCTGACCGGTGAGCTGACACCCATGGGGGCCGTCCGGGCCGGCAACGCGGCGGGCACGATCCCTCCGTGGGAAGGCGGCATCACCGAGCCCCCGGCCGGCTACCAGCCGGGCAAGCATCACCCCGATCCCTATGGGAGTGACGCAAAGCTCTTCACGATCACCGCGGCGAACATGGACCAGTATGCGGAGAACCTGTCGCCGGGCCAGATAGCAATGCTCAAGCGCTACCCGGAGACCTGGAAGATGCACATCTACCCGTCTCGACGCAGCGCGGCCTATCCCAAGTGGATCTACGACGCCGCCGTCAAGAACGCCAGCACGGCCGAGCTGGCGGAGGGGGGTAACGGGGTGAACAATGCCGGAGAGTCGATTCCATTTCCGATCCCGAAGGAGGGGGTGGAGACGATCTGGAACCACCTCATGCGCTACCGGGGCCAGGCGGTTCAGCAGTATTACGGACAGGCCGCCCCCACGGCCGGCGGCGCCTACACGATGGTGATGATCGACCAGAAGATCATGTTTCCATACTCTGTCAAGGGAGCCACCGTCGACAGCATCAACAACCGGCTGGCCTACTTCCTTCAGATCGTGACGGCGCCGGCCCGGCTGGCGGGCGAGCTCCTCCTGGTCCACGAAACCCTCAACCAGGTCGAAGAGCCCCGCAAGGCGTGGACGTACAACCCGGGGCAGCGGCGGGTTCGAAGGGCCCCGAACGTGGCCTACGACAACCCGGGCACCGCATCGGACGGCCAGCGGACCTCGGATCAGCTCGACATGTTCAACGGCGCGCCGGACCGCTACGAATGGACCCTCAAGGGCCAGAAGGAGATGTACGTACCCTATAATTCCTACAAGCTCCACAGCCCGAACCTGAAACACGACAGCATCCTTCAGGCGGGCCACATCAACCCGGAGCCGCTGCGCTATGAGCTTCACCGGGTCTGGGTGACGGAGGCCACGTTGAGGAAGGGGACGAGCCACGTCTACGCGCGCCGGACCTTCTTCATCGACGAGGACAGCTGGCAGGCCGTGGTGGTGGATCAGTACGACGGCCGGGACCAGATCTGGCGTGTGTCCGAGGCGCACCCGATCAACTACTACGATATGCTGCTCGTCTTCGCCACGCTGGAGTGTCACTACGATCTGCAGAACGGCCGCTATATCGTGATCGGCCTGAACAACGAGGGCGAGGTGGAGGACTTTACCGTCGAGCTGAGCCCCGAGGACTTCACGCCGGCGAACGTGCGGCGGATGGGGCGCCGGTAGAACATCGGGGCCGGCCCGCGTGTCGGCCCCCGGCCGTTCCGAGGCAGAGCCTCGGAACGAGAAATGGCACAACGTGGGGGCGACCGGCGGTCGCCCTACATCTATAACGTGTTGAACAAACTGTTGAGGAAAAAGGCGTGAATCCAAACGGAACGACCGGTTCATTCTCGCGATTCGTTCTTCTGGCGGTGGCCCTTGTCGGGGCCGCCGCTCTCTTTTGGCCTGCAGCATTGCCGGCCGCGGAAGGCGACGCTAAATCCGGAGACATCGACTGGGCCGAGCCGGCTGCGCTCGCGGCCGAATCGATGCTCCTCGACGCGGCGGTGGATGGCGGGCGGCTGATCGCCGTGGGCGAGCGCGGGCACGTGCTCACCTCCGACAACGGCGGTGAGAGCTGGACCCAGGCCCGAGTGCCGACGCGGAGCATGTTCAACGCCATGGCCGTGGCCGAGGGCGGGCGCATCTGGGCGGTCGGGCATGACGCGGTGATCGTGCATAGCGCCGACCACGGGAAGAGCTGGAGCCGCCAGTTCTACGCACCCGACCTGGAGACTCCGCTCCTGGACGTCTGGTTCGAGAACGCCAAACACGGGCTGACTGTGGGCGCCTATGGCCTCTTCCTCGAGACCCACGACGGCGGCAAGAAATGGACCCGCCGCGATGTGGACGAGGAGGAGCGGCACTGGAACGCCATCGCCGAGAGCCCGGACGGGACCCTGTACGTGGCGGCAGAGTTCGGGAACGTCTTCCGGTCGCGGGATAAAGGGAAGAGCTGGGATGTCCTGACCACGCCTTACGGAGGCACCTTCTTCGGCGCCCTGACCCTTTCGGACGGCACCGTGCTGATCTACGGCCTGCGGGGCAATGTCTACCGCTCCGCCGACGGCGGCGGGACCTGGCAGCACATCAAGACCGACACGACCGCGTCACTTCTGAACGGGATCCAGTGTGCGGATGGAACCGTGGTCATCGTCGGCCTTAGCGGGGCGATTCTCTCGAGCCGTGACGGAGGGGCCAGCTTCACCACGACCAACCGCCCCGACCGGCTGGGGATCGCGTCCCTGGTCCAGCTGGACTCCGGGGCCCTACTCCTATTCGGCGACGACGGCGCAAGCCGGGACGACAGCCTGCAGCGCAGGTAATACTAAGACGGCAAAGCCGTAACCAAATTGGCTTGACACGGCAAAACAAATTCGAACTTGCGCCCTAAGTCGACAGTCAACAGTTCAGAGTCGAGAGCTCCTGGCTTCTCACTCTCGACTCTTGACTCTCGACTGTCGGCTCACATAGCGCCTGACATTGAGCCCACATCTACGCAAGCCGCGAAGATGTACGGATGAAAGACTAACTAACAAAGGGAGCGACAGGCGGATCATGAGCTCACGAATTGCATCTTCCATAGAAGGGTTCGTATTCAACCAACGGAAACCGATCCTTGTGCTGTTTGCTCTGATCACCCTCTTTATGGGGTACCAGGTGAGCCAGCTGCGGATCGACGCAGGATTCGAAAAGCTCCTGCCTCTGAAGCACCCCTACATGCAGACCTTCACGCAGTACCAGGAGGAGTTCGGCGGAGCCAACCGCCTCCTCATCGCGGTCCGAGCAAAAGAGGGCGATATTTTCACGTCCGAGATCTTCAAGGTCATCAAGGATGTCACGGACGAGGTCTTCTTCCTGCCCGGCGTGAACCGAAGCACGGTAACCTCGATCTTCACGCCCAACGTCCGCTTCATCGAGATCGTCGAGGGCGGGTTCGAAGGGGGCAATGTGATCCCGGCCGAGTTCCGGCCGACCCCAGAGGGCATGGCCGAGGTGCGCGAGAACATCCTAAAGGCCGGGATCGTCGGCCGTCTGGTGGCGAACGATTTTTCGGCCGCCATGGTGAGCGCCCAGCTCGTGGAGATCGACCCGGCCACAGGAGAGCACCTCGATTACATCGTCGTCTCGAATCACCTGGAAGAGAGTATCCGTAACAAGTATTCGAGCGAGGATGTGGACATCGTGATCGACATCCACATCATCGGGTTTGCCCAGATCATCGGGGACATCGCCCACGGGGCATCCGGGGTGGTCGTCTTCTTCGGCGTGGCGCTCTTGATCACGTACGTATTGGTCTATCTCTTCACCCACTCCCAGAGGCTCACTCTCATGGCGATCCTCTGCTCGGTCATCGCGGTGCTCTGGGACCTGGGCCTGCTGAGGCTGCTCGGCTTCGGGATCGACCCCATGTCGATCCTGGTGCCCTTCCTGGTCTTTGCTATCGGCGTCTCCCACGGCGTGCAGATGGTGAACGCCGTCTCGGGGGAGATCCAGAAAGGCGCGGACGGCCTGACGGCCGCCCGGTCTTCCTTCCGCCGTCTCATGCTTCCGGGCGGCGTGGCGCTCTTCACCGACACCATCGGGTTCCTGACGATCCTCCTCATAGAGATCCGGATCATCCAGGAGCTCGCCCTGACGGCCAGCCTCGGCGTGATGGTCATCATCCTCACGAACCTCTTACTGCTCCCCATTCTGCTCTCACTCATGAATTTCAAGGGGGAGTACCGTGAGAAGCTCATTCACGGCGCGGAAAAGAGAGAGAAGATCTGGCAGGCCTTTGCCCCGGTCACCGAGAAGAAGTCGGCCGTAACCGTCATGGCCCTGGCGCTGGTTCTGCTGGTCTTCGGCATGTACTACGCGCCCAAGATGCAGATCGGCGACTTCCACGCCGGGGTGCCCGAGCTGCGCCCGGATTCGCGCTACAACCAGGACGCGGCCCTCATCACCGACAAGTTCTCCATCGGCGTGGACATCATCACGGTCATCGTCGAGACGATTCCGGACGGATGCATCGAGCATGACGTGATGGACGAGATCGACCGCTTCCAGTGGCACATGGCCAATGTGCCCGGCGTCCAGTCCACCATCTCCATGCCCCAGGCGGCCAAGATCTACAACGCCGGCTGGAACGAGGGGAGCATGAAGTGGCGGGTCCTACCGCGCAATCCCCAGACCTTGGTGCAGTCGGTCAAACATATCGAGACCCACACGGGTCTGCTGAACCGTGATTGCAGCGTCATGCCGGTGCTGATGTTCACCGAGGACCACAAGGCCGAGACCATCAAACGGATCGTGGCGGCCGTCAAGGAATACGCCGCCGAGAACGACTCGGACCGCCACCGGTTCCGGCTCGCCACCGGCAATGTGGGCGTCATGGCCGCCACCAACGAGGTGGTGGACGCCACCCAGTTCCGGATCCTGGTCTATGTCTATGCGGCCGTCATCACCCTCTGCCTGATCACCTTCCGGTCCTGGCGGGTCACCCTCTGCATCATCCTCCCCCTGAGCCTCGTCTCCGTGCTCTGTTACGCGCTCATGGCTGTGCTCGGCATCGGCCTGAAGCAGTCGACCCTGCCCGTGGCCGCCCTGGGTGTGGGCATCGGCGTCGACTACGGGATCTACATCTTCAACCGGATGAAGAGCGCCATGGACGAGGGGGCGAATCTGCGCCAGGCCTACCTGGAGACCCTGCGCATGACCGGGAGCGCCGTGCTCGTGACAGGGCTGACACTGGCGGCCGGAGTGGCCACGTGGGTCTTCTCGGACCTCCAGCTCCAGGCCGACATGGGACTGCTGCTCTCCTTCATGTTCTTCGCAAACATGCTGGGCGCACTCTTCATGCTGCCGTCCCTGGCATTCTTCGCCTTCCCCTCCCACCGCAAAACCTCGGGCTAGAGTTTTTTTCGAAAATGACTGCATTGAGAGTAGAGAATCTCTGTCTGTTCGACTTTCATCTCGACCGGGCCACTCCCGTCGTCCAACAAGAGGGGTCGGTAGAAATCCTGTTTGCGGAGAAGATCGCGGAAATTCCCCCCTCTCTGTTTCGATTGATCACCCGGGAGGTCGCCGAAAGTCGGCTGGAAAGAGAAAATGGTCTGGTCGCGGCGGTGGAGGGAGAAGATGTCCTCTCCTACTGCTGGACGGCGCATAGCGAAACCGGTGTGCACGAAATCGATGCATCGGTCCATCCGCTGAAGAGCGAGCTCTATATCTATGACGCCTTTACCCGCCCCAGGGCGCGGGGCCGGCGTCTGTTTCCGCTGCTGCTCTCCGCTGCTTTTAGAGAGGCCGCATCGCAGGGATTCGGAAGGGCGCTCATTTTCGTTTCCAAGGGCAACAAGCCGTCCCTTAAAGCCGTATCATCTGTTGGCTTTCACAGGTTTCAGGAGGTATCCTACGTCTGTCTGCCCCCATTCAGGTTGTACTGGATGAGGAGGAGGGGGGCCCGACCCGTCCGCCTGAGCCCCAGCGGAGGAACACGGATCGCCGGCGGTCTCGACAGGACTTTCAGCCTGCTGGTCGTCGGAGAATCGAGACTCTCGAAAGGGATTAAACGGCTTCAGAGATACTCGTCGATAACGAGAGGAACTGCTTGATCCTCGAATCCCACACAGGTTTCGATGCGCTGGGCGGACTCTACGATGAATGGATGCGCATGGCGGAGACCGCCCCGGGAGGCTCCATTTTCCTGACCCCCCTCTGGCTGGGGATTTGGTGGAAACACTTTGGAGACGACAGGGACCTTCGCATCCTCACCGCCCGGTCGAATTCGGGGGATTTGATCGGGGCGGGAGCTTTTTACATCGATGATTGTAGGCTGGAGCTCGTGGGGAGCGAGGATCTGTGCGACTACAGGGATATTCTGGCCCTGCCCGGTTTCGAGGAGGAAGTTGTCGGGGGATTTCTTTCATCCCTGGATGAGGTGAGGAGCTGGAAGGGGATCGTGTTGAGGTCGGTCCCATCCGGGTCAAGGACGGTTCAGGCCATTGAGAGAATAGCCGGAGAACGCTCCGGGCAGGTAACGATAGAAAAAGAGGACGACTGCCCCGTGCTGGAGCTTCCATCGAGCTGGTCCGACTATCTCGAGCGTCTGGGCCGGCGGGACCGGCATGAGATCCGGCGAAAGATGCGGAAATTCTTCGAGGGGAGGGAGGCCGCCGCAGTCCAGGTACAGGATCGAGAGGGCTTGGCCGAAGGCCTGGAGAAATTTTTCCATCTCCATGCCCTTTCGAGCAGGGAAAAGGCGGACTTCATGGGGGAGGATCGGCGGAAATTCTTCAGCGATATGGCTGTCGCCCTCATGGAGCACGGCATGCTGAAGCTCACATTCCTGAAGGCCGAGGGAAGAGAGATTGCCGGGCTTCTCTGCTTTGACTTCGACTCGACGAGGTACGCATACAATTCAGGCTATGATCCCGGCTTCAGCGCGCTCAGCCCCGGGATCGTCCTGTTTGCCGAGAGCATCAGGGACGCCATAGAGGAAGGCAGAAAACAGTACGATTTTCTGAAAGGCACGGAATCATACAAGCTGAAGCTCGGGGCCACGGCAAGACCGATACACAGGATCGAGCTCGGAAGGAAACATTAAAGCCTTTCATCGTACCGTCTGCGCGGCTTGCGTAGATGTGGTGCGAATGTCCCACACTAATTGTGTAAGGAAAGGGAAAAGGGGAAAAAGGGGGAAATGGAAAAATTTAAAATATTTTCCCAATTTCCCAATTTCCCATTTTTCCCTTGCTTACACATCTTTTCGGTTGCGGCTCGGCCGCGTTAGGGTATATTTAGGCCATGATAAAGCACGTCGCCATGCTGAGCGTTCACACCTGCCCCTTTGAAAGTCCCGGCCACCGGGACACAGGGGGCATGAACGTATACGTGCGCGAGATGAGCCGCTGCCTCGGCCGAATGGGCGTGCATGTCGACATCTTCACGCGGAGCAAGGACCCGGAGGTGCCCGGTCTGGTCGAGCACGGGGACCATGTGCGGGTGATTC
The DNA here is from genome assembly GCA_964522545.1 of uncultured Thermodesulfobacteriota bacterium. Taxonomy (GTDB): domain Bacteria; phylum Desulfobacterota; class DSWW01; order CAZFWM01; family CAZFWM01; genus CAZFWM01. Next base: position 12,518 of record CAZFWM010000114.1, read on the forward strand.
ACCTTCGCGCCGGCCCCGAACGGAGGGTCGACAGGTATCGGCTGGAGTCGCACCTGGGCGAATTCATTGAAGGGGTCCGGCAGTTCATTTCGGCCGAAGGGTGCTCCTACCAGGTCCTCCACGGGCACTACTGGCTCTCGGGCCTTGTTTCCGCTCATCTCTCGAGAGAGTTGCAGATCCCCATGGTCCAGAATTTTCACTCCATCGGCCTTCTGAAGAACATAGCCCTCAGGAGGCATTTCGGAAGGGAAGGGGGCGATCCGGTCAAGCGCCTGGAGTGCGAGAAAGGGATCATGGAGACGGCGGACAGGGTCATAGCGGAAAGCTCTGTGACGAGGGACGAGATCCTCCGTCACTTCAACGTCGATCCGGAGAAGGTGGACATTATCCCCGGCGGCGTCGACCTCGACCTCTTCCGGCCGATCTCGAAGTCGAAGGCCAGGTCTCTTCTGGGGTGGTCCGGCAAGATTCCGATCCTCTTCGTGGGGCGCCCGGACCCGGTCAAGGGGATCTCGCCTCTCATCGACACCTTGAAGATCGTGTACAATGAGAGGTGGGCCGGAAACCGCAACCTCCTGTGGGCCTTCGTGGGGGGAGAGGATGAGACCATAAGGAAGATCGTCCACTCCTGCAGCCCGCCCGCGGCGGAGCTCACCTTCGTCGATGCCCTCGAGCAGCCCATGCTGCCGCTGTACTACTCGGCGGCCGAGGTCTGCGTGGTCCCCTCCTACAGCGAATCCTTCGGGATCGTCGCCCTTGAATCGGCGGCCTGCGGTACGCCCGTGGTAGGGTCCAGGGTTGGGGGACTTCCCATGATCATCGACGACGGAGAAAGCGGCTTTCTGATCCCCCCCGGCGAATCCGGGACCTTCGCGAAACAGCTTGTTCGAACCCTTGCCGATGACGGCCTGCGGCGGGATATGGCAAAGAGGGCGGTCATGAAAGCCCGGGAGTTCGAGTGGGGGAGGGCGGCGTCCAGGCTCCACAGGGTCTACGAAGGGCTTACGGGAGATCACAGAGGAGCGGTTTCGGGGAGCCCGGTGCCGTCCCGATCCGTGCTTAATACCATGAAGGAGCAGATGGCGGCGGAGAGCAGAGGAAAAGAGAAATGGTTGAACTGAAGAGGATACCGGTCGGCGGCTTCGGCGGTAACTGCTATCTCCTGTGGTGCGGCAGGACCTCGGAGGGAGTGATCGTCGATCCCTGCGATGACGCCCCGAGAATCTTGAAGGCCGCGGATGGACTGCGGATTTCGAAGATCGTGATCACCCACGGCCACACCGATCATATCATGGCCCTGGAGCTGGTCACCTCGGCCGTGTCCGTTCCTGTGGCCGTGCACCCCTTGGACGCAGATATGCTGCCGCGGGGGCTGAATATGGAATTCATCCATGACGGTGACACGATACGTCTCGGAGACGAATCGCTCAGGGTCATGCACACGCCCGGCCACACGCCCGGAGGCGTCTGTCTGCTTTCAGGATCGACCCTGATCGCCGGAGACACGATATTCCCCGGCGGCCCCGGGCGGACCTGGAGTCCCGAGGCGTTTCGGCAGATCATGGTGAGCATTGAGGAGAAGGTCCTCTCTCTGGATGACGGCGTCACGATCTATCCGGGCCACGGAGAGAGAACGACCGTGGGCGAGGCACGCAGGGAAGTCGCGATCTTTCGTCAGCGCACGATTTCAGAGGAATTTTATGGAGAGGTGACCTGGATGAATTGAAATCTCGAATCAACAGCTGAGCTGTTGTTCGAGGCCTTCCCTCTCGATCCCAGGCTCTGCCTGGGAACGTCTATTGCGAGAGGCTCTGCCTCTCTCTCAAAACCAGCCCGTACATATGATAGTCGAGGAGGGGCTTCGAGAGCTCCTTTGCCTTTCTCACCGATATCCTTCCCTGCGCGAGGGGAAGGAGGATCACTTCTTTGAAGCTTCCGAGGATCGTCCGGGCGCCGACCTCGAGGTGCACGTCCCTTATCAGCCCCTGCTCTATGCCGGCGCTCAGCGTGTGCATGAACATCTCCTCGAGCCTGGAGAAGAAGCGGTCGAGAACCTCCCGGAGGCTCGGGTTCGCCTCGGTCGTGCCGGTGAACACGAGCCGCCTCAGTGACTTCTCGCGCTCGAAGAGATCGAGAACGCGGTTGATGTTGTCTAGGATCTGGGCGATCTCCGTACGGTCGTCACCGTAGCGGATCTGAACCAGCTCGCCGTCGATCCTCTCGATGAAGTCGTCCAGCAGGGCCCGCATGATTTCGGATTTGTTTCGGAAGTGGGCGTAGAGAGTGGCTCTGCTCACACCCGAAGCGGAGAGGATCTTTACGATCGTGGTGCTTCCATACCCATTTCGCACGAAGCAATCCAGGGAGTGAGAGAGTATCTTGTGCCGGGTCAGCTCCTGCCGGCGGCGGCCCTCGGCGGCCCGGCCGTCTCCCGTGTCGGCTTTCCTCTTCTTTTTCACCCTTCCCTTAGCCATTACACTTTCTCCGCGGGCGCGATTCATCAAACCCAGAGGCGTCATGAATGACGCCCCTACGAAATTCAATAAAAATTTATCGGTAGAAACTGCCACGTTTGATTGATTAAGGCAATAAGAATTCTCGATTTGAAAGAAGAATAATCCAAAAAATTCATTTGCCTGGACCGGGACCTTTTGATAATGTAACCTCTTTGTCAAAAAAAGGATGAGGAGAAGCGGAGGAAGAAGTTGAATGCCCTGATAGTGGGGGTAGGCAATATAGGTTACCACCTCACGAGGGAGCTCTCCCAGCAGGAGCAGGAGAACATCTTCGTGATCGACTCCGATCCGGAGCGGATCGCGGCGGTGGCCGACCATCTGGACGTGCTCGCCATTCACGGCGACGCCACGAACCCGGAAATCCTCCGAAAGGCCGGCATCGACAAGATCGACACGGCCATCGTGGTCACCGACTCGGACGAGGTCAATCTGGCGGTGTCGATGATGGTCCGCAAGATGGGGGTCCCCTTCATCATCGCCAGAATCCGCAGGGACGAGTGGTTCTCGGATTCTCTGTTCACCCTCGATGACCTCGGCATCCAGGCCGTGATCCACCCCGAGCTCGAGCTGGCCCAAGGCCTTGCCGACATACTAAAGATCCCCGGGGCCTCTCGGGTCGCCCGCTTCTCCGATGAGACCCTGGACCTGGTGACCATGCGGCTGGACCGGGATCTGCCCATTGCAGGAAAGACTCTGAAGGAGGTCCGGAGCGAGATCGGGCTGGATCTCTTTCTCATCAGCGGCATTCTGAGAGGAGATGATTTCTTCATCCCGGACGGGGACACCGTCCTCCAGGGCGACGATGAATGCTACCTGCTCATGCCAAGGGACCTCGTCCCCTTGCTGGCCAATGTCTTCCACCCTTCACCCGTCCCCTTGAAGAGGGCCCTGGTCTTCGGGCTCGGCTACAAGGGGCTCAAGATCGTGCAGGCCCTCAGGGCGCTCGAGGTCGATGTGGTCGCCATCGAGAGGGATCGGGCCCTAGCCGAGAAGCGCTCGGAGCTTCTCACCGCGGTCGACATATTCTGCGAGGACGTCACCGACCCCGTGAACATGAGAGAGCTCGGCCTGGGGCCCTCGGACTGCTTCATCGCCGCCACTGACGAGGACCACGACAACTCCTTCACCGCCTTGCTGGCAAAGAGGATGGGGTGCGATCGCGTGGCCGCCGTGGTGGAGAGCACCGACTCCATCTCGCTCCTCAAGAGCCTGGGAATCGGCATCGTTCTCAACCCTTACCTCATGGCGGCCGGGCGCATTCTCACGATCATCATGAAAGGGAAGGTCGAGTCGGTCATCCGGCTCGGCGCCGAGGACGCGGAATTCATCGAGATGGTGGTCACCTCGAAACACAGGATGACGGGGACCCCTCTTCGAAAGCTCCGCATCCCGAAGGGGATCCTCATCGCCTGCATCGTCCGGGGCGAGGACTACATCGTCCCCTACGGGGACACAGTCATAGAGGAGGGCGACCGCCTCTTCATCGCCACGACCCGGTCCGGGCGCGGCAAAATCAAAGGCCTGCTCGAGAAGTCCCCCTGGAAGTGGAGCCTGTGAGGTGCTCTCCCGGCTGATCCTCTCCAGGGTCCTCCTGGTCTTCACTTTTACGCTTCTCCTGCCGATCCTGGCCGCCTTCACCCTCGAGCCGGCCGGTGAAAAGCTCGAGACCGCGACCCCCTTCATCCTCGTCCTCGGGATCTCGCTCGTGCTGGTCGTCATCCTCAGGCCTATGCGAATGGCCGAGAGGCCCGAAAGGCTCGAGACCTTCGAGACCGTACAGGTGGTCATTGCCGCGTGGTTTCTCATCGCGACCCTGTCCGCCGTCCCCTTCTATCTGGGCAATGACGTCCCGAGCTACACCCACGCCTTCTTCGAGTCCATGAGCGGGCTCACCACGACCGGCGCGACCGTGATCGCAGACGTGGAGGGCATGCACCGGGCCAACCTGCTGTGGCGCAGCTTCATCCAGTGGCTCGGCGGGATGGGGATCATCCTGCTCTTCATCGCCGTCCTTCCCGCCTTCGGCGGGAGCTTTAGCCTCTTCCGTGCCGAGATACCGGGAGGGGACCTCTTCCACAAATTCGTCCCCCGGTTCAAGATCCTGGCCCGGAAGCTGTGGCTCACGTACATGATCATCACGAGCGCCGAGTTCCTGTTCCTCGTCCTCGCAGGCATGTCCCCCTTCGACGCGGTCTGCCACTCCTTCACCACCATGGCCACCGGGGGATTCAGCACAAAAAACACGGGGATCGCCGCCTTCGACAGCCTCGCCATCGAGCTCGTCATCATCGCCTTCATGGTCCTGGCCGGCATAAGCTTCGGCCTTCACAGCGCCTTCCTCACCGGGAACCGGAAGGCCTACCGCGGGAACCCTGAGCTAAAGACATACCTTTCGGTTTTGGGCGTCGCCACCGCGCTGTTCACGATCGTTCTGGCCTCCGGCAAAGGATACGCATTTCCATCGGCCCTTCGACACGCGGCCTTCCAGGCCGTCTCCATCATGACCACCACCGGGTACGCCACGGACGACTTCGTCCTCTGGCCCTTTGCCGGCCAGGCCATGCTGCTCCTGCTCATGGCCATCGGGGGATGCACCGGGTCGACGGGGGGCTCGGTGAAAGTGATCCGCTACCGGCTCCTCGTCTCCTTCATGCGGCACGAGTTCCGCAGGCTCATCGATCCCTTCCGGGTCAAGCCGATGCTCTACGACGGCTCCGCGGTGAGCGACCGCAGCCTCAGGCAGCTCTTCCTCATGATGGTCCTCTTCCTCCTCACCTTCGTCTCCACAGCCCTTGTGCTCACCTTCATGGGGGTGCCGGGTCGGGAGGCCTTCTCAGGGGCCCTCACCTGCATCGCCAACACCGGGCCCGGGCTCGGGTCCGTCGGCCCCCTGGCCAACTACGCCGGGATCCCCGGGCCCGGCCTCTGGCTCCTGGCCGTGAACATGCTCATCGGAAGGCTTGAAGTGGTGGGGGTCTTTCTCCTGATCACGCGGTACATATACCGGCTCCGCCACAAGCGGCCCTGACTACATCCTTCATGATCTTTGCATTCTTGGTGACAAAGAAAAGGTCTCGCGCAAAGCCGCAGAGACGCAGAGAATGAGGGAAATATTTATTCAATCCTCTGCGAGCTCTGCGGCTTTGCGCGATTAAATAGGTGGGGCGGGGTTAGCTCAATCCATCCACCGGTCGAGTTCCACCAGGCTCTCGCGGGGCCCCATGGTGATCAGCTTGTCCCCCTTCTCTATGCGGGTGTCGGCAGGTGGGTTGAAGATCATCTCCCCGCTGCTCCTCTTGATGGCGACCACGATGAGGCCGTGCTCCTTCCGGATGTCCGAGTCGAGCAGGGCCCTGCCGGCCAGCCTCGAGGTCGCACCCACGAGGTGCTCCTCCATCTGCAGGTTGAAGTCGGTCTCGCACATGGCCGCGTCGAGAAAATCGATCACCGCGGGCCTAAGCACGGCCAGCACCATTCTCCTCGCCCCGATTTGGTAGGGGGAGATGACACGGCTTGCGCCTGCTTGTTTGAGCTTCCTCTCGGCTGTCTCGTCGGCGGCTCTTGACAGGATGAAGAGCCCCGGATTGAGCTGCCTGGCCGTGAGGGTGATGTATACATTGTCGACGTCCGAGGCGGCTACGGCAATCAGTCCCACGGCTCTATTGATGCCCGCCTCCTCCAGCACGTCATCGTCTGTGGAGTCGCCCTGGATGAAAAGGTAATTCTGGGCCATTTCTTTTTCGACGACGTCTTCGTCCTTCTCGATCACGACGAAAGGGACGGAATTGGCCGCGAGCTCGGAGCAGATTGTGCTCCCCATCCTCCCGAAGCCGCAGACGATATAGTGACCCGTGAGCCTCTCGATCTGCTTCTGCAATTTTCTCCTCCCCAGGAGCTGCCGTATCTGGGTCTCGACCATCCAGTGCGTCAGACTCCCTATGGTGTATGCGACGAACCCGACCCCTAGGGTGATGAGCACCATGGTGAATATCCTTCCGGCAGGGCTCAGTGGTCGGATCTCCCCGTAGCCCACGGTCGTGAGCGTGATGATCGTCATGAAGAGGGCGTCGATCAGGGGCCATCCTTCGATCAGTCTGTACCCGGCTATACCGGCAAGAACGACAAGGGCGAGGGCGAGGAGGCCGAACCTCAGATGGAGCGGGCCGGATGGACGGACAGATCCCGCCATCACAGCGGGGATCTTTGTGGGGCTGCTTCTCGGATTCTTCTCTTTCAGGTCCATGATGTCACAGCTCGAATGTGAGATGCGACGGACTATAGCACATTGTCGGGGAAAAGAAACAGATCGCCCGGTCCGGCCCTCTACGGCTCGCCGGTGTAGTCGCCGGCGGCGCGAAGCTTCTCGATCTCCTCTTTCTCCAGCTCCTTGAAGGGTCCGTAGAATGCGTCGAGAGTGAGGGCCATCTTGCTGCCGCTCACCTTGAGGTAGAACCGGATCTCCCTGGGCGGCGACATGGGGTGGATCATGCTGCACACGGCGCCCAGTTTGTTGGCCGCGTACACACAGATGATCCCCTGGGGGCAGGTCGGCGTGGCGATGGTGATCCGGTCGCCCCGGCCGAGGCCGTGGGCGGCCAGCACCCGGGCCCACTTGTCGACCGCCTCGGCGAACTCCCGGTAGGTGGCCTTCTTTCCGAGAAAGTCCCAGGCGACAGCGTCCGGCACGCGCTCCACTGTTCGCATCAGCGCCCCGTACAGGGTCACCCGGGGGTAGTCGATCGTCTCGGGTACGTCACCGTAGAACTTCAGCCAGGGCTTTTTCTCGAACATCTTGAAAACCTTTCATGGAGTCCTTTTCATTCTCGTTCCGAGGCTCTGCCTTGGAACGTAGTCCCCTAGGGGCTCTGCCCCTATCCTGCTTATAAGTTCGTCTAGTTTCGAAGGAGGAGGCGGAGCCTCCTGTAAATTCGATCCCAGGCACCCATTAAAAGGCACCCATTAAAAGGCACCTTGTCAAGAGGTAAAT
>CAZFWM010000115.1:0-19955 GCA_964522545.1 uncultured Thermodesulfobacteriota bacterium
GACAAGGGGATCAGCCGCAAGACCATCAGCGCGTCGCTGGGCGAGTACAGAGAGTTCGGCCAGTTCCAGCTCATTCACCGGGCCGGGGACCTGGTCATCCCCCAGGTCGCTTTTTCAGAGCCCCTGCGAAACGAATGTCTCCACTTTGTCGATTGCCTCGCCACGGGCAGCAGGCCGATGACCTCGGGTGAGGAGGGCCTCGAGGTGGTCCGGGTCCTCGCCGCCGCGGAGCGCTCTCTGCGGGAGGGCGGGGCTAGCGTGCCGGTCACGTAATTACATGTGAGGCTATATTGTTTCCGTAAAGGATTTTAACGCAGAGACGCAGAGGCGCAGAAACTCAGAAAAGGATACTCCTGGCGAATGCGCTTCTCGTCATTTGGAGCGAATCGAAAAAACTAATTCATGGTACAATCTGAAAAGATAAGATTTCTCCCTGCGGTCGAAATGACATCATAACTTTTTATGAAATCAATAATAATAATGCTTTTTGGTTTGGTTCAATTATTAACAGTCCTCTGCGACTCTGCGACTCTGCGTTAAAATTCAAGAGAGAACGTCGTGGAAAAGATACCCCTCGTCGATCTGAAGGCCCAGTACCGCGAGCTCAAGGAGGAGATCGACGGCGCGCTCCTGCGTACGGTCGAGGAGGGGCGGTTCGTCCTCGGAGAGACGGTGGAGGCCTTCGAGCGCGAGTTCGCCGCCTTCTGCTGGGCCGATCACGCAGTGGGCGTGGCCAACGGCACGGATGCACTCACGCTCGCTCTTCGCGCGTGCGGGATCAGGTCGGGCGATGGGGTCGTCACGGTCCCCAACACCTTCATCGCCACGGCCGAGGCGATCTCGGCCGCCGGCGCCGTCCCTTTCTTCGTGGACGTGGCCCCCTCCACCTCCACCCTCGACCCGGCGCGGCTCGAGCATTTCCTGGAGCAGGCCTGCGAGACCCGGGCCGACGGGCGGCCGGTCCATCGGGGCCGGTCCGTTCCGATCGCGGCGGTCATCCCGGTACACCTGTTCGGACACCCCGCCGACACGGATGCCATCTGCGCCATGGCCCGCCGCTTCGGCCTCAGGGTCATCGAAGATGCGGCCCAGGCACACGGTGCGTCCTTTCGGGGGCGAAGGGTGGGGACCCTGGGCGAGGCGGCCTGTTTCAGCTTCTATCCGGGCAAGAACCTCGGGGCCTTCGGAGACGCCGGGGCCGTGGTCACCTGTGACGAGGAGGTTGCATCGAAGGTGCGCCTTCTTAGAAACCACGGAAGGCGCGAAAAATACGAGCACCTGATCGAGGGGTGCAACAGCCGGCTCGACGCCATACAGGCCGCGATTCTGAGGGTGAAGCTGCCCCGTCTCGAAGGGTGGAACGAGAGGCGCAGAGAGGCCGCCCGGCTCTATGACGACATGCTCGGCGATGTAGAGGGTATCATCTGTCCGCAGGCGGCCCCGGAGTCCGTCCACGTCTATCACCTCTATGTGATCAGAGCAGCCCAGAGGGACCGGCTCCGCGAGAGGTTGGCCGGGGAGGGCGTCTCCACCGGGATTCACTATCCCATCCCGCTCCATCTCCAGCCGGCCTACCGATACCTGGGCTATCGGGAGGGGGATTTTCAGGTAGCCGAGGAGCTCGCCTGCGAGATCCTCTCCCTGCCGATGTACCCCGAGATTCGGCCGGACCAGATTCGGCGGATCGCTTCGCTCGTGCGCAGCGAAGCGGCAAAGGGCAGTGAAAGGAAAGAGAAGAGATGAACCTCGAAGGTGCAAAGGTCCTGATAACAGGAGGGGCCGGCCTGATCGGCTCGCACATCGCGGACGTCCTCGTGGAAAGGGGCGCCCGGGTGGTTGCGTACGACAATTTCGTCCGCGGCAAACCAGAGCACCTCGACCGGGCCCGGGCCCACGGGGAGGTGGAAGTCGTGGAGGGGGACATCACGGACCGGGAGGCCTTGCGGGAGGCGATGCGGGGTGTGGACTACGCCTTCCACGAGGCGGCCATGTGGCTCCGGCTCTGCGAGGCCGAGCCGAGGAAGGCCCTGGAGGTGAACATCATCGGGACCTTCAACGTCCTCGAGGCCTGCGTGGAGGCTGGGGTGCGCAAGGTGGTGGCGGCCAGCTCCTCCTCGGTCTACGGGGACGGGACTTATCTCCCCACGGACGAGGACCACCCCTTCAACAACGATCTGTTCTACGGGGCCACCAAGGTCGCGGACGAGCAGATCCTGCGGGCCTTTCACAAGAAGTACGGCCTCGACTTCGTGGGGCTGCGCTACCTCAATGTCTACGGTCCGCGCCAGCCCTTTCAGGCCGCCTACATGGACGTGATCATGCACTTCCTCAACCGGATCGACGCGGGCGAGCCGCCGGTGATCCACGGCGACGGCACGCAGACAGTAGACCTTGTCTACGTGGAGGACGTGGCCCGCGCCAACATCCTGGCTCTCGAGATCCCGCGCACGAACGTCTTCTACAACGTGGCGAGCGGGCGGGAGACGACCCTGAAAGAGCTCGCCGCGGTCCTGCTCGAGCTCCGGGGCCGGACCGATCTGGAGCCGGTCTTTGCCGATCGCGACGGCAAGCTGGTGACCCGGCGCTGGGGCTGTGAAAAGAAGGCCCGGGCCGAGCTCGGCTTCGAGGCGACCACCAGCGTGCGCGACGGGATGAGCAAAGTGATCGATTGGCGCAGGCAGACCGCGGAGCGGGCCGGGGCGCCGGATGGATCGGATGGAGACGAAGGGAGGGAGAGATGATCAAGGTCGCTGTGGTCGGGTGCGGTTTCTGGGGCGCCTTGCTGGGCCGGACCCTTACGCAGATACCGGACTACCACCTGCGCTACTTCTGCGATCTCGACTCCGGGCGGCTCGATCTCCTCAAGGCCCGGTTCGGGTATGTGAACATCACGGACGACCTGGACAATGTGCTCCGCGACGTGGCCGTGGACGCCCTGTTCATCGCGACCCCCATCTCCACCCACGAGGCCCTGGCCGCCAAGGCCCTCGATGCGGGCAAGCACGTCTTCGTGGAGCAGCCCATGGCGCGGAGCTCGGAGGCGTGCGCCAGACTCATCGAGCAGGCCCGCGGCGCCGGCCGGGTCCTGATGGTCGGCCACATCGACCGGTACAATGCCGCGGTGCGTAGACTCTGCGAGTACATCGAGAGCGGAGAGCTGGGCAGGATTCACTATCTCACCTCCCACCGACTCAACCTCGGCGGCTTCAGCCGGGAGACGGGTACCCTGTGGGAGCTCGCCTCTCACGATCTGTTCATCACCTCCTACGTCCTCGGGGCCTGGCCGGTCCGGGTCTCGGCCAAGGGGATCTCCTGTATACAGCCGGGCATCGAGGACGCCCTCTTTTTGAACCTCGATTACCCCGGGGGCGTCTCCGCCCACGCCGAGGTGAGCTGGCTCTATCCGACCAAGGTGCGCAGGGTGAGCGTGGTGGGGAGCGAGAAAATGGTCATCTACGACGACGTGAGCCAGGAGGCGAAAATCACAGTCTTCGACAGACGTGTCAGCCTCTCCGAAGGGCCGGCCGAGCCGGCCCGGGTCGACAATTTCGGGCTCTTTCAGCTCAGCCTCCACGCCGGGGACATCTACATCCCCAAACTCGACCTCGTCGAGCCGCTCCACGAGGAGTGCCGTCACTTCGCCGAGTGCATCACGAAAGGGGGGGAGCCCTCCACGGATGGCGAGACGGGCCTCAAGGTGGTCCGCGTCCTCGAGGCGGCCCAGCGCTCCCTGGAAAACAACGCCGTTCCCGTGGATATGGGGTAGACCTTATTTGTTTCAGGGATGCAGGAGAGATTTGACCAGATAGTGCCTGTTCTCGATCAATTGGGATTGATAGGTCTTCTGCAACAGGGCGGGGAGATTGCTGCCCCCCTCCGCCACGTCCGGCCTCGAGTCCGCCGTAATCCTGCTCAGCACGACCTCCTCGTCTTCCCTCGCCACATTGCCTGAAAAGAGGAGCCCGAGGAAATCATATCGTTTCTTCAGATCCCTCAGGTATGGAATGTCGCAGTCGATGTTGTTGAAAGGGAAGGAAAAGGGGATTTCACGATCCCCTGTTATCTCCATGATCTTCTCGCAGGAGCCGACGATCTCATCCTGGATTTCTTCGGGGCGAAGAGTTTTGAATCGATGATGCCTCTTCGTGTGGGCTCCGATCTTGAATCCGTCGGACGCCAGCGCCTTTATCTCGTCCGTGGTCACATAGGGCCTGTTCCGCGCCAGGTATTTTTTTTCATCGATATCCAACAGCAGACCGATCTCGTCGATGATGTCGGACGAATCAGAGGACGTCGTTTTCAGCCAGTGTTCGAGGGCATCGACACTGTCCATGTTGCGCCCGAGCCGGCTCTTCAGCGCCTCCGGGAAACCTACGAGCTCCGACCGGTCCCGTGCCCGCAGCTCCTTGATGCACAGGGAGACCTTATTGCGATAGAACATCGCCCCGTTGTCGATGAAGTCGGTGGTCAGGAAAAAAATACAGGGGATCTCGTATTCGAGCAGGAGGGGCCGGACGACCGAAAAACATTCCGCGTATCCGTCGTCGAAGCTCAAGGCGACCGCATGGGGGCCTGCCCTCTTTTTACTCAGAGCCCCCCCGGCCAGATCTTCATAGGATGCGCAACGGTAGTTCTCCTTCAGGTATTGAAGATCCGATTCGAACATGCGGCCCGTCTTGTAGTCGCATATGTATCGTACGTGATCCACCTCTTCGTCCGAGACCATGTGGTAGAGCAGACCGGTGGCGGGTCGGTCGATCAACCGCTGACACAGGGACGTGGGAATGAAATCGATTAATCTTTTTGCTGCGGTCTTGGCAATGCCGTTCATGGTCTCGTCTAGGTGAAGGCAAGGTCGGAGTCTTGATAATGCAGGTCCATGTCGAACATGCTCTTCGCCAGGGGACTCTCCGGGGCCTTGGGGAAGCACAGATAATTCCGTCTCATCTCATAGGATGCAAGCCTCTTGATCCAGGTCTCTCCGAGGGCATCCGTGAAAGCGCGCGGCAGCAGGATCGTATTTGCAAGGCATTCCCTTGCGTGACCGAGGATGGAATAGAAAACCGCTTTTCGATCCAGTTCGTCCGCGAAGTGGTGATCCAGCAGCTTTACCGTGGTTTTCTCGTTGTGGGAAGATATGGACAGAACAAAGTATCCTTCGAATGTTCTCGATTCTTTAGAATAGATCTCCATGGGGACATATCGAAACCGGTCGCGATAGCTGGAGAAGAAATAGCCTGACTCGATCGGGTCTCTCTCGTCGTTTTCCAGTATCCACTTGTAGGAGAGCATCCAGTTGACGGCGTCCATGTCGCGATAGAATTCATTCTTGCCGTTGTCACAGTTCCCTTTCGCGGAGACCGCCTCGCCGAAGGCATCCACCACCTCGAATCGATAGGGGGACTCCTCCATTCTTCGATGGAGTTGCAATGATCGGTAGAAGCCTCTCCGGATCAGCGGGGAGGTAATCCGATTCCATCCCGCAGTGAAACGATCGATCTTCTCCCGTGAGGCCTTGTCGCCCCAGGGCATCTTTCGAATGATTCGGAAGGGAAGCGTGAAGGGGTTCACTCTGTCGACATGGATGACATCGTAGGCCAGGACGGCCATTTCGATGAAGCCGTGTTTCTTCATCACCCTTTCCGAGTCCGCGCTCATGGCCGTGTGGACGATGTCCTCCTTCAGCGACACGGCCTCCAGCAACAGGCCTGTGCCGACCCCCTTGCCCCTGTAGTCGGCACAGACGAACCAGGACGAGGTCCAGAACATCTTGTGCAATGAGCCGCCGGATCTCAGCAATCCCGGCATCAGGACGAGAGCGCCTATGGAGCGGTCCCGGTCGAAAGCGACAATGAGCCCCACGTCTTCATCGTCCGCATAGGGATTGTTCTTGAGGGAGAGTGCGCGATGCCGGGTGACGGGAAGCTCGCTGTTCTCTTTCAGCTCCTCCTTCTCTTTCAGCTCCCCGAGCATCCTGCAGGCGTAGGCGTGGATGTCCTTTACCCGGATCCTTTCGTATCGTATTTGTTCGCCTTTTCCCTTGTCGTCTTTCATGGTGCACGAGAATAATCAGAACGGGTATTTTTAACAAGGGGGAATCCCGGGGGAGTAGGGGGTGCAGGGGGGAGTAAGGGAAGTCGATACCAAGGGTGAAGAGCGGTTGACATGGCAGCCCGAAAATCCCATAAAAGAGGTCATGTGTGGGATATGCGGAATCTACAACTTCGACCATGAGGCCCGGGTCGAAGAGAAGCTGCTGAGACGAATGGCGGATCTCCTGGTCCACCGGGGACCGGACGAGGAGGGCTATTTCACAGCCGGCCCCGTGGGGTTCGGCCACCGGCGCCTGAGCATCATCGACATCTCCACCGGCCAGCAGCCCATGTCGAACGAGGACGGCTCGGTCTGGATCAGCTACAACGGAGAGATCTACAACTACGTAGACCTGCGGGCCGAGCTTGAGGCGGCCGGGCACGTCTTCCGGACCCGGAGCGACACCGAGGTGATCGTTCACCTGTACGAAGAGCGAGGCATCGAGGCCCTGGAGGCGCTCAACGGGATATTCGCATTCGCCCTATGGGACGGGCGGGAGCGGCGGCTCATCCTCGCCCGGGACCGGTTCGGAGTAAAGCCCCTCTACTACACCGTGCAGCCCGGAGCGAGGCTGATCTTCGCCTCGGAGGTGAAAGCCATCCTCGCCGTGCCCGGGGTGCGCTGCGCCGTCGATCCCTTCGGCCTGGCCGAGCACTTCACCTTCCAGAACACCTTCGGGGATCGGACCCTCTTCAAGGACATACGGATCCTGCCGGCCGGCCACGTCCTCATCGCCCGGGCCAGGGGCGTGGAGCAGCACCAGTACTGGGACATCACCTACCGGGAAGGGGAGAACCTGGGTGAGGCGGCCTATGAAGAGGGGCTCCGGGAGCGGTTCGAGAAGGCCGTGCAGCGCCAGCTCGTCGGCGAGGTGCCGGTCGGGAGCTACCTGAGCGGAGGTATGGACTCCGGCTCGATCACGGCCGTGGCGGCCAGGCACATCCGCCCCTTTCACACCTTCACCTGCGGGTTCGACACATCGCAGGTCTCGGAGGAGGAGAAGCTCTTCGACGAGCGGGTCGAGGCCGAGCTGCTGGCCCGTATCCTGGACACCCGGCACTTCGAGCAGCACCTCTTCTCCGGGGACATGGCGAGGGTGCTGCCCCGGGTCGTCCGGCACCTGGAGGATTTTCGGGTGGGGATCAGCTACCCCATCTACTACATCTCGGAGCTGATATCCCGGTACGTCACCGTGGTTCTCTCCGGGGTGGGCGGCGACGAGTTCTTTGCCGGGTATCCGTGGCGATACGACCCGATCCTCGGTCTGCGCGACCGGGAGGAGTTTGCGAAAGCCTACTACCGCCTATGGGTACGCTTCCTGGACGACGAAGAAAAAAAGAGGCTCTTCACGGACCGGTTGAACAGCGAGCTGGGCGGTTTTTCGACCTTCGAGAGCTTCAGGGCCGTCCTGGACGGGGATCGATCGACCGAGCCCCTGAACCGGGCCATGTACTTCGACGCCAAGACCTTTCTCAACGGCCTGTTCATCGTGGAAGACAAGCTGAGCATGGCCCACTCCATCGAGACGCGCGTCCCCTTCCTGGACAACGACTTCATCGACTTCACACTGGGCATCCCTCCGGCCTACAAGCTGCGCCACGGGGAGAGCAAATATATCCTGAAGAGGGCGATGCGAAAGCTCCTGCCTGATGAGACCCTGACGCGCAGAAAGCAGGGATTTACGCCGCCGGATAAATCGTGGTATCAGAGTGAGACCCTGAGCTACATACGAGGGCTGCTGCTGTCGGAGCGGGCCGGAGATCGAGACTTCTTTCGTCCCGAGGGGGTGGAGGCGATCATCGAGGCCCACTGTTCCGGGCAAGAGAATCACAGGTTCCTCATCTGGTCGCTCATCTGTTTCGAGATGTGGAACAGGATCTTCATCGAGGGTGACTCGATGGAGGAGCTGGAGGAGGAGGGGCGGCGGTATCTAAGGGATCAGGTTTGAGGAATTAGGGGTAGGTGCCGATGGAGAAGGATCGGGAGCGTTTGCTTGAGGAGATAAGGCGGCTCTACGAGCAGCTCCGGGATGAGACGGCCCAGAAGTGGGACCGGGATCTCCCTTTCGAAGAGCTCCTCTTCGATCGGTGGGAGCGCGCCCGGGCCCTCGGCTTCGGTGAAGGCACCAGCATCTATCACAGCGCCTATGTAATGTGGGACGTGCACGTCGGCCGGGACACCTGGATCGGGCCGATGGTGATGCTGGACGGACGGGGGGGAATCGAGATCGGCGACAACTGCAGTATCTCCACGGGTGTACAGGTCTATTCCCACGACACGGTGAGCTGGGCCCTGACCGGCGGTAAGGCAGAGCCCGACGTGGCCCCCGTGAAGATCGGCGACTGCACTTACATCGGGGCCCAGGCGGTCATCCTGAAGGGGGTGACCATCGGATCGCACTGTGTGATCGGGGCGTGCAGCCTGGTGAACCGGGACATTCCGGACCGAACGGCCGCCTGGGGCGTGCCGGCCGAAGTGCGAGGAAGGGTGGAGATCGTGGGGGACGAGGTGCGGATCGTGCCCGTTTCTTAAGCAGACATGGCTAAACATCATTGGAAATTTCAGATTGGAAATTGGAAATTGTAGATTGAAGGTAAGCAGCGCGCGGGGGAGAGATGAGTAGGGAAGGGCGAGTGAGGGTCTCAGTCATCGTTCCGGTGTTCAACGAGGAAGAGAACCTCGGCCCGCTCCACGCCGAGATGGACGAGGCGAGTCGGGACCTGGAGGATGCCGACCTGGAGATGGTCTTTGTCGACGACGGTTCATCGGACCGTTCCTTCGGCATGCTCGAGGAGATCGCATCCCGGGACGATCGCGTGAAGGTGGTGAAGCTGAGCCGGAATTTCGGCTCCCATGCCGCGATCCTGGCGGGGCTCACCCGGGCCTCCGGAGATGTGGCCGTGAACCTCTCGGCCGACCTTCAGGATCCGCCGGAGCTCATGGGCCGCCTGCTGGCACAGTGGAGGGAAGGATACGATACGGTCTGGGCCGTACGCGAGGAGCGTGGAGAAGAGGACGGCAGGATGAAGGTCCTGCTGGCAAACCTCTTCTACTTCCTATCCCAAAAGCTCGTCATGGAGGAGACCCCGGCAACCGGAACCGACATCGTCCTGATGGATAGGCGCGTGGTCCGGGAGCTCATCTCCTTTCCGGAGCGAAACTTTTTTATCTTCCACATGGTCCGGTGGATGGGGTTCCGCCAGTCCGAGGTGACTTACCGCAGGCGCCCGCGCCGCGCGGGGCAGACCAAGTGGGGGCTGGGCAAGAGGATCAAATCGGCCCTGGATGTGTTTACCGGGTATTCCTACGTCCCGATTCGCCTGATCACCTACGGGGGGCTCATCTTCTTCGGGGCGGGCGTGCTCTGCGGCCTGGGCCGGGCAGTGCGAGGTATCGTTGGCGCGTCCCCGGACGCCGGTCCGGTCATCCCGGTCCTCCTCGCGGTCTCGGGGATTCAGCTGGTCGTGCTCGGAATCCTGGGCGAATATGTGTGGCGGACCCTCGATCAGGTTCGGGGGCGGCCCCGGTTCATCGTCGACCGGGAGATCGGAATCGAGAAGCCCCCTCCGGGGCCCGACGCATGAATAAGAAGCGGTGGGGCCTCCTCGCCAGAGTCATCGTGGGCCTCGCCCTGCTCTCCTACCTCTTCCACAAGGTCGATATAGCCCATGTCTGGCAAGGCATACGAGGGGTTCAGCTCCGGTACCTCATCCCCGCCTTCGCCCTCCTTCTCTTCGGGAACCTCTTCGGCTCGCTCCGGTGGAAGGTGCTGCTCAACGCCAAGGGGATCGCAGCGCCGATCCGCAAGCTCTATTCCTTTTATCTCGTCGGCTTTTTTTTCAATATGTTTCTCCCAACCTCGGTGGGGGGGGATGTGGCGCGCGCCGTGGACCTCTCGCGCCACACCCGTCGAACCACGGATTCTCTGTCCTCCATCCTGGTGGAGCGCGTCCTCGGTCTCATGGCCCTCTCCATCATGGCCTGCCTGGCCATGGGTCTGTTCTTTCACCTCAACCCGAACCGCGGCCTCCTCGCCCTAACGCTCGGCGTAACCGCGCTGCTCGGATTCATGCTCTTCGCCTTCTTCGGCTGGACTGCACTGAATGAAAAACTACGTGCCTTGCTGCGCAGGATATCCTACAGGAATCTTGGCGAGCGAATCGATCGCGGCCTGGTCTCGATTCTCTCCTACCGGGAGTCGCCGGCCTCACTGGCCGCCGTGGTTCTCATCTCCTTCCTCTACCAGAGCACCGCCTATGTAGCAGTGTACATCCTGTCCCTCTCTCTGGGCATGGAGATCTCGGTGATCTATTTTTTCATCTTCATACCGATCATCTCCGTGATTTCCATGATCCCCATTTCACTGAATGCGATAGGTGTGCGCGAGACCGCCTTTGTCTATTGCTTCAAGTGGGCCGGTGTTCCCGAATCCCAGGCCCTGGCCCTCTCGCTGCTCTTCTTTTCCTTGATGGTCCTTCTTTCGATACTGGGCGGGATTATTTACAGCCTTCGCGGGTTCTATGCGGGTAAGGAGGGCGCGAAGGAGCCGGAGTAGCTTCCTCGCTTTTCTTCGGAAGTATTGCGTCCTGTCCGGATCAGATCTCGCTCTTCACCGCCTCGATGATCCGCTCCACCGAGGGCTCGTCCAGCCGGGCGTGTATGGGGAGGCACAATATGCGCGGAAGGATGTCTTCCGCGATCGGAAAGGGGCTCCGGGCGTCATACAGGTCGGGGCGGGCCGGGACAGCGGGATGCAGGTGGCAGGGGGGCCAGTAGACTGTCCCGGTGTCGATACGATGCTTCTCTTTCAAGGCCGCCGCCAGGGCGTTTCGCCGGTCTCGCGAGGAGACGAGGACCGGGAACTTATAGTAGCTGTGTCGCATGCCCTCCGGTAACCTGATAAGGTCCAAACCCTCGAGAGAACTCAACCCCGCTTCGTATCGACCGGCGATGGTCCGCCGTTTTTGAAGAAAAGAATCCAGCAGGCGGAGTTGTGAGAGACCCAGCACGGCGCTCAACTCATCCATCCGGTAGTTGTGTCCCAGGGCGGTGTGAACCCCTTTTCCTTCCGGAACTCCATGGTTTCGAAACGTACGCGCGAATTCGGCCAGGGCGTCATCGTTCGTGGTGATCATGCCTCCTTCGGCCGTGGTCATGAGCTTGGTCGGAAAGAAGGAAAACCCGGCCGAATCGCCCAGGCTGCCCGCCTTGCATCCCTTCAACTCGGCGCCGTGAGCGTGGGCGGCGTCCTCGATGAGAAAGAGGCCTCGGGCCTTGCAGAAGTCGCGGATGGTGTCGATCTCCGGGCAGATCATCCCTGCGATGTGGACGGCCACTACCCCGCGGGTCCGGTCGGAGAGACGATCTTCGATCTGGTCCGGACCGATACAGAGGGAATCTCCCTCGATATCCGAAAAAACCGGTTTCCCTCCCGCGAATATCACGGCATTTGCCGATGCAAGAAAAGTATTGGTCGGGACGATCACCTCGGCCCTGTCGAGCTCGTAATGACGAAGGGCGATTTCCAGGGCGGTCGTCCCGTTGGACACGGCGATTGCATGACGCACTCCCGTGTACTCCGCGAAAAGGGTCTCGAACCGGGCTATGCGAGGCCCCCGGGTCAGGGCCCCGCTCTCCAGCACCGCGCGTGTCTCCTGCAGTATCCAATCGATCTCGTCCGGGGGGAAATAAGGCTGTGCGCTTCGAATGTGCGGTGTCTTCATGGCTTGGATGCAACTCCTTTTAGGTGTCGTTCGTCCCCTTTTTCAGCTCGCGCTCCCTGGGAAAATTCCAGAGGAGCAGGCGTAGATATCGGACCTCGGCGCAGGGCGTGAAACCGGCTTTTCGCATCCCTTTTATTGAAGGCAGATTTTTCTTTTTCACGTAGAGCAGCGCTTTTGACTTATCTCTCTCTCGGAGAATATCACACGCTTTCGACATGGCATAAGTAAAGATTCCCTTGCTGCGGTGGGTGGGACTCGTGTAGCTGGGGCCGATGAATCCGGTGGTTCGATCGTCCTTCTTTTGAAATATGGGATCCTGATTATTCAAGGCCATGCAAGTATAGCTGCTGAACTCTCCGCCGATGAACAGGAGGAGGATGATGTCTCCCTGATTCACACGGGTTCTCAAGTATTCCATGTAGGGACAGGTGGAAAAATCGTAGTCGGAAGAAATCAGGCGGTCCAGCTCTTCGGGAGCGGAAACGATCTCCTCGGAGCAGTCGGGTATCCGGGAGTGAAGATTCGATCGGGCCTCTTCGGCCTTTTCGGCTTCTTCGGTTTCTTTTTGGAAGACCCTCTCGAGCATCAGATACCGTCTGTAGAAGACATAGTCCCCGGGGCTGGACGCGATCTGGATCGCCAGAGAGGAGAGCCTCTTGAAATAGGGGATCCATCCATCTCTCTGAATGATCGCTCTGCTTTTCTGGTAGCCCTTACGTAACATCCTTCGAGCCTTTCGTCGTGCCAACTGCGTTATTTGTTAGCCGGCGGTACAAGGTCGTCGCGAAAACCTTCGGCTGCGTCCCCGCCGTATAAGAGGTTCGAACGCGCCGTCACTAGCTCGACTCTGTCAAGAATTTCCAGTACGCATCGATGCCCTCCTCCAGGGATCGCGGGTGAAATCCGATCTCCCGGGCCGCCTTGGCGATGTCGAAATGGAAGAGGCTGTTTCGATCGTCCGGCAGGATCTCGACTGGGACTTCGCGTCCGGTCACGCGCTCGGTCGCCCGGACCACGTCCATGAGAGAGTCCCCGGACCCGCTTCCGATGTTGTAGACGGGGGGACGACCCTGCCCGGCGGACCGTGCGGCCCGGATGAGCGCATCCACCACGTCGTCGACGTATACCAGGTCCCGCCTGATTTCGCCCTTGGGCAGCCTGACGACTCCTCCGGTCATCAAGGCATTGAGACAGTTGTAGATGATCCCCTTCGGCTTGCCGGGCCCGAACACCCCGGAGATGCGCAGTATGGAGCAGGGAAGCCCGGATCGGGATGCGAAATACTCGCAGGCCAGCTCTCCCATGAGCTTCGACAATCCATACGTGTCGGCCGGGATGGCCGGATGGTTTTCATCCACGGGCAGATAGGAGGGGGCTTCGTAATTGTAGACGCCCATGGCCGACGCGTAGGCCACGATCGGGGCCTGTGGAAGGGCGGCGCACGCCTCCAGCAGATTGTAGGTCCCTTCCCCGTTCACGCGAAGGACGAAACGGGCGTCTCCTTCAGGGGCATGTTCCATCCTCATGGAGGCGAGGTGGAATACGATCTCGGGTCGACAATCTTGAAGGATCTCTTGTATGTCCCTGCGGTCGAGGAGGTCTCCCTCGACAAACCGAGGCGAAGACTCTCCTTCTCCATGCCGGGCATCCCCTCCATCCGAAAGGTCTCGGGTAAGCACGGTTACGGTATGCCCCTCCGTGATGAGTCGCCTGCACAAATGGATACCGATAAAGGCCCTTCCACCCGTTACCAGAATGCGCATTTTGATATCTCCCCAACAAGGCAAAAAAAATATGCCTATCACAGCACTGTTGTTTCTACAATAGACTCAATCAATTCGATGGAAGCAGATTACTGTGGGAATGCACCCATCCGGCGATCCGCTCCGTTAGGTGTCTGGCCCCCTCGCTGTTGAGGTGATCGATCGAATCGGAGAGCATATCGAGCGGAAAGGACGGAATTACCGCCTCTGGGAGATGGACATGGGGACCGGTGGAAGCGAGCTCGGAGAGGAATTGTAAAAGACTTTCCATGTGGGCCTCTGTTGCCGGGTCTTCGAGAAACGTATCGTAGAGTGGAGCGGGGACCAGAATCAGATCGATTCCCCTGTCACCGCAGCGGCGGATGATTCGATCCAGGACGTTTCGATTTTCCTCTGAACAGGAGAACGGGATGGATCTCACACGATGGAGATGAGCCTGGAGATCCTCTTCGATTCGATCCCTCATTGTCTTCTCGACCGAGAAGTATCCCTTGTTCTCCGAGATGTGCCGGGCTGTGTGCCTGTGCTCTTGGAGCAGGCTTCTGAATGAATGGTCCAAGAGATAGCCTGCGGAATTCCTGATGTCGGCACGGAGCCATACCGATGGGATCAGGTTGGCCATCAGCGCTCGCAGGGTCCATGCACCACGCCGCCACGGGTCGGTCGGATAACTCCGGAGGTCAAGGGGGCGGTGAAAGAATCCTGTGATCAGGTCGCGGCTCGTCGGATTTTCCGTGGACCTGGCGTAGACATCGTAGGCGTGCATCAGCACCACCACCTCCGGGGCCTCCTGTGAGAGGGCTCTCTCCAGCATCAAGAGGGAGCCGGTCACCTGGAAGAAGCCGACCAGCCCCAGATTGTAGGCTTTCTCTCCGGTGATCTCCTCGAGGAGCAAAGTATCCACAGAGGTTATGGTGGTGGAGTCGCCGATGACGATCACCCGGGCCCCAAGCCCCCGGTCCACGGCCGCCAGCTTGGAGCGGGTGAATACAAATCCACGGTGAACGCTCGCCATCGGCATGAGGATGACGACAGAGACCTCGATCAGACCGATGATGATGAGTGCCCACACGAGTCCGGCTCGCCAGGTTCGATCCATATCAGATACCCAAATCAGAATTGGAAGTAGATGTAATCCTGTCCGCCCGAGTTGAACAGGATGAGCAGATAGAAAGTCACCACGAACAGGGCCACCTGGATGATTCGGCGCTGCCGCATAGGTATGAGCTCATCCCCTTTTATCTCCTGCCAGATCTCCACGCCGAAGAGAGGAGCGATGAAGAACAGGAGTCGCCCTATCCGGGGGAGGAGGCCGTCCGGGATGGTGAAATCCGTAAAAAGGGCAAAGACCATCTCCCTGATTTGTGTGAAGGAGTTTGCCCGAAAGAACATCCAGCCCAGGGCGGCGAACTGGAACCAGATCAGGCCCGACAGAAGATTTTTCAAAAGGGAGCCGGGTCGGCCCGCCCTGAGGCGACTCCACGTCCGGTGTACGCAGAGCAGGAGGCCGTGGTAGAAGCCCCACAGGACGAAGGTCCAGTTGGCGCCGTGCCACAGGCCGCCCAGGATCATGGTGATCATCAGGTTGTAAAGGACTCGGGGCTCACCGCGCCGGCTGCCGCCCAGCGGGATGTACAGGTAGTCGCGCAGCCAGGTCGACAGGCTGATGTGCCACCGGCGCCAGAACTCCCGGGGATTGCGGGCGAAATAGGGACGATCGAAGTTCAGGATCGTGTCGAAACCCAGAATCTTGCTTATCCCGCGCGCCATGTCCGTGTAGCCGGAAAAATCGCAGTAGATTTGAAAGGTGAATGCGTAGGTGGCGATCAGCACGGTAATCCCCTCAGGGGGTGAGGAGGAGGAGAAGACCGGGTCGGCGAGGCGGGCCAGGTTATCCGCCACGAAGACCTTTTTGAAGAGGCCCAGCATGAAGAGGAAGCACCCTTCTTTCACCATTTCGGACGACTTTTCCCTGGGGCGGCTGATCTGTCCGAGGAGGTTGTCGGCCCGTTCGATCGGGCCGGCCCCGAGATGGGGGAAGAAGGCGATGAAGAGGGCGAAGTCGATCGGGTTTCGGGTCGGCTCGACAGTGCCCCGGTAGACATCGATGGGATAGCTCATTCCCTTGAAGGTGAAGAAGGAGATCCCGAGGGGAAGGAGGATCTCCAGGGCCGGGTAGGTAATGGGAATACCGAGACCTGAGAGGATGTCTGAAAAAGATTCGATGAAGAAATTGAAATACTTGTAAAACCCCAGGATCCCCAGATTGGAGGCTACGCAAATACCGACGAGCCACCGTCCGGTTCGCTCGCGGTCGGTCCTATGAATTGCGATTCCCAGAGCATAGTTGATCAGCGTGGAGGCAGCTATGAGGATGAGACATCTCGGATTCCAGAAAGAATAAAAGAGATAGCTGGCGGCAAGAAGGAGGAGGTTCTGGCCTCGATGGGGCAGGCGCCGCACCAGGACCAGAACAGCTATGAAGAAGACGGCGAAATCCAGAGAGTGGAAAAGCAGAGGCGCCCCCCTTAGTTGAAGTCGAAGATGAATTCGGGACTGAAGACCAGGTTCTCGTTCGTTCTTGAGAGCATCTGGATGGGGGTGGCCTTGGTGAGGAATCTCTTCAGGAACTTCCAGGAGTACCTGGCGATGTAGAGAGGGAGGAGGTGGGGCGCGTGCCGGACGATGAGAGACAGGGCCTCGAGGAAGATCATGGCCAGGGGCTGCTCGAGGTTCGGGGCCAGGTTGCCGATCCGGGTGTGGATCTTGTAGTAGGCCGCCAGCTTCTCCTCGGCCGGGAAGCTCGGGTTGTCGAAGGCGACCTGCACCACGCTGCGCCCCCTAAGCCAGATCATCTCGATGTCGCGATAGTCGTGGAGCATCCGGGTCTGGGGATCGTCGTAGACCTCCTTGTAGAAGCGGGTCTTCGGAAGGGGCATGAAGTTGGCCCAGCTCTGCTTGTTGAGCTTCAGCTTTTTCGCCCTGCGATAGGTCTCCATCACCCCGTTGTAGGAGTCGCCCGGGAGGCCGATCATGAAGTAGCCGAGCACCTTGATCTTGTGCCGCTTGAGCGACTCGACGGCTTTGACCACGTGGTCGATCTTCTCTCTCTTGCCGATTCGCTCGAACACATCGGGCATGAGCGACTCGATCCCGACCGAGACCATCCGGCAGCCGGCCTTTTGCATGGCAGCGGCAATGTCATCGTCAACCGAATCGGCCCGGATTCCGGCGCAGGTCCATGTGAGGTCGAGCCCTTCGCGCCTCAGCCCCTCGCAGATGGCGATCACCCGCTTCTTGTTGATGTTGAAGGATTCATCGTGGACGATGAAGTTCTTGATCCCGTAGTGCCTGCGCGCCTGTCTGAGCTCCTCGATAACGTTATCGGGCGTCCGGGGTCTCCAGTCGTGGGCGTGCTGGCGAAAACAGAAGCCGCAGTCGTAAGGGCAGCCCCGGCTCGTCATGAGACGGTAGGTCTCCATCTTTTCGATCCCGAAGGATTCGTAGTCCGGGAAGGGGAGGCTGTTCAGGTTCCGGAAGGGCATCCTCCGCTCGTTCTTCCGAATCGACCCGTTCTCCCTGTAGATCAGCCCCTTGATCCTGGACAGATCCCCGTCTCCTTCCAGGGCCCGGCACAATTCGGGGAGCCCGAACTCCCCCTCGCCGACCATGGCGAAGTCGATATCCTTGCTGTCGGAGAAGACGTTCTCCTCCTCCAGCGTGATCTGGGGCCCTCCCACGATGATCTTGGTCCCAAAGCGCTCCTTGATGATGGGAGCCACCTCCAGAACCTTCTTGTAGGTTACGTATAGAATAGAAAATCCGACGAGGTCGGGCCGGTAAGTTTCGATGGCTTTGTAGAGGTCGTCCTCCCTGTGCAGGGCGCTCCGGTTGTTGAGATCGAGGGTGCGGACGTCGACGGCATTTCGCTTGAGGCTGGACGAAAGGTAGCCGAGAGGCAGATTGAGGCCGAACGTGGGGGCCCAGGGATCGACCAGAAGGACCTTCACTTTTTTTACTCCTCCTATTTTCAAAAGACTCGGGTGAATAATTTTGCACTATACCAGAACAGAAAAGTCCAGGCAACGAGATCCTTACTTTGTCACCACGCACATGAGCATGTGGTTGTGGAAGAATGGAATCTGTGTGACCGTCCTGTCCACGAGCTTTCCCAGTGGGGCGAAATACTCCATTATAAGATCGGTATTTGCAAACAGGCCACCGAGCTCGAAATACAGCCCTATTTCTTTCCGGATGGGAAGGCTCTCGACCAATTTGAATCCGGTCCTGAGCAATTCTGATTCCAGTTCCTTCCTGGTGAAGTAATACTCGTAGAAATTCCCATCTACAGCGCGGTCTTTATGTCGGTAGGGACGCTGCCTGAGGATCAGCCTTTCAACTGGATGTTTCCCGAACAGCTTCCGAAGCATCGCCGAATGCTTGAGTACACGGACGGGAGTCCGCTCGTTCCGGATCCCCATTCCGATCCCGTATTTGATATTCCTCAACCAATTCATACAGGGGACCGAAATGAGGGCATACCCACCCTGCTTCAGAACGCGGTACATTTCGGCGAGCGGCCTATGTGGCCCTTCGATGAAGTGTTCAACTACGCCGAGGCTTATAATGCCTGAGAATGTCTCCTCCTCGAAATCGAGATCCGTAACATCTCCATGACGGGTATCGATGTAGGGTGCTATTTTTTTCGCCTCTTCAACGGCATCTTTTCCCAACTCGATCCCGATTACATCATATCCCATATCCGTCAAATACTTCACGTATCTGCTCAGGCCGCATCCGGCTTCCAAGATCGTACCGCTCTTTGGCATATACTTCAAAATCAACGGTGTTTCGTCGGCATACTTACAGCTCTCCACATCTCTGTGGAACTGTTTTGGGTCCCAGTTAAACACATGTGACATGGCTGTACAGTTCCTTTCAATAAGACTCAGATTGGGCGATGCATCTCAGGTGATTTACGACAATATCCTCTATGGATGCATTGAACCGCCCCTCCAGGTCGAAAGAAGGGAAGAAGTCTTTCCCTTCGTATCCTCCCTCTTTCACCATGGACCGAGTCGGAAGGTATCCAAAGACTGAATCGATACAGCTTACCGGAATGATGTGGGACCAGGGAAAGATCTCATGGAGGTGCTCAAGGTACTCCATCACGACCTCGGCCGAAATGCCGACCAATCCGAGCTCGGCCGCCAGCTGCAGTTTCCGGATTGTCAAAAAACCGCTCCCCCGATAGCTGTCGACAAGGTCTGACAGCGGAATTTTTTCATGCCGGTACCGGAGATCCGGATGAGCCTGTATTCGTGTCGCATTGCGGATGGCCTTCCAAGCACAATCCGATAGAGAAGCGGACCATCGGCTGTATTCTTCCATTGTGAAAGCGCCGTGTTCTTCGGGAAAATAGGGGCCGTTGATCTTCTGTCGAAGCCTGGCTCTCAGATCGCTCCGCTTCTCCAGGACCAGCGGGCGGATATTTCCTCCGAATCCGAACAGGAAGAGAACGGGGAGCTTTTCGCTCTGAAAACTCCTTCGAAGAGCGCACCGTATAGCTCCCGGAAAGTCGGGACTCACGTGGTGGATCCTCGGATCTCCCACGGGGTGGCAGGCGTAGCTCCAGATCACGCAGAGCGGGCGCTCTTCCTCGTCCTTGAACAGGATACATCGGATCATCTCGTCATTCGGGCCGTGGAAATTCGGAAGGTTCATTATGATCTTTTTGGGGAATATTCCGTGAGCCAGCGTCCAGCCGAATTTGCGACGATTCACAGAATGATGGGCTCTGGAAGAGCCGTAGTGTATCTCGGACGATGCGCCCTCCTGGGAGAGCAATTTGTCCAGAAGCGCGCCGATCCGATCCGACACAAGCCGGATGTATTCTGTATCCGCCGTCCCCATCATCGGCTTGTCTCCATCGACGGCCGGCGCCGAGTGTGTATGTGTGGCCGCGAAAAAGACCGAGGCCTCGTCGAGTCCGTATCGCTTGGACAGGGCCGGCAATACATTCTCTCTGACAACATCCGAGAAGTAGAGGAGATCGGCCGAAAGCAGCACAGCCGTGCCCGCTCCCTGGCGCAGGACCAGGGCATTCACCTCCAGCGGGTCCGCGATGTCCTGAAAAGGGCCCGAGCGCAGCGATCGGCCGAACAGAGGAATGGGGGAGGACGGCGTGATGTCTGTCGATCCGGCAGAGATGCGGAGCTCTTCATCCATGGAATGTACCGTCTGTAGAGAATCAGCGGATCCGCAGATCCATATCATGAGAATGCGCGTCGACTATACCAGAACCCAATGGCCCCAGCAATGACAGGGTTCCGGCAAAGTCGCATAACTTGCTGTCCTGATTGATTTTTGAAAAAAA
>CAZFWM010000116.1:0-19923 GCA_964522545.1 uncultured Thermodesulfobacteriota bacterium
CCAGGCGGTGGCAGATGAGGTTCGTGAAGATGGGGACGAACTTGAGCTCGGGCTTCTCGACGCCGAGGCGCTCTTTCTCGTCCCGGAAGGCCCGGCAGGTCTCCATGGCCCGCTCGAAGCAGCCCGGAGACTGTCTCAGCCGGTCGTGCACGTCCGCGTCGGGGCCGTCGATGCTGAGGAGGATCTCGTCCCACCCGGCCTCGACGAGCCTTGTGATGTCGTCCTTTTTGAAGAGCGTGGCGTTGGTGGTGAGCGAACCCGCCATGCCCCCCTCCTTGGCCGCTTCCATGAGGGCCATGGTGTCGGCGCGCCGGAACATCGGCTCTCCCCCGCCCCCCACTTCGAGCCGGGCAATCCCCATGGCGGCCGCCTCCCGGACGATGGCGGTCAGGGTATCGCCCGGGAGCTCCACGCTGTAGTCCCAGTCGTCACCGCTCCGGGTGTGCCAGCAGAGCGAGCAGGTCAGGTTGCACCGGTTGGTGGGGCGAAGCTCTAGGATGTAGGGCGGAGAGGACCGGCCGCTCATCCATCGCAGGATGGCCCACATCTTGCCGTCGTCGACATACTCGAAATACCGGCCGCCCATCTCAGGATGCCTCTCCGCTCAGCACGCGGTGGGCCCGGTGCAGCCGCTCGCCGATCTTGATCCCGTACGGGCACTTGGGCTCACAGACCCCGCACTGGGTGCAGTCCTCGGCGCTGTGGGGAAGGTGGGTGTACTCCTTCTTGAAGACCTCGTAGCCGTACTTCTCGTAGAAGCCCTCGTAGCGCAGGAACATGTCGATGTCGAAGCCCCAGCCGTGCACGTCGCAGGGCAGGCAGTACTTGCAGCCCCGGCAGTAGTCGTCCCCCAGGAATGCCCGGACCCTCCGGTGCTCTTCCTCCTTCTCGGCCTCGCTCATCTCCAGGGGGGCCTCGAAGACCCGGAGGTTCTCACGGAGCTGGTCCACCTCCCGGGCGCCGATCAGGGCGCACCCCACGCCGGGGTTGGACAGGGCGAACCGGATCGCCTGGACCGCGGTCATGGCCTCGGCCCCGGGCTTCGGGGTCTCGCCGAAGATCTTGGGGTCCACCAGGAAGCCGCCGCCCAGGACCTTCTTGACCACCACGGCCACGCCGTGGGCCCGGGCCACGGGGAAGAGCTTTTCCGCCTCGGGGTGGCCCAGGTTGTAGGGGAGCTGGACCACGTCGAACTCTCCCGACTCGATGGCCTTCACCAGGGTCGGAATGTAGTGGCCGCTGATGCCGAAGAACCGGATGAGCCCTTCGTCCCGGGCCTTCTTCATCGCCTCGAGCGCCCCGCCGCCCACGCGGTGGGCCAGGTCGCCGTCGTCGTTCACCGAGTGCAGGCCGTAGATGTCGATCCGGTCGATCCGCAGATTCTCCAGGCTCTCGCGGATCCGTTGGGCCATCTCCTGCTCGCCGCACTCGGTGTTCTTGGTCGAGAGAATCACCTTGGACCGGTCGATCCCCTCCAGGCCCGCTCCGAGCTTCGCCTCGTTGTAGTCCTCGGCGGTCTCGATGAAGTTGATCCCGGCGGCGACCCCTTCGGTGATGATCTCGCGGATCGTCTCCACGTCGATCTCGCCGCCGCGGAAGGGCCCCCCGCCGATCCCCATGGCGGAGACGCGGAGCCCGGTCCTGCCGAATGTTCTGTATTCCATGATGACTTCCTAACGCGGCATAGCCGCAACCGAAAAAAATGTGTAAGCAAAGGTAAAAGGGGAAATTGGGAAAAGGGCATAATAATAAATTGAAAAGATTTCTCCCTATGGTCGAAATGACAAAAGGCAGAGGTCGAAACGACATATCCTATCAATCCGAAACTTTTTTTAAGAGACTATCATAGATGACATCCTATACAATTCATCCCTTTTCCATTTTTCCATTTTCCCCCTTTTCCTCTCCTTACACAATGATAATGCCATAAGTAAGCTGCCTCAACTCAGTCTCTCGACGATGCGGTCGACCACGGGGGTGACCCACTTGCGAAGAACGCTCTTGTCCTTGCTCACGGCCTTTTCGAGGCGCTCGCGGATCGTGCGCATCTCGAAGACCTTCCAAACACAGCAGGTCTTGCAGTCGTCCGAGAGGCGCCGGTTGAGGAGCTGACGGCGGAACCGCTCGAAGTACTCCCCGTACCATAGCTCCTCGAGGCTGTGCTCCTTGATGGTGGTCTTGGTCTTCCAGACGTGGGCGTTGAAGCAGGGCCCGATGTTGCCGTTGGCGATGATGGTGACGTGGTGCCATGGGTCAAAGCAGGGGATGTAGAGGAAGTTCTCGTAGGGGTCGGCCTTGGCCGTTAGGATTTCCCTCTCCCGGCGCTCGATCTCATTCCCGTCTGCCTCTCCGTCAACCTCTCCTTCTGTCTCCCCGTCGGCCTCGAGCTTCTTGTCCGCCTCCTCCTTGATCACCTCGTCCATGGTGTTGGTCTTCTCCACGTACCGCTTGTCCAGGAATTCGTGCATGTTGGACATGACCCCGTGCTCTTTGATGAACTCCATGGCCCGCATGATCTGATCCTGGAATACGGCGATCTCGTCGTCGTCCATTTTGAGCTTGGCCCCCGTGTCGGAGAAGACCGTCATGGGGAGCAGGAGGATCTCCTCGACCCCCTTGGACGCGGCGTGGCGGACGATGTCGTAGAACTGGTGGTTGTTGACGTTTGAAATGACCACGTTGACGACCATCCGCGGAAGCCTCGAGCCGGTGCGCTCCTTGTAGTCCCGGAAGGTGTCGAACATCCAGTTCACCCGATCGAAGGTGCCGGGCACGCCCCGCAGGTGGTCGTGCATGGCCGCGTCCGCCCCGTCGAGGCTCACCTTCATCATATCCCACTGAATATCCACGAGGTGGGCGATTTCCTTCTCTTTGAGGAGGGTGCCGTTCGTGACCAGGTCGCCGAACATGTCGTACCCTTTGATCTTGTCGCACAGCTTCAGCGTGACCGGTCGGGCCGTGGGCTCGCCGCCGCCGACGAATGCGATCTCGCCCACGCCGAGCTCGCCCGCCTCGTCGATGAGCCGGAAGAGCCGCTCGTCGGTCATCTCGTCCGAGTAGTCGAGCTCCTGGCCCTGGCGCCAGCAGGTGAGGCAGCGCGAGTTGCACCGGTTGGTCGGGATGAGCTCGATCGCGACCGGGGCGGCCCGCCCCCCGTTCATCCACTCCATGAGCCGACGCGTGAGCTTGGTCATCTTGTCTTCCACGAGGCTCTCCTCTTCTTCCTGTTTGGTGACCATCGGGAGCTTGTACTCGCCAACGTTTCATTATACGGTAACTTGTTGATATGTCAAAAGGACCAGAGCGAATTTTCGGGCACGGCGACATGGCCCCACATGCCGTGTCCGATAGGGGTGCAGGTCTGCTGAGAGATGAAAGCAACACAGAACCATACGCCTTTGAAGCCCGAAGACGCCCCTGTTTTCCCCCTCTATCGCAAGATCTTTCTCGCCCTTTTTCTCCTGCTTGCGGCGGCCCAGATCCTGGGCCACCCCTACCTCGCCGGCTTGGACAATGAAAGCCATTTCCAGGACATCCTGGCCTACCCATCCGAACAGGGCCGCCACTCGGGTTTCGTATTTTCGGATGCGAGGCCGATTCACCATTCCCTCTGTTCCATCGACGGGTTCGCCATCCTCGATGTGGACGACGCGCTGGAATTGAGCCCCGGACTCTCTGTTTCTCCCCCGTCCCGGTCGACCATCCATGTAAGAACACGGGAGCACAGCGAGAGAATACAGGCGCTCAATTCCTTCCGGATCGACTTCGCCGCCTCGGCCGGGAGTACGTATTACCTGTCGTACTGCGACTTCTATCCGGATGCGAGCGGAATCTACCTCGGCAAGGAGAACGGCACGGAAAAGCTCGTCGACCTGGCCGAATTCGCCGAGACCTTCGAGGCCGGCTCGATTCTGAGGATGGAGTTCGACTGCCGCCGGGATTCCTTCAGGCTGGACATCGGTCCCGAGAGCTTCGAGTCGAATGCACCGCTGCCGATCGATCAGATCGCCCTGAGAATCACCTCATCGCCCCGTTCGATCTCCACATTCGTGGACCGGGTACAGGTACAGACCATCGGGCCGGACGGAACGGCCGCGGTCGTTGCCTCGGGCGACTTCCAAAAGGCCCCTCTGTTCTTCGACCTCCCTCAGAAGATGGGAATGAATCCAGACTCCAGATGTTTCCGTCTGCTCGCCTTTGTTCTCCTGGCGGGCTTCGCCTTTCTTATCGATGGGCTCCTGTGCCGACTGTCCGCATTGAAAAAGTCATCTTTCATGACCCTCTCCGGTTTCCTGTTTCTCCTCCTCCCCCTCCAGGGAGTCCTGCTGTTCATGCTGAGAGCCTGTCTTGCGCTCCCATTCATCTGCCTGCTCCTCTGCCTCTTCCTGTTCGCGGCCGCAAAGTTCGACCTGATTGTGAGGCGGGGTTTATCGAAAGACAGAGGGACACAACGGATTCCTCCGGCCCTGCTCGTCGCGGGCCTGGTACTATACGGGGCAGCCATGTGGGATGTGCGGGCTGAAGGGATCTTGCACTCCGATCTCTCATCAGCCCCTTTCGCATTCTGTGTACTGACGGCCCCTCTGTTCGTCCTCGCCGGTTGTTTATTTTTATCCCAACACTACCCGGCGAGCGCATGGCTCCTCACTGTATTGCAATATTTCAGTTACCCCCTCCTCGATCGGTTCCACACCGGACCGGGGAAGGCTGCATTCCTGGTGATAACCCTAGTGCCGTGGTTGGTGGTGACCGCCGTGCACGTTCACAAGGCCCCGCGGAGAAGGGCTCTATATTCCCACGCCTTTGTGTACGTTGTCTCGATCATGATCCTGGGCTGTGTAGAGCTACTGTTCCGTACAACCCCTCATCTCTCTCAGCAGTGGTCTGCAGACAATCGGATACACAACGAATTCAGTTGGATGAAGATTCACCCACGATTCATAGAAAACGCGCCCCTTGAAAAGACAGTCCAATTTGTCGACCGCAGCCACCTGAGAGAGAAGCCCCGGGGACGCTACAGGATTGTCTGCCTGGGATCATCGAGCACCTACGGAGCGGGAAGCTCGCACTATTCCAGGTACAGCTACCCGGTCCAACTCGAACAGATCCTGAAGGATAACGGGGCGCCGGATACGGAGGTCATCAACGGAGGGGTCGCGGGGGTCACATTCTCCCTGCTCCAGTTCTATTTCGAAGAGGTGCTCCTCCCACTGGACCCGGACCTAGTGATCATCTACTTCGGGATGAACGGGGACTCCCTTGAGTCCACTCTCTATCTGGACCGCCTGCGGAACAAAATAAAGACCTCTCCTTTCATAGGATCCACTGAAGAGCTATGGGCGGCCATGCGGCTCCGGTGGAGCCCGGAGTGGATGGTCCGGGGATTTCTCGGGCTTTCGAGACTTCGCATCTTTGTAGCCGCAAGCATGGCGGTCGACCGGTGGAGGGTTCTCTCCATGCCGGGGCAAAACCGCACCACGGAAGAGGCCTGGGGGGAATGGTCGATGATGAAGTCTCCGGAAGCGCTCGTGCAGCTCTGTGTGAAACAGGGACGGAAGGTGATCCTGATCCCGGAGGTGACCTTGTTAGACATTCACGAGGGCCGGGGCAAGCACCACGACTTCTACCCGATATTCCTGGAGATCGCCGAGAGATATGCCGGCCAAGGAGTCTATTTGAGGGACATCCTCGACGCCTATGATCCGCAGGACGCGACCCGCTTCTTTGCAGATGAGGTGCACATGAAAGATCCGGGGTACCACTATCTCGCGGAGCGGATCGCTGAATACATTCTGGAGGAAGGGTTCCTCTCCGGGCGAGGAAACACCGGCCATGTTGAAAAAGCGGGCGCAGATGATCTACCATGATCGGTAAAGGGGACCGCAATTTATGGATAAGGAGCAGGTCGGCAGGATCGCCAAATGGCTGAGAGGGGAGAAGGCCCCTCCCTATTTTCTGCAGATCGACATCACCAACAAATGTCGGCTGAAATGTTTGCCCTGTCTGGCCAGAAGGGTCTTCACCTATTCTCCGGACGAGGAAATCCCCTTCGAGCGTCTCCGTCGCCTGATCGAGGAAGCCGGTGAAATCGGGGTCAGGCAGGTCCACTTCACCGGCGGCGGAGAGCCCATCGAGCGACACGACGAGATGTTTCATCTCATGCGTCGAGTCAAAGAGCTGGATATGGCGGGGATCCTCGACACGAACGGTACCCTGTTCACGCCGTCCATGATCGAAATGATGGTCGAGAGCGGATGGGACGAGGTTCAATTCAGCATCAATGGACCGGAGGATGAGATCGACGATTATCTGAGAGGGGCCAGGGGTGCATTCTCCAAAAGTATGGAGGCCATTGAATCGATCAACCGGCTCAAGGGGAACCGAGAGAACCCCCGGATGAGTATCCATGTCGTTCTGACATCGAAAAACTTCGACCGGCTGACCGACTTCGTCGAGCTCGCGCACGAGATTCGCGTGGAGGGGATCCTCCTCCACCCCCTCTCGGGCCCCCTCAACGAAAGGGGAGAAGAGCTCAAGATCGAGCCGAAACACCACGAGGGGCTTCGGGCCTCCATCGAGGCCGCGAAGGCCGCCGCCGGCCAGAAGGGGATTCCCGTCACGTTCGACTCATCCCTGCTCGACTCCATCGGCTCCTTTGCGGACTCCGACTTCAAATTCGACAACAGCCCCCATGAGGAGGCCAGAGATGAAAGCCCGAGAATCCACTGCATCCAGCCGTGGCACCAGCTGGCCGTGAGCGCCATAGGGACCGTGGGACCGTGCGGGACCACGATCGGGCTTGTGGAAGGAGAAAAGAAGGAGAACATCAAGGACAAAAGCCTGGAGGAGGTATGGTACGGCGACTATATCGGTCAGTTCAGGAAGGGAGTGTTGACAGGCGAACTATCCCCTTTTTGTCGCCACTGCTGTGGAATCCAGGTAATGGAAAATATTCGAATACACAAGCTCCTGAAAGAGGAAATGTCGGGCCCTGACCATGATCGAACTTGAGATCACACAATAACGGGGAGGAGCACTATGCAGTACAGGCGCCTGGGGCGAACCGGGCGGGATGTTTCGGTGATCGGCTTCGGTGCGGGACCCCTCCAGGTGGTCGACGCCGACGAGGCGGCCGCCCTGGTGCGGAAGGCCCTGGACGGGGGGATCAATATCATCGACGTGGACAAGGTCCACCCCGAGGGGGAGACCAAGGTGGGCCGCGCCCTCGAGGGGCGGCGCGAGGAGATGTGCATCATCTCCAAGTCCTTTGCCGACACCGAGAGCGAGATGCGCCGCGACCTCGAGGACAGCCTCGAGAAGCTCCAGGCCTCCTACATCAACGTCTACCAGCTCCACCAGGTCCGCGACGCCGCGGACTGGGAGCGGCGCTCCCAGGGGCCGCTCCGGGCGTTGCGCCGGGCCCGGGACGAGGGGCTCATCCACCACATCGGCATCAGCAGCCACCACCCCCCCACGCTCGAGCGGGCCATCAAGAGCGACGAGTTCGACGTGGTCCTCATCCCTTACAACCTCGGCCACACCCTGGCCCGCTCCGTCTTCGACGCGGCCCGGGCCCACGACGTGGGGCTCATGACCATGAAGCCCCTGGGCGGCGGCTTCCTCGTGGACCCGCGCTACGGGGACAAGGAGGGGCGGCCCGAGGCGCGCCAGATGACCGCGGCCAACGCGCTGCGCTTCGTGCTGGCCGAAGAGGCGATCCACTGCGCCCTGGTGGGGATCAACCGGCCCGAGCAGGTCGACGAGGCCGTGGCCATCGCGAGCGGCGACCTCGGATTTTCCCCGGAGGAGGCCGAACGCCTCGACGCCCTGGTGCGCGAGGTCCTGGGCGACGACTACTGCCGCACCTGCAAGTACTGCCTGCCGTGCGCCAACGAGGACAAGCTCGAGATCGACGAGGTCCTCCGCTTGAAGGGCTTCTACGAGCGCTACGGATACACCGAGGTGCCCCGGATCATCTACTCCCGCAAATTCGTCACCGCCCTGGCCTGCGTCGGGTGCGGCTCTTGCGAGGAGCGCTGTCCCTACAACATCCCGATCCGCGAACACCTGCGTGCCGCCCACGAGCTGCTCCGCAGCGACGAGGAGCCGGACCTGGTGAGCCGGGCCATCGACTGCCAGATCGACCGGCGCTGGAACGACGAGATCGCTGAGCTTCGGTTGAAGGAGAACTATCGGGCCATCGTGGACCTCGCCCGGCCAAAGCTTCTGGCCTACCCAAACAACAGCATCCTGCTCTCCAACCTGGGGGAGGCTCTGGTGGCCCTGGGCGAGCCGGACGAGGGACTCCCCTATCTGCACAAGCTCTTCGAGCTCAAGGACGACTACCCGAGCATCCGGATGAACCTGGGCAAGGGCTACTTCGAGAAGGAGGAACTCGAGACGGCCCTCGAGGAGTTCGACGCCCACCTGCTCACCGGGCCGGACGAGCAGTCGGTCTTCCGGACCTGGTACTACAAGGCCATGATCTTCCACCGCATGGAAAGAGAAGAGGAGCTCGCCGGGGCGATCGAGAAGATCCGGTCATTCCCGCTCTACTACCAGAAGACGGAGAACTTCAACGAGCGCAAATTCCACGACGAAGTGATCGGCCCGAGGACCGGGGAGTACATCGACAAGACCAAGGCCCTCAAGAACTCGATCAAGAAGATATTCAAGTAGTTTGTTCCCACCGAAAAAGGGCCTTTCGGTGAACAATATGAAAATGTACCCTTTTTCAGTGTGAACAAACTTGCGGGAGGCTCCGCCTCCCCTATCAGGGGCAGAGCCCCTGCTGAGCTCCGTTCCGAGGCAGAGCCTCGGAACGAGTAAAAAGCGCATCAATATTTTGATATTCATGAACCATGAAGGATGAAAAGAAAATCACTGACACCAATGAGGCCAAGCCGGCCCTGAGCGCCCCGGTCGAGGCGATCCGGTACGGCCGCGGACCGACACTGGAGGGGACCACCCAGATCGTGCGCGAGGTCCCCCTGACGATCTTCCTCAACGGCAGGGAGATCATCACACTGCTCGCATCAGCCGACCATCTCGACGAACTCAGCGTCGGCTTCCTCCACAGCGAGGGGTGGCTCGCTTCGCTCGAGGACCTGCGCTCGGTCCGCGTCGATCCGGAGCAGGGCCTGGCCCACGTAGAGAGCCTTTCCCGGCCCGAACTGACCGAGAAGCTCTTCGAAAAGCGCACCATCACCTCCGGGTGCGGCAAGGGCACCACCTTCTACCACGGCCTGGACGCCCTTCGCTGCAGCCCGGTCGCGAGCGAGTTGCAGGTCCAGGCAGAAGCGATCCTCGATCGGATGGAGGATCTCAACGCCCGCTCCACCCTCTACAAGGCGACTCACGGGGCCCACGCCGTGGCCCTCTGCTCGGCCGAGTCGATCCTCATCTTCCGCGAGGATATCGGCCGCCACAACGCGATCGACAAGATCTCGGGCCGGGTCCTGCTCGACAACCTCCGGACCGATGACAAAGTGGTCCTGACAACAGGGAGGATCTCCTCGGAGATTCTGCTCAAGGCGGCCAAGCTCGGCGTCCCGGTCCTCGTCTCCCGCTCCGCCCCCACCGACCTCGCCCTCGACCTGGCCGGGCGATTGAACATCACCGTGGTCGGCCTCGTCCGCCAGGGCAGGCTCCTCGTCTACTCAGGGCGGGCGCGCATCGATCTTACGTAATCCCTCGCTTCGCCAACCAGCCTCTTCGCTCGAGATGGAGTAGCCCGAGCAAGATTGGGATCTGGATCGGGTTGGCCATGACCGTGAACAGGACCCAGCGCGGCCAGGGGGGCAGGTCGAAGCCGAGGAGGTTCACGTCGCACCAGAGGCACGCCCCCGCCCCGACGACCGCCAGGGCCAGGGCGAGCAGGAGCCCCCTCTCCGAGACGAGTCTGTACCGCAGCATCGGGATGGGGAGGATCAGGGCGAGGCAGGCGCTCGCCGACTCAACGGAGTGGACGTTTCGCTGAGCGGCGAAGGCGAGGTATTCGAGGAGAGGCCGGGGGTAGCGCTCCGGAAATCCAAGATCGAGCAGGCCGTACGCGACACCCCAGAGGGCTCCGACCGATCCGAGAAGCCCGTGGCGCAGGTAGAGGCCGAGGCCACCGGCCGCCAGGGCCAGACCGACCGTGCCGACCTGGGCGCGGCCGATGAGCAGCCAGGCCCCGAGGGCGAGGAAGGGGAGGCCCGCAATCCGCTCCGGCTCCCGCCTCCGGACGGCCAGCGCGGCGAGGCCCGCGAGCAGGACCGCAACGACCCACACGGCAGCCTCCTTCATTCGCCCGGAGCGCTTCATGACCAGCTCTACCGGCCCTGCCTCATCGCGCATCTCGATGCGCCCCCGGAGCGGGCCGGAGCTCATCTCGTAGTCGCCGAAGAAGCCGTGCCAGCGGACCAGCCCGCTCTCGTCCGTCACGGCGGCACCCTCGGTCCGCCATCCGCCGAGCAGCTCCGAAAGGGCCCAAAGCGCCGGCTTGGGGCGGTCCAGGGCGTCGAAGAGCCCGATGCCGGCCCGGTAGTAGAAGTCGTCGTTCACCAGGTACCAGGTCACTTCGCTCACGGCT
Organism: uncultured Thermodesulfobacteriota bacterium; assembly: GCA_964522545.1. Classification (GTDB taxonomy): domain Bacteria; phylum Desulfobacterota; class DSWW01; order CAZFWM01; family CAZFWM01; genus CAZFWM01. The sequence goes on from CAZFWM010000116.1 coordinate 10,574, forward strand.
TTGCGGGAGAAGGCGATCGTGTACAGCGCCCCGGCCCATTCCGCCTGGAGCGCCTCGTCCGGGTCCCTGTGCCACCGGCCCATGAGGCAGTCGGCCGGCCGGCTCGGAAAGTTCACCTCCGCGAGGTGCACCGGGAGCCCGAGCCCGGCGTACCGGTCGATGAGGTCGGCAACCGAAGCCAGGTCCAGGGCGAACCGTCCGTCGCTCGTCTCCAGCCTCTCCAGGCAGGAGCCGGCCGTGATCGGGAGGGCGAGGAAATCGATCGGCGCCCCCCGGTCCAGGAGGCGGCGCACGAAGGACCAGGGATCCAGAGTGTAGCGGTCGTCGTCCTCCCTCAGGTTGTACCCGGCAAAGGAGCCCTCGGGATAGCCGAGATAGACGCCGGCCTGCGCGCCGGGGCGTTCGGCCGCGACGGCCCGGGCGGCGGCCTCGATCACCTCCATGGCCTGTGTGCGGGTCAGGCCGAGGGATGTTTCCCGGTAGGCGGCCTCGTGGCTCACGGTCCAGCGGCTGATCTCGGGATAGGCCCGGACCACGCGGCGGACATGACGCTCCACTCGGCCGACGAGCTCACCGAAGGGGAGACCCGCGAGATCGCGGCTGTCCTGCCCGGGCTCCAGTGCAACCAGCCCCTCCGCGGCGACTGTGAAGCCGGCGGACCGATAGCGTGAGAGATCCCCGGGACGCCGCAGCAGGTGAAACCGCCCCGGCTCCGGCTCGGTCTGGGACCAGTAGGGCCGGTGGAGATAGTGGTTGAAGCCTGCTTCGCTCATGGTGCGCAGCAGGGGATCCAGGGAGAGAGAGAGAATGCCGGCCGGCGAGAAGCCGAGGTCGAAGTCGAGGCGCTGGAGGGAGAAAGAGACCTTGCGGCCCGCCAGCGGACTGCCGGCCTCGTCGACGAGCCTCACTGTGAAATCGCCCTGCCGGACCTCGGGAATCGCCGCCCGGGCACGCCGGACGACCTCACGCTCCGAGAGGTCCAGTACCCTGGCGAGCAGGGATGACTCGCCCCGGGCGCCCGGTCGGCCTCTCTGGGCCTCTTCCGGAACAGAGGCCAGAGTCGCGAGCACCTCCGCCACGTCGGCCGGCGCCTCGCCCCCGACGATCCGTGCCAGCCGGGAGGCCGCGGTGCGCTCCGCCTCCCGGTCCCGATCCACCAAAATGAGCGAGCCGGGCCGATCGACGAGAAAGCCCTCGCCCCCGTTGTCCAAGGGGAGCAGGACTTCCCCGAAGCCGGGTATCTTTATGGGAAGATGGATAACCGCAGCCACCCCGACGGGGGCCGCGATCCCCAGGCGCCCCTCGACCTCGAACGGATAGGAGGGGACCGCCTCCCCATCGGGGGTTGTGAGGAAGATCGGCACAGGACAGGGCCGGGAATCGAAATAATCCTTGCCCTCATCGAAGAGGAGAAGCCCGGCCGGCCGGATCGCGATATCGACGGTCACCGGCTCCGCCCCCTCGCTGATCGGCACGATCCTGTTCACCGGGAGGAAGGTGAGAGAAGGCGGCTCTCCCGCCCGGCCGGGCTCCAGATCCGTGGCACGCAGACGCACGCCCGAGGCCAGGGGGAGCCCCTCATGGGTGAATCCGGGAGGCGCCGGTCGGACCGGGACTGTGAGACCGAAGCCGCCGGACGAGTCCGTGCGGGACCGGGCCAGGCAGGTCGTGCCCTCACCTGCCGGTACCTCGGCCCAAACCCTGGCCCCAGCCAAGCCTCGACCGTCCGGGTGGACCAGCCGGCCCAGAATCACGGCCGTGGGCGACCCGGCCTCTGCAGGCCCCATGGTTAGAAACACCAGAGCAACAGCGGTAAAGGCTCTAAGAGGATTCATCAAGATGACCAATCAAAAAAAAATGCAACTCTGCTACTACAATTGGAATATTTCTGAGGAACCCAGGAAACCAGGAAAAGAGGTAGTGCAACATTGGTGTCGACAATCCTCACGATAATCCCTCATTTTTAAGCATCCTACTTCTCATCATTCTTCTCTGTCTCCTGGGTTCCTGGGTTCCTCATAGGATCTTCTTGTAGTTTTCCACAGAAATCCATTGATAAACCATTAGCAAACGCACTCACTCCTCGTCAACAAACCAACAAACCCATTGATTTCACAATACGTATGCGATAGAGTCATCGCCACATCCGCAGCCTGATCCAGCCAGCCGGGACGGCCGTGTAAACATCATGAGTCATGAACACGAGAAGTATGAGGAGGAACAATGAATCCACAGATATTCCGCGAATACGACATCCGCGGCATCGTCGATAAGGACCTCTCCATCGAGACCGTCGAGCTCCTGGGCAGGGGCATCGGCACTTTCCTCAGACGCCGAAAAATGACCGAGCTCACCCTGGGGCGCGACTGCAGGCTGAGCTCCGATTCGTTTCGCGACGCCATGCTCGCCGGGCTCCTCTCCACGGGGTGCAATGTGGTGGACGTGGGTGTCTGCCCCTCGCCTGTCTTCTACTATTCCCTGAGGCATCTGGAGAAGCAGGGAGGCGTCATGATCACCGGCAGCCACAATCCGCCCGAGTTCAACGGCTTCAAGATCTGCGCCGGCTTTCACACGATCTACGGCCCCGAGATCCAGGAGGTTCGCCACATCATCGAGAGCGGGGACTTCGAGGCAGGCCGGGGGAGCAGCTCGACCTTCGAGATGATCCCGCCTTACCAGGACTACCTGCGGGAAAACCTCAAATTGGAACGTCCCCTCAAGGTGGTGGTCGACGCCGGAAACGGGACCGGGGGGCCGGTGGCCCCGCCCATCTTCCGCGACATCGGGTGCGAGGTGATCGAGCTCTACTGTGAGATGGACGGCAACTTCCCGAACCATCATCCCGACCCCACAGTGACGGAAAACCTCCGGGACCTCATCGATCGCGTGAAGTCGGAGGAGGCCGACTTCGGGCTCGCCTGGGACGGGGACGCCGACCGCATCGGTGCCGTGGACGAAAACGGCAGGATCATCTGGGGAGACAACCTCATGATCCTCTTCGCCCGGGACATCCTGGATGACAATCCCGGGGCCACGGTCATCTCTGAGGTAAAGAGCTCCATGTGCCTCTACGACGACATCGAGCGCCACGGCGGCCGGGGGATCATGTGGAAGACCGGCCATTCGCTGATCAAAAAGAAGATGAAGGACGAGGGGGCCCTGCTCGCCGGCGAGATGAGCGGCCACATGTTCTTCGCGGACCGCTACTTCGGCTACGACGACGCGATCTACGCATCGGGCCGGCTCCTGGAGATCGTCTCTCGCAAGGGCCGGATCTCCGGCATGCTCGCCGACGTTCCCAAGACTTACTACACCCCCGAGATCCGGGTCGACTGCCCGGACGAGAAAAAATTCGACATCGTCGAGCGGGCCACGGCCTTCTTCAAGGAGGCGGGATACAAGGTGATCGACGTGGACGGTGCCCGCATCGTCTTTGAAGACGGGTGGGGCCTCATACGGGCCTCTAACACTCAGCCCGTGCTCGTGCTGCGCTTCGAGGCGACCACGCCGGAGCGGCTCGACGAGATCAAGGCCCTGATCGAGGGGAAGTTGGAGGAGCTCGCGGGGTAAGGGCGACCGGCGGTCGCCCCTACAAAGTGTCGTCGCCGAATCGGTAGGGGCGACCGCCGGTCGCCCTGCAAGGCACCAACGCCGAAGCAGCAGGGGCGCGATTCATCGCGCACGGGCCCAGGGTTTGATGAATCAAACCCCTACTTTCGAAATATGATACTGTGAATCGAATTCGGAATCTTCCCTGCCGCCTCGCCGCCATCCTCACCGCCCTGACGGTCCTCGCCCCGGTCGGGGCGGCCGCCCACGCACCGTTCACCTTCGGCTTCGGCGCCAGGGCCATTGCCATGGGCGGGGCCTATGTTGGGCTCGCCGACGACATCTCCGGCCCCTACTACAATCCCGCGGGCATGACTCAGCGCAAGGTCGTTCAGATCGGCGGGGGCTACCAGTACATCAAGCCGTGGATGACGGTGAACGGCTCCTCCTTCCACGTCAAGGATAACCACAGCAACTCCACGGGCATCAGCCTCCCATTGCCTTTCGGGGGCTGGCTGCGGAACCGGATCTTCATCGGGATGGCCTTCTTCATGCCCTGGGACCTGGTACTCGGCCTCAAGGTCCCCCTTCCCGGCGACCCCCAGTTCCTGCTCCTGCAGAACGAACCCAGGGTGACCACAATCATGCCGGCCCTGGCCGTGGAACTTCACCCGGCCCTGTCGATCGGGGCCTCGGTGAACCTCTACGACGACACCTTCGGCTCCTTCGCCGCAACCCTCACATCGGAAAACACCCCGGTCCTCGAGGTGAACCAGGAGCTCATCGCAACCTTCAACCCGGCCGTGGCCGTGCACATGCGGCCCGGAGCCCTCTGGCCCGCCCTCGAGGGCCTCGGCGTGGGCCTCGTCTGGCGGGACAAGTTCAGCACGGAGTACCGCTTCTCCCCGGACATCTTCATCGGGACGGTGCCGCTCCTTATCGATCTCGCCGCAATCTCTCTGTACAATCCGCGCCAGTACGTCCTCGGCCTCGCCTACCGGCGGGGCCCGGTGATCGGCTCGCTGGACATGGCCTACAACCGCTGGTCCAAGATCCCGGACCCCAACCTGGAGGCGAAGTTCGACTTCCGGATCCCCCTCATACCGGTCACCTTCAGCGAGTCGGTCTACCGGAACCCGGACTTTCGCGACACCGTCACCCCGCGGGCGGGCATCGAGTACCGCTGCTTCTCAAACGACCGTCTCGACGCTCTTGCCCGGGCCGGCTACTACTTCGACCCATCCCCCGTGCCGGAGCAGACCGGTGACACGAACTACATGGACAACGACAAGCACGTCTTCTCCTTCGGGGCCGGCGTGGTTCTCAGGAAGGTCCCTTTTATCGAGCTCAGCTATCCGGTTTCGATCGACTTTTTCGTCCAGTACCACTATATAACCGAACGCTCCCACACCAAGGAGGCGTGGGTCGGGTCCGTGCCCCCCCCGAACCCGGGGTACCCGGAGATCTCGGCCGGCGGGCACGTGCTCGCCGTGGGCCTCTTCTTCTCGTCGGCCTACCGGCTCTTCGAGGACGGGGACGGGGAGTCGGGCCGATGAGGGGGCGGAGTGGATTCATTGCGGCCCTGGCGGCCCTGCTTTTGATCACGCTTCTGCCGCTCTCTGCCTCGGCCAATCCCATGGAGTTCTTCGGCTTCTCTTCGCGCGACCAGGCCATGGCACGGGCGGTCACTGCCACGGCCGACGACTACACGGGGATCTATTACAACCCGGCATGTCTCCCCATGGCGGACGATGTCACTTTCGGCGGAGGCTACTTCCTGGCCGACCCGGACCTGCGCATCGACGGGGCCGACACGGACGTGGACGACATAAGCGGCATCCCCCTCGGCTTCTCTCTCCCCATCCACATGATCAAGGGGCTGAACCTTGCAGCCGGCGCCGCGTTCCAGGTCCCGGACAAGCGGGTCGCCCGGTACCTCCTCATCCCCTACGAGCGGCCCCGGTTCACCCTGTACGCCAACCGGATGCAGCGGATCATCGCCTTCATCGCCGTGGGCGCCGAGGTGACCCCGTGGCTCTCGGTGGGCGGGGGCGTATCCATCCTGGCCGCCCTGGGCGGAGGTCCCGACCTCTACCTTCAGGAGGCGCACACGGGTTACCCCTCGGTGGGGACCCTCGACTCGAACATCAGGCCCTCCTTTGCTCCGTATGTAGGCGTTCTCGTCACGATCACCGAGGGGCTGCGCCTGGGGATCACCTACCGCCGCAAGCTCAGCTCCCGCATCGACGTTCCCGCTTCGGTGACAATGCCCGACATCCACATAGCGGGATGGAATCCGCTCGCCCTCATCCAGGAGACCCTGATCGAGGCCGGCGGCCTGCAGGTGAGCCACTTCACCCCGAGCAACCTGGCCGTGGGCGTGGCATGGCAGGTCCACGAGAGGGTGCTCGTCACCGCGGACCTCACCTGGCTCGAGTGGTCCGACTTCCGCTACTACACGCCCGAGGTGATCCTGGAGCTCACGGGCCCGCCGGGCAGCCTGGGTGACTGGATCGAGATCACCGAACAGGATGTACCCCTGCCCGGCTTCCGCGACGTGTTCATGCCCGCCTTCGGTGCCGAGGTCCTGGCCCTGAGCACGGCCCATGTGGACCTGCTCGTGCGCTGCGGCTACTTCTACCGTCCCACCCCGGTGCCGAACCAGCCGGGCGAGACCAACTTCGTGGACAGCGACCTGCATGCAGGTTGCTTCGGGCTGGGCCTGGTGCTCCGTGACTTGACAAGCGTCCTTTCCAAGCCGCTCCACCTGGATGTACACGTCCAATACCAAGTCATGGAAGAGCGTAGTTTCGTGAAGGAGCGCCTCCCGGATCCGATCGGCGATTACGAGGCCGACGGCGAGATCCTCAACGTGGGGGCCTCCCTGATGCTCCGGTTCTGATCATGGAGAGGGGGATGATTATTGAGAAAGGGATGATTTTAGAGAAGGTAATGAACTTTTTCCGACTCGCCCTGCCGATGGCCGTCCTGCTGGCCGCGGGGTGCGCCACCCAGGCCAACCCCGGCCACGAGCCGGCAGGCTGGGAGAACATGCCCCGAGCCGGGATCTCCCCCTGGCTCAAGATCGACGTGGACGACAATGCATACAACGGGGCCCAGCCGTTCATATCGACGACGCCCCTGAGCGAGGCGATCACCGCCATGGACGGGGTCGAGCCGGCCGTGATCCGACATGAAGGTGTCTTCAAGATGTGGTTCGAGATGGACGGCGTCGTCTTCTTCTCCACCTCGGCGGACGGAACGCTCTGGGCCGCGGCCGAGCCGGTGGAGATCCGCTCCGACGGTTGGGAGGGCGGCCGCTTCGGCGCCCCTTCGGTGCTTGAGAGCGGCGGCGCCCTCGAGATGTGGTATGTGGGGGGCGACGGAGCAGGCATCGGCCGGGCCGTCCCGGGTGACGGCACGCTGGTCTGGGACGCTGTGCGAACCGATCTGGCGCCCCGGCAGGCCTGGGAGGGAGGACCAAGCGGGCGTGTGGACGGGCCCTCGGTCATCTGGGATGAATGGGAAGGCGAGGCCGCCTACCGAATGTGGTACACTGGGTGGGATCTGCTCGGCCGGGGCCGCATCGGCCACGCCGTATCTCGGGACGGCGTGGCGTGGACGAGGATCGACGGCGAGGGCCGGGAAGGCTCCGGACCCTTATCGCAGATCGACCCCGTGATGGGCGCCGACCAGGAATGGGAGACGGGGAGCGTGTGGTCGCCCTGCGTCATCCGGGACGACACCAGCCAGCGGCGGCTCTACAAGATGTACTACACAGGAGGCCGGCTCGTGGATGCGGAGCTCTTCTTCAACATGCACGACGCGAGCATCGGCGTGGCGGCGTCGACCGACGGGCTCCGGTGGGAGAAGATACGATCCGGGATCAACCCGGTGGTGGGTGAGAAGTTCATCCTCGACCTGGGAGGCTTATGGCTCCCCTTCTGCCCCGATGGTGGCGAAGGGCCTTGCCCCATGCGGTCGTTTCTCACGCTCGTCTCCTCCCTGATCCGGTACGACGAGAGCGGCCCCGCAGTGGTACTGGACGGGGAAGAATATCTCATGTGGTTCGCGCAGGTGGACACGCTCAACTACCTCATGCCGCCGAACCTGAGAGGGCTGTCCATGGCCACCAGCCCGCCGCGGCTCGACTTCTAATAGACGCTCGAAGGGTATAGAGATAGAAAAATGTGGGAACGTAAAGGGGTGTCTTGTAAGGACTTATCGCCCTTTGGGCGGACTTTGGCTCTCAGAATTTTAACGCAAAGAATTGGATTTCCTATGCGATCAAGTTATTGTGGTCGCTGATTTGCAAACAGCCCCGGAGCAACCCGGGCCGTGCGGCCCGACCGTTTCCATAATCATATAACGATGCCTGCATTCATGAATCCTGCCAATCTGATCACCGGCCTGCGGATCGGCCTTGCCGCCGCCGTCATCGGCCTGCTTCAGCTCGAAGCCGCATGGGCACGCCTCCTCTCCATCGGACTGGTGGCTCTCATCTTCTTCCTGGACTGGCTCGACGGAGCCGTTGCCCGCAGGATGGGTGTGGAGACAAAGCTCGGCGGCTCCTTCGACATCATAGCCGACCGGATCATCGAAAACGCCTTCTGGATCTTCTTCGCCATCAACCGCCAGATCCCGCTCTGGATTCCCATTATCATCCTGCTCCGGGGATTCGTGACCTGGGCGGCCCAGCGGGCCGCCGCGGCCATGGGGAGGACCGAGGAGGGAGAGTTCGCCCTCATGCACTCCGGGCCGGCCCGGGCGCTCGTCTCCTCGCGCGCCAGCCGGGGCGCCTACGGGGTACTCAAGGCGGTGAGCTTCGGGGGGCTGGCCTTTGATGGGTTCGCCGGCCTGGCCGAGGCCCAGGGCTCGGCCCTCATCTTTCTCGCCCCCTTTGCCCACCTCATCGGCTGGATAACCATGCCGGCCATCTGCCTGACCGTGGGGTTGTGCCTGGTCCGGGGAGCCCTGATCACGCGGGACGCGCTCAGCCGGAAGTGAGTGGCCGATCCTGCCCTAGCGAACGACCAGCATAACGCTCCCGTATCAAAAAGGCCCCTAGATACGCAAGCATTGCCACAAGAGAGAGGCTTTTCAGACCTATAACCATAGATAAAAACTCAAGCAATCCCCCGGTAACAGCTCCCAGGAGATTCCAGCCAAAAGCTACATCCACGGCCTCGCGGCTCTTGAAACGGAGCGCAAAACAAGCAGATGCAAAGAAAATCGGGGTTCCGATAAAACAGACAGACAAGCCTAACTTGAGAAAAAAATTGTTTACTAACAGATAGTGAGTAGGAACCAGATAGGTAACAAACAGCGAAACAATCAAGCTGATAGCAGCAATCCACCATTTCAGAGGTTTTAGTTGCATGACAATAGTGGATAAAAGCAACACCATCAAAACAGCCCCAAATACAATTGCGCTTGTAAGCCATGTCGCTCCCCATATAAGATTCATGGTGATGACAAATTTTGTTTCAATAAGAAGAAATGCCAATCCAAAGAAAAACATCTCCATATCAATTCCCTGCATAGTTGCCAAACTCATGCGCATGTCACGCGAGGCAAGGAAAATACATACAACCGCAACTCCGATAAACACGGCAATAAGGGAAAGATAAAAACGGCTGATTCTTCTTGATTGCAGATAGAGATATGGCCAATCATCGGTAGGAAGTTCTATCTTTGGGAGCACATGTTCGAAATAGGTAACTCGATGCTGGGGAGTATAAGGGCGTAACTGCCTATCCGGTTGACTCAGCATGGTACAACATGTAGTATTGGCGGACCTC
>CAZFWM010000117.1:0-19896 GCA_964522545.1 uncultured Thermodesulfobacteriota bacterium
AAAAGACCGTTGGAAACCTGTAACCAGCGTCGTCCTAAAATAGCCACACCCTATTTAAATTGCTATTATCCAAATATTCTTCCGATGAGCTCATTTTAGATGTTGGCGGTTCGAAACTGTTTTGGAAGAATGTTATTGATGATCAATTCAAGGTTTTTGTAGCTGATGTTGAGGGGAGAGATGGAGTTGATGTTATATGCGATGGATGCGCTCTTCCATTTCTAGACAAATCTTGTATTATTTTTTCTAATTCCGTGATGGAACATGTCGGTGGATCACCGAAACAAAAACAATTTGCAGATGAAATGATACGAGTAGGGAAGGCATATTATATTCAGACACCCAATAAATATTTTCCAATTGAACCGCATACATACTTTCCATTGTTTCAATTCTTGACACACTCTCTTAAGAAGTTGGTTCTAGATACCTTTGTGAGATCAGTTTTATGGGGAGGGGAGATACCCGAGAACAGGTATGATGATTTTTTTAATATTCATCTTCTATCGTTTAGAATATTACGGACCCTTTTCCCCGGTGCGGAAATTTGGAGGGAAAAAATATTTGGTGCAACAAAATCATTTGTTGTTTATAAAAAGTAAGTTCTAATAATAAGAAATGTAATATATTTATAATCGTTATTTAAAAAAATGAGTTAAGTTCGTAAATAACCATTATCCGGTTGAACCGCGATCGTGAGAGTTGCGGTATCGAAGCCACTGCATCGGACTGGGTAGGTACAACTTCAGGTAGAAGTGGATGAAATGCGCAATATATAGAGTTGCGCTGGTGATGAAGGGCAGATTAAGGATCTGTTTACGGATGTGGTATTCTTCTTTGATCGCGCTCAATCGATACTGAAAGTTGATGCCGCCTAATGAGTAGATGCAAATCGGGAAGTCGACTTTAAGCACGGACAAGGATCCATCCTTAAGTCTATTTCGAGCTAGAAATCGGCTAACAAAGGCATAATCGGCTGTGAGCCGGTATTGGGGTTCGTATTGAAAATCTCCCACTAGCGCCCGTTGAAAAAACATAGCTTGATGCTGTGTGAACATACATTTCCACAGAGCCCGGTATGACTTGGCCTTGCGGTAAAGACGCCTCCCCTCCTCTGTGATATCGACGGCATCCCCATAAATGAAGGAAGGGGATGTCTCCTCTGCGCTGATGTCTTGATTCACTTTTTCCAATGTGTCCTGTGCGGCCAGCATATCCCCGCTGTTCAGGAAGATCAGGTATTCTCCCGATGCCATGGCCAAGCCCTTGTTCATTGCTTGGTAAAGGCCTGAATCGGGCTCTGAGATCCATCGGGCTGTATCCCCGACTACAGTCTCCAGCCATGTTGGAGTACCATCAGTTGACGCCCCGTCTATAATTATCAATTCGAAATCATCGTAATCCTGTTGCAGAATACTTTTTCGCGTGGCTTTCAATCTGTCAAGATCATTCTTACATACGGTAATGACCGAAAAACGCATTTGCCTGATTCCTTCTGTTCTAAACAAAGGGCACTCTACTATCCCAAAGCTCGTATCTCAGATTTCGTTTCCGATCACCGATCTTCTTTGCCGGAACACCCGCGACGATAGCGTAAGGATCTACCGATTTGGTCACTACGGCACCTGCGCTGACCACAGCACCTTCACCAACCTCCACCCCTGGGAGAATCATGGACCGTGAACAGATCCAGGCCCGGTCTCCAATCTTTACCGGGCCGCCCACCACCTTGAAATCCGGGTCATGCATGTCATGCTGCAGGGTCCAGATCCATGCACCGCTACTGATGTTGACGTTACGACCGAGGATTATGCCACGGCGGCCGTCCATCAGACAATCATTGCCTATTACAGAGCCTTTACCGATAGAAATTTTCCACGGAGATCTGAATTCGACTCCTCCATAGATCGTAACTTTCGATTGTACCTTAAGTTGTAATATATAACGATAGATCCATTTTCGGAGGGTGCCGGATGGAATGATCCCCACGATCTTCGTAAAATAAAGGACGACACCCACTCCCCATAGTTTCCATCTGCTCATATTCATCAATCTCCTGTTTAGTCAAGCCAGCTTGGAGCTTCGTCGGATTTCAGTCGCTGCATTTGACCTAGGACCGGCTTAACGGGGAAGTGCCTTCCAACCAGGGAGACCATCAGCCAAAACAAATCCCCAAAGGTAGAGCGATACTGAATGGGCAGGGCGCTTACCTCCTGTTTCAGCGAGTCTTTGTCATATCCGAACGTGGAGAGAACCTCGCTGCCAAGTCTATCCAAATATCGCAGGCAGTAGCGCTGGCGTAATGGAGTGTTGAGAGTGGTCTTCCATTTCTCTAGAGATGTTGTTGACACATTTTGATATTCCTGGGTTCCCACTTGGTCTCCCACGATCTGCCCGAAATCGACCATTTTGAATGATGTCAACATGGGCTCCTCGAAGTCGATTTCCAGGTACCTACAGAGCCCTTCTATTACATCTTCTGGATTATTCACCAATTTTTCATACTGGACAGGAAAAGCCATATCCATAAATTCTCTATAGAAACGGTGAATGTATAGTGGGCCTTTATAAAGGTCAACGTTATGCATATGGAGACGCATTTTTCCGTTGCCCCAGGTCGTGATGATTGAGGAAAGAACCTCCAGGGGATTCCGAAACAGAAAGATAAATTTTGCATTCGGAAAAATCTTATGGATGTGGTCGATGATGAGGTAGTATCTGGGCGTCTTATCAAGAAAGTACATTTCTTTGTTCATGCACAGACTTTTGTAAATTCTCTCAGCAAAGTCGCGGACTGCCGCATAGAAGGTTTCTTCGCCGCCTTCCATTCGTGAGATGATGTCCGTAAAAGCAGCGTTGCCCACTCGGCTGGAGAAATCCGAGTAGGAGCTGATTCGAGACCGGTCGAGCATAGCCATGACAGGCAGTAAGAGCCACGTCTCCGGCGCCGACGCGATCTGGCTGTGGGCCGTCAGGAATCTCTGAAGCAATGTAGATCCACTTCTCGGAAGGGAGAATATGAAGATCGTTTTCACTTTTTAGCTGTTCCCCTGGCAAGTGGCCAGTACACCGAATTCTGACCGGAACTAATTTCTTGGACCAAAAAGTCGATTTGGTCGATTGAAAACGGATCGGTAGTAAACGGACGTCTGCTCCCCAACTCCAGCCCAGCTGTAATGTTCCATGACATGGCGGTAGCCGCTCTCCCCTGTTCGGCGGAGGGCCTCCGGCTCCGCCAGGACCTCGATCAACCGCTTGGCCAATGCCCGGGTGTCGCCGGAGGGAAAGAGAAATCCTGTTTCCCCGTCCGTCACCACTTCAGACATCCCCTCCAGATTCGAGGCAAGAATCGGTTTGCCATAGCTCATGGCCATGAGGAGCACGCCGCTCTGATAGATCCTCCGGTAAGGCAGCACCACAAGGTCCGCAGCGGCATAATAGAAGGCCACTTCTCGATCCGGAATATAGCCGATATGGGTCACGCATCTGCCGGCCAGGTCGAGCTCATCAATCATCTTTTCATAGGAAGAAAAGTCGGTTTTCCAGGTCTTCCCAGCAATGAGAAGAGTGGTTTCCGGATGCGCCTCGACCACATCAGGCATGGCCTGGAGCAGGAGGTCGAGACGTTTCACCTCCTTGATCTGCCCGAAGAACAAAACGACCTTGGATTCATCCGATAGTCCCAAATGCTTCCTGGCCGTGGATCGGTCCGGTACATCGGAGATCGAATGAAGATAATTGCCGTGGGGGATGATTTCGATCTTTCTCTCCGGTAGGCTGAGAATGTCCATCAATTCATTCTTGCTGGCCTGGTTATGAGCAATTACCCGGTCCGCCAGGCGATAGGCAAGCTGGGAAAATCGGTGCACAGACAATCCCGAGACGAAGGACTCCACATCATGAGCGGTAATGACGACACGCCTTCTTAGCAGCTTGGCAAGTACCACATTCATCATCTCCAAGGGGCCGACGTGAAAAAAGTGGAGGTGACAGATCGATCTCCCAGAAGAAACAGTATGCAGCAGCGCTCGGAGGCTGCCCCGGACATACCGAAGTCCCCGCCTCCAGGCGGAATCGGTACCATAGATATTTTTAAAGGTCAGTTTTACTGTAAAGGGGGCATTCGAAGGGATCTGTGTCTCGTTGCAGGTATAGAGTATCGCCTCCACTCCCGCCTTGGCCAGCCCTTCACAGAGGCCGAAGTCGTAGTAATTCATCCCTCCGTGACCGCCTACCGGCTCGATAATGGAAACCTTTAGTGAGTTGGGAGTCATGCTTCACGAACGGAGAATCATTGTCTGTGCTTAGAGGAGGAGAGAATAACCTTCATTTCAAGAGTATGGAAAAAGAATAGCAAGATAAGGATGAACTTGGCAAGTAGCCGGCCTGGAGCTCAGCAATGAAGAGCGAGGCGGGCGTTGCGCCAGGCTTCCAGAAGGCGGAAGGCAAGGTTTTTGGCAGAGCCGAACCCTCAATGAACTCGGTCATCAAGGACAGTGCGAAGCCGTTGGGAGTAACCAGTTTGACTTCCAGGACGTTTAGGAATGGTCCCGGCAGTTTTCCTGCGGACCATCGGGAGGGCGAGCCCCTCCTCTGCCCCGCGCCACTGCGGCGGCATAGACCGACAGAGTTTTCTTGGCAATGTTGTCCCAATTGAAGTCCGCTTCAATTCGCCGTATGTTGGCCGCTAGGACACCGGGCCCCGGGGGGTGCTGGATGGCCTGGGACAGTTTCTGCTTGAGGCAACTCTTGTCGCCAGGAGGGAACAAGAGCTCCTCCGGCACCAATTCCCGGTGAGCGGGAATATTACTCGCCAGCACGGCCAGACCGTAACTCATGGCTTCCAGCACGCTCAGGGGCAGCCCTTCGTGATAGGAGGGCTGGACCAGGAACGCAGCGTTAGAATACGCTTCCGCCAGTTCCTGCCCCCTGACAAACCCGAGCATGACAACACGAGGGTTTCCGGCCACTTTCTTTTTCAGGGATCTGCTGTAGTCATCTTCGTGGTCGGCTTCCCCGGCGATTACCAGCTTCCAGTCGGTATCCATCTCCTCGAATGCTTCCAGCAGGTCATGAAGTCCCTTCTCGGGGACCAACCTGCCGACCGCCAGAAGGTACTTCCCCGCAGCCACGTCGTAGCGGTCCAGGAGGGAGCCTGGTGGCTCGCTCTCCGGGACGGTGACCCCGTTGGGAATGTAGGTCACGGCTTTCCGGTAACGTTCTTGAAGATACTGCCGGATATGTTGGGACACGGCTATGGTTGCCGATGCGAATCGGATGCCCAGATACTGGCCGAGGCGGAGCATAGCCTTGGCCGTGCTGCCCCATTTCTGCCGATCATAGTCCGGCCCGTGATTGGTGGTCACCACGTTCAGGCAGAGACATCGCGCCAGCGGAACCAAGAGGGAAGGCCCTATGGCATGGAAATGAATGATGTCGAATTGCTTTCGATGGCGCGTCAGGTGCATCAGAGCCAGGAAGGTGTGGACGATGGCCTCAAAGTTCTTTGCTCGCGGGGCCCACAGGGGAAGAACTTCCACGCCCTTGTAGGACCGTGTACCGGGCTCAACGTAACCCTTTCGCGCATAGACCCTCACTTTACAGCCAAGTGAGATCAGGCGCGGGTAGAGTTCCTGACAATGCCGCTCGATCCCTCCTTGGATGTCGGGCAATCCCCTGGTACCAACAACCGCTACCCTCATGCACACCCTCATTGCCTGCCCAGCAACTTTCTCTTGAGGACCCACATGGCAGGATGCCAAAGGTATTTTTTCATCACCGGTGCCGCAGTGCCGATCATCCAGCAGTTCTTGGGACAGCTCTTGACCTTTTCCCTCACCTCTTGCGCCTTCTCGCTGCGCCATATCTCTTCAAAGGTCTGCTGGTTCAAGTTCCCCATGCTCTCCATCCAAATCTCTTTTTCCAGGCCGTTGCAGGGGAAGATTTCTCCAGCGGGATCCACGAAGAAATTCTCTGTACCGGCCTCGCAGGGGAGGAGTCGCCGGCCACCTTGGACGTAATTCGCCAGCCCGTAGTTGAAGTAGGCCCTGAACCAATTCTTCGGCCGCCAGGTGCGAAGCAGCTCTCCAACGAGCTCTTCAAAGCACGCAACGGCTTCCTCCTTTTCCACGATCTGGTTATCATACTTGTGGAAGTAATAGGAATTATGGACCGCTGCGGTAGCGAACTCGACCCCCATGCTCTTGGCGAGCTGGTATAGATCTATCATATCCCGCGCATTGCGATCTGAAACCGTGATGCCGAACCCAATATCATTCGAGCCCAGGCGCTGTAGCTCCCGCAGCGTCCTTAACCCGCTATCGAACCCGCCCGCCAAACCTCGCAATTCATCGTTGGCTTCCTGGAGGCCCTCCATGCTGACCCTGATGCCGATGTCGGGATAGCTCCTCACCAGGGCAAGTATTTTGTCTGTGAAGTAACCGTTTGTACTGATGACAATTCTTCGAGCCTTCCTGCGCAGCACCGAGACGACCTCCTCTATGTCATTCCGCAAGAATGGCTCGCCGCCGGTGATATTGCAGAAGGAGAGGCGCGGGAGCTTCTCCAGGACGTCCAGTCTGATCTCTTCTTCCGGGGAAGTGGGGTAATTCCACACGTTGCACATGTGGCACCGCGAGTTGCAGCGATAGGTTGTGATGACTGCAGCTTCCACGTTATCCCGCCCACAAAGTTGCCCGACTAACTTCCTCGCGCCCATCTCCCAGCGTAGTAGGACGCCATTCTGCCCAGATGCGCGGCGTTTTTGATCGGCCGGTAAAGGAGAGAATGCCGGTAGTTGGCCGGAAAATCACAGAAACAATTGCGGCACTCGCTGAAATATCTCCGTTTTTCCAGGATTTGCTTGTGCCTTCGCGCGCCGGTCCGCCAGAGCTGTGCTATGTCGCCATCATCGATATTGCCCATGGGGCCGATGTGGGTGCAGGCGAGCAAATCGCCGTTGTAGTTAACGTGAAGATAATTGTAGGGCTTGGAGCAGACGTGCCCGCGCATAGCGTGGTCAAAGAAAAACGTTTCGGCGCGGGCGTATCGGAAGTAGTCGGCAATCCAGACTTTCAACAGTGGCAAGCTGGTGGAAATATTCAAGGACTTGGCTTTGCGGAGGGCGGAGTCAATACCGGCTTGCAGCTCGCCGAGGCTCTGTTCGCCGATGTGGAATGCTTCTCGCTCGCCGCCTGCCGGCCCGTAATCGACAAAGATCGACTGAGTACAAACTGGTTGAAAATTTATGTGACGGATGTTCTTGAGACTTGATGCCCACTCGACAATTGCCCCCAGCTCCCGATAATTCTCATTGCTCACCACGGTTGACAGAGAGTAGGGCGCCTTGAGCCTTGCGCTCGTCGGCGAATTCAGGAAAGACTCTATGCTTGCCAGGAGCCCTGGACGCCCTCGGGCCGCGTCGTGCTTGGCCCCATCGGCATGGTCCACGGAAATAATGATCTTCCTCACCGAGGCGCCGTTGAGCGTCGCTATCTGCTGGTCAGTCAATTTGCCGAGCAGGCTTCCGTTGGTGGTTATCCCGTCAACCGTAACGCCGCGCGCGGCGCAACTTTCAAGGAGAAACCAAATGTTCTGCGCAACGAACGGTTCGCCTCCGGTGAGGTAGAGATTTCCCACCTCCATGGCGGCCATTGCATCGAGGAGTTTCGCCAGTTGCCGAGTGGAGAGTTCGCGGGGACGAGGTGCGCGCCCGTGCCTGCGCGCGGCGCCAAGGTCGCAGAAGGTGCACGCTAGGTTGCACTTATCGGTTAAATAAATCACTACTTCCACGGGGGAGGTGGGCGAGATGAAGTGATTGCACAATAACTTGGCTGCTTTGTTCCGCACAAGTAGTGGCCCAGATGGCAGAGAGACTGCCCGCGCCGGCGCATAAAGGGGGAACACCAATAATGGGTTCGCAACGGGGCCCCTCCAAAAGCATACATTAGGTTAGCGCGTTCGAAGGGGCGTGTCAAGAACAAGCTTGGTCTTGGCCGCCGTAACAGGAGACGTGAGAAGAAGAGGAAACAATTAGGAACTGTTGAATTCGCCGCCGCATCATCGGAAACATCAATTCCGATAACGCGTCGACACTTACCTTTCAACGTCCTCAGGCAACGAAGGTACTCAATCCCCGTTTCAAGCCAGGCGCCACGTCCACACCCCACGTCGAGAACAACATCAGGCATGGCCTAGAGCAGGAGGTCGAGACGTTTCACCTCCTTGATATGCCTGTAGGATATGTAATAAAAGTTAGATTATTTTTTGAGAGAAATGCAGCTCTATGACGAAAGGGAGACAAGGTGAGGAAGCTCGATATCCATTTCGAAAAAGTACAGCCTGCCGGGGAGGCTGATTCCGTTCTGATGATGGTAAGATTTTGCGCGTTTCCGCTTCGGAGCTCTCGGCAATGAGCAGGGCCCCATCCAACGGCGGCGAGCAAGAGCTGTCCGTGGTGGTCAGAGGAGCCGGAGTCGCCTTTTTCGGGCGGATCTTCGGAAGCGGGTGCCAGTTTCTGTTCAATGTGCTGGTGGCGCGCCTGATCGGAGCCGGGCCTCTGGGGCTGTACTACCTCGGGCTCACCGTGACCAATATGGCCGGAATCTTCTCCAAGCTCGGCCTGCAGAACGGCCTTCAGAAGTTCGTCGCCCTGTATCGAGGGGAGGAGGACCTGGCCAGGGTGAAGGGGACAATCATCCAGGCCGTTAAGATAGGTCTCATCCTCGGTCTTGCCTCCGGCCTGATATTGCACAGATTTGCCGGGCCGATCGCCACATCCATTTTCAAGAAGCCCGGCCTCGAACCGGTTATCCAAATCTTTTCTTTTTCCCTGCCCATCATGGTCGTCCTCTTCCTCCTCCTCTTTTCCACCCAGGCCCTCTACATCATGAAATATACCGTGTGGGTGCAAAACATCTTTCAGCCCTTTTGCCTGATCCTCCTTGCGGTCCTTTTTTATTATCTGGGCCATGGCCTCCAAGGGATACTCTATGCCTATGTCCTCTCCGCACTCTTCGCAATGGGGCTGGCCGCCTATTTTCTCCAGAAGTGCTTTCCCGAGATCAAAATGGGAATCAGGCCCATCTACGAAACGAAGAAACTTTTACGATACTCGGTTCCAATGATGTTTTTGAATATCTTCTATTTTCTGACCATGTGGACGGACACGTTGATGTTGGGATACTTCAGATCGTCCTCCGAGGTGGGCATCTACAATGCAGCGATGCGGGTGGCCCTCTTAGCCGTGCTCATTTTGGAATCCTTTAATGCCCTTTTTACACCCATGATCTCCGATCTGTACAATCGTGGGGAAAAGGATAGGCTCGCGGCTCTATTCAAGGATGTCACCCTCTGGGTTATCGCCACCAGCTTCCCCATCTGCCTCCTCTTGATCGTCCTCTCCAAGGGGATCATGGCGATTTTCGGGACCTCTTTTATCCCGGGCTGGAGCTGCCTTGTGCTCCTCGTTGCGGGCCAGATCGCCAACACGAGCGCCGGTCCGGTAGGGAGGATTCTGATGATGGCCGACAAACAGGACGTCATGCTTGGCACCGCGGTGGGGGTCTATATGGTCAACTTCATTTTGAACATCCTACTCACACCCCGATATGGGATCAATGGGGCCGCCGTGGCGACCTTCTCCTCTCTTGCCCTGCTTAACCTGATCATGCTTTTCGAGGTGCGCCACTTTTTCGGAATGCATCCCTATGATTCCCGTTTGCTGCGAGTGATTCTTGCAAGCGCCGGCGCCTTGGCTGCCATCGCTATCATACCATTTTTGACCGGAATCCACGGCCTCTGGCTGATGGCCTCTCAGTGCATTCTCTTCTCTTCGGTCTATGCGCTGATTTTTTTCCTCCTTATTCCCGCAGCGGATGTCGCTTTTCTGAAGGGACTGCTCGCGAAGAAGGTGCTCGAAGAAGGTGCGACTCGAAGAGCGGAAAAGGGCATGAACGGGTGAGCCCGGCCGTGAGAAAATATCTGCCCGGCCAGGACAGGCTCGAATGGATCCTGATCCTTTCGGGGTCCTTTCTGGTTGCCCTGTCCAGTTTCGGGGGCTCCCAAATCCTCGCCCTCTCCTTGCTCTTTCTGGTCGGTGCGACGTTTGCGATAATCTATCAGGACTTGAGAAAGGTCCTGTTTGTCCTGTTGATCGTGACCTTCTCTTTCGGGGCCCATTACCGCTTCGCCGGGCAAATCCATTACGGGGGGGCCGAAAGGGCCTTGATATATCCGGATTTCGTGCTCTTCCCCTTCCTCATCATCCTCTTCTTCGAGGCTTGCCTCAAGGGGAGCCTTTCGCGCAGTGTCCTGAAAGACAAGATCTACTTCCCTGTCCTTCTCATGGTAGGGGCGGGCCTCGCTTCCCTTCTCCATTCACGCCACTGGGATCTGACTCTTTTGGAGATCGTTAAGTATCTGAAGGGTATCGGCATCTATCTGATCGTGCGCCACTATGTAAGGGACTTTGATAAAATCCGCCTTGTAATTTACGTCTTAATCTCGTTGATCCTGTTCCAGAGCCTTTTAAACACATATCAGTTCTTCTCCGGAAGTACGGTAGGGTTGGGTTTCCTGGGCGAGATGGATACCGTCTGGCTCGATCCCGGGGTAGGGGAGGAGGGGCTCAATCGCGTAGGCGGGACACTGGGGCATCCCAACATCCTGGCCGAGTTGCTACTGTTGACCCTGCCGGTCGTGATCTGCTTTATGGTGGGGATCGCCAGAGGGAAGGAGAGATTCATCGCGCTCATCGCCTCTCTTTCGGGCGTCCTGGGGCTGGTCCTCACATTCTCCAGGGCGGCCATCGTGCTCATTCCATTCTTTCTGATTTGTATTATTATTTTCCATTACGTAAAGAGAAAAGGAGCGAGACAAATTCGCACGGTCTTCTTCCTGATGACGGGATTTCTTTTGATGATCGCCTACTGGGGCCGCGAGATCCTTATCGAACGGTTCACCGCATCGAGCATGGTGGGCTATGTCAGCCGTCTCAAGGGATATCTGATCGCCTGGGAGATGATCAAGGCCCATCCTTTGGTGGGAGTGGGCCTGAACACCTACACGGAGATGATGGCCGAATACGATCCGACCGGGCTGTCTAAATGGGTCGTCACGCCGGCGCACAATACCTTCATCCTCCTCACTTCTGAGGCGGGCCTGTTCGGCCTGGGGGCCTTCCTCTTCCTTCTTGGGGTCGTTTATAAGGAGGGTCTCCGACAGGTGAGGTCTCCCGTTCAGAGCCAGTCCCTCCTGTCCTTCGGGATCCTGCTCGGACTGACCAATCATCTTCTGCGCGGTTTGGTTGCTTATATAGGGCGCTTTGATGTATTGTTCCTGATGTTTTTCTTCCTGATCAGCCTCCTTTTTGCTATGAAAGACGTATTCGAAAAAGGGACTACGAAGACTGTGGGTGAAGGGCCGATGAGGACGAGCAAGTGAAGGGGCGAAATGCGACGGGGCCCCTGCGCAGAAAGATCATGTTCATCGCCTTCGATGCGGCCTCCTGGAACATCATCGACCCTTGAGGAGCCTGGAATATCTGACATGAGTTGCGTTCTTAGCGAAGAGTACTATGAATTCTAAAGAGAGTGTTTCAGATAAAGGACAGCGCCGTTGTCTGGTCATAGGCCTCGATGGAATGACTTTTGACCTGGTCTCTCCATGGATGGAGAGCGGGGACCTGCCCACACTCTCATTTCTTCGAGCAAGTGGAGTGTCCGGAATATTGCGCTCCACCATCCCGCCGCTCTCTCCACCGGCGTGGGCCTCCTTTGCGACCGGCTGCAATCCCGGCAAACACGGGATTTTTGACTTCAAGGGACCGCTGGACGACTCCTTTCAGCGGCCCCTGATCAGCTCGGACTCGGTCAAGGGGCCGAAATTCTGGCATATCCTGAACCGGCACGGGAAGAAGGTCGGCCTGGTGAACCTTCCGATCATGTATCCTCCGGAAAAGGTGGACGGATTCAGCATTGCCGGGATGATGACTCCGGGGGAGGACTGCCTCTATACCTATCCTCCGGAGCTCCAGGAGATCCTGAAGGCCCGGATCGGCCGGTACGTGGTGAATATTGAGAATCAACAATACGTGACGGACGATGAGTCGACCATCCGCCTTTTCCTCGACGATATCCTCTTTGCCTTTCGGAAAAGGATAGAGGCGGTCCGGTACCTCATGGAGGAGCGGGATTGGGATTGTATGGTTGCAGTCTTCATTCTGCCGGATCGCATCCAGCACCGGCTGTGGAAATACCTTCATCCTGCCAGCGCACTTTACAGAGGAGACGTTTCGAGACGAGTTCGAGAGCGGGCCATTGAATGCTACCGGACCATGGACGGTGAGCTGGGGGATTTGATCGGGAAGATCGACGGCGATACGGATGTGTTGATCCTCTCGGATCACGGGTTCGGTCCCCTCGAAGCCTTCTTAAACATCAATCGAATGCTCGAAGAGATGGGTATGCTGAGCTGCAAGAGGGGGAAGAAGTTGATGGCTTCCCTCTTCCACCAGGGAGTGAAGCTGAAGAAGTCGGAAATCGTGAGGAAGATCCTTCCTCGAGGCCTGAACAAACAGATCAGCGGAAAGATCAGGAGCAACTGGTCGCTTGTCGCGCCGGGGATAGAGGGGGCCATCGACTGGGAGGGGACAAGGGCCTATTTCCCCAGCATCACGGAACAGGGAATTCACATCAGGATCGAGGGCAGAATGGAGCCTCCCTCTCCTCCCTGGAGCGAAGAGTATCTTGATATCCGCCAGCGTATAAAGGAGCGATTGGAGGCCTTGATCGACCCCGGAACCGGGGAGCGAATGGTTGACAGCTTGTTTTTCAAAGAAGATATCTATCATGGGCCGTTCATTTCGAGGGCCCCTGACATAACTTTTCTCTCCAGGAATTATACTGTCCTGGGCCGTGAGACCCTTGGGACGGACAGGCTCATTCAACCTCTGAGGAACGACCCTCGCGGGTTTCACAACCTCGAAGGGGTATTCTTTGCTTATGGCCCGAGCTTCCGTCAAGGGGCCAAGCTGGAAGGCGCTGTAATCGAAGACCTTGCCCCCACAATACTCTACTTAATGGGCAGCCCCATACCCCGATTCATGGACGGCGCCGTGTTGAAGGACGCATTCCAGAAGGAATTCATCGATAGCCATCCGGTCCATTATTCCGAGGAGGAAGAACCGGCTGAACCGAAAGGCCCGGGCCACGAATACACCGGAGATGAAAGCCGGGCCATTGAGGAGAGATTGAGGGATCTAGGCTACTTGGTTTAACCTCATCTCAATGTTCTTTCATCGTAACATTAAATCCCTCTCCCTCTGGGAGAGGGCCGCAGCCTGCCCCCGCGAAAGCGGGGGTGAGGGATTTGCGATTTGGTTGCGGCTCGGCCGCGTTAGGGTAAAATCGCATATACACGTTGCGAGGGTTCATGAAAGAGAATGACAAGCTAAAGCTTCTCGTTCTGGGGCTGGACGGGGCTGACTTTGAGATGGTCAAAGACCTGGCCGGCCGGGGGAAGCTGCCTAACATGAAAAGGATCATGGAGGAAGGCTGCTGGGGTAAGCTTCGCTCCACGATTCCACCCGTCACAGCGCCTGCCTGGACCTCCTTCATGACAGGCAAGAATCCGGGGGCACACGGCATATTCCACTGGAGAACCTATGACCCGACCCTGTACACGTGCATGAAGGAAGAGCTGGTCTCCACCAAGCTGTTCGCCGGCACCACATTTTGGGACCATCTCGGGAGAGAGGGATATACCTCCGGAATCATCACGGTTCCCGTCACCTACCCGGTATGGCCTCTGCGGGGGATCATGGTGGCCGGCTATCCCTGTCCCGACGGGGAGCTGAATTATACATACCCTGAATCGTACGCCGGGAAACTCAAGCGGAGTTATAACTTTCAGGCGGACTACTATCTCAGGACGGCGAAGGAGGATATCGTCTCCAACGGGCTGGAGATGCTCAAGGAGAGGACGAGCCTGGCAAAAGAGATGATCGTGACCGAAGGCCTTGACGTCTGCGTGCTCGTCCTCGGCGAGATCGATCGGGCCCAGCATGATTTTTGGAAATACCGGGATCCGAGATTTCCGGCCTATCACACAGCCGAGGGGGAGCGATTCCGGCACGTGATCGAGGAGCACTACCGGGTGGCCGACGAACAGCTCGGGCGACTTTTGGCCCTGGTGGCGGAGGAGACCAAGGTCATCGTCATGTCCGATCATGGGGGCGGCCCTCACCCCATGAGATATTTCTATACAAACGCCTGGCTCAGCCGCATTGGAAAGTTGAAGATCAAAGAGGAGAAAGCGGGGCTCAATGCCATCCTTCGGAGCCTGATATCGTGGGCGAGAAATCGATTCCCCTATGAAGAAAAGCTCCGCCGTCTGCTGCCCGACCGGTTCGTGCACAGGGTGAGGGGAATCAACCTGGGTATTTCGAGTGTTGACTGGTCCTCCACCAAAGCTTACCGGTTTCCCATGTACCATCCGGCCGAAGGGATCGAGATCAACATGAAAGGGAGGCAGCCCGAGGGAATCGTAGAGCCGGGAAGGGAGTACGAGGAGGTCCGAGAGGCCATTATCGAGCAGCTCGAGGAGGCAAGAGATCCTGCGTCGGGGGCGCGTATCGTGGAGGCCGTCTACCGGCGCGAGGAGATCTACCGGGGCCGACACATGGAGATCACCCCGGACATCGTGTTTCTTACAACGCCCGGCTACAAGGCCGAAAAAGAGTTGTCAGGTTCTTTTGTCAGGGATGTTCCACTCGAGGTTCTGGAATGTTATAATGGCCTCCACACCATGGATGGGATCTTCCTGGCCCGGGGGGAGGGCATTCGAAGAGAGGACAGGATCGAGGGTGCTGAGATAGCCGACATTGCGCCGACGATTCTTTATGCGGTGAAGACAAAGATAGCGAGAGACATGGACGGCCGTGTTCTCCGGGAAATCTTCACCGATAAGTTCCTTGAGGAAAACCAGGCTGTTTTTTCCGAGCCGGACCCGATTACCCCCCCGCAAATCGATGACATCTCGAACGAGGATCAGGAGATCATGAAGGACAAGCTAAAGGGGCTTGGTTACCTCTCATGATTTTTCTGATCGTTGGGGGCGTTTACTGTGAGCACAAAAAAGAATTAAGGGTTCAAACGGGAAGGCATGGTTCCCGGCAATTTGGGCCTATAAGCGATATAGCGGGAATGGATGCACTACAGGAGGTGTAAAGTAGTAGCTAAAAGGAGGTGTTAAATGAAGAAATCAATCGGAGTAATAAGAATTGCAGCGGTTGTCTGCACCGGCTTGATGATCGGCTTTGGCTCCTGGGCGTATGCCGCTACCGAGTTTGCCGTAAACGGAGGCTTTGAGGGCTGGACCGGAGGCGCCGGCGGCCCGCCTGACGACTGGGATCTCTCCGGATCCAGCATCACCGCAGCCCAGGAAGGCACCACTGTATATAGTGGAGACTACAGCGCAAACATCACCTGGACCACAGACGACACCCGGTGGCTCCAGCAGACGGCGGACATTGCAGTGACCGAAGGAGAAGATTATGTCTTCAGCTTCTGGTGCTTCGACAACAACGAGTCTACCGGCCGGGTTCGCCCGTACATTAGGTGGTATAAGGACGATACTACAACCTATATCAGTGCATCCTCCGGCGGCTTTTCTGTCGATCAGGAGGACTGGCAGTTTCTTTCCACGGGGGTAAAAACCGCCCCGCCCGAAGCAGCCTGGGCCCATGCAGAGATTCGGGTGTACGATGAGCCGGAGTGGATCGACGGCGCTACGGTCTACGTGGACGATGCCTCCTTCACAACCGGTATCGCCAGCATCGCCCTCCTCCGGGAGCGTCCCGACGGGATCCAGCGTCTCGGTATCTATGATGCTCCGGCGGCGGTGGGTGGTGATATCGGGGCGCTGATCGCCTCTGACATCTGGGTCGGGGACGCGGGCACTGACTCAGAGATCATGTTCATGGGGGCAATCAACTTTGACAGCGATTTCTCAGCCGACATGTTGGGATTTGTGAGGATGAATACCGATCTGGGGCAGCGATTTATGGGCTATTTTCCCCCGACAGAGGTGGGAGGAGATCTGTTCGGGCCCTTGGGGACGGACCCCTGGGTAGGAACGGTGGGCACCGCTTCAGAGGCCATGCTCATGACGACCGGAAACGTCGACGCCGATGCCGAGGACGAGCTGGTATTCATACGTAATCGGATCGATCCGCCGCCGCATCAGGGCCTGCTGGTCTATGACGGTCCGATAGAAGTGGGAGGAGAGATCAATCCGCCGATAGCCTCCTATCCATGGGTCGGCAATGTGGGGACCACCACGGAGATCATAGCTCTGGCAGCCGGAGATACGGACGGCGACGCGACCGATGAACTGATCTTTATCCGCGAGCGGAGCGACGGACACATGAACCTGGAGATCCACGATGCCCCGACTGCTATGCATGACCCCATGGGGGGGCCGACCGCCTCGTATATCTGGGTCGGCGCCGTGGATACAGACTACGATGTCCTGTTCATGGCCTCCGGGGACTACGAACAGGATGGAACTGACGAAATCTTCCTTGTTCGGAAGACCTTGAACGGAATGCAGCAACTCTACGTATTCGACCCCCCTGAGGAGGAGGGCGAAGTCCTCGGAGCCCCGATCGCCACGGATTACTGGATCGGCCGTCTCGATACACACTGGAATGTCATCGGAATAGCGGTCATGGACTGAGACAGCCAGGTTGAAGATGGACAGCCTGGATGCGAAAAGGGCGGGCCTTCGGACCCGCCCTTTTTTAAATCCGAGCTAATCCACCGGCTCTGCCGGTGAGAATTGAAAATGTTCTGCCGTAACGAGCGTGAAAGTGATCGCCGAGCAAATCCGGTTACATAAAAGCCGGTGGAATAGCTCGGATTTAAAAATTGGAGAATTTCGACTCCGATAGACGTCTGAAGGGAATAGAGATAGAGGGAAGAGAGAAAGTGAGGGAATGTCTAGTAGCCAGTGAGGTATCATTATTTTATTAAAACTCCATGAATTCCGAGAGACGAAATTCTCCAAACGGATCAGCGACCACGGAGCTGAGCGGTGGGCACCCACGCCCAACGGCCCCTTTTAGAGGCCTTCCTCATACCACCACCTTGCGGGTGGTGGTCGCTGATTGAGCATGGGATGAAAATGCAGGTTGAACATGACTTGTGGAATACGCTTTTTTCGCTATTGCTCGTTATCACGTTCGCCATCCCAAGAGCCGCAATGGGCGCTGAGATCACCATTTTTGCCGACCATGAGATCGGACGAGTGAATCCATGGATCTTTGGCGGAAATCAGCTGAGCTACGATCTGGACTATAAGCGAACAGGCAAGGTCCAGACGGGCTACACAAACTACGGAGCCGGGGTCTGGGATCCCGAAAAGCGCCGGCCGGCCTCCGAGGTGCTCGACTTGGCCAGGGAGATGGGAATGCCCGTGTGCCGCTTTCCCGGGGGCTGTGGTACCCACACCTTCGATTGGAAGAAGACGATCGGGCCGGTGGAGAATCGCCCGCAGTGGCAGTTCGGCGTGGATGAGTTCATGACACTCTGCCATGCTCTGAATAGCGAAGCCGTTTTCACTATCAGCTACTTCGTAGGGACGGCACAAGATGCGGCTGATTTTGTGGATTACCTCAATGGGCATGCAAACGAAACCGGTCCAGACGATGTCGTCGGTTGGGCGGCAAAACGCGCAGCCAATGGGCATCCAGAGCCGTACGGCGTCCGGTGGTTCGAATTCGGCAACGAAGTTTTTCACGGCAACCACAATGATATCGATCGGGTCGAGCCGGAGGAATACGCCCGGCGATTCATCGAATACGCCCATGCCATGAAGAAGATGGACCCGACGATCCGGCTCGGCGCAATTCTTCACAATCAGGGCACATACAATGACACGGAGCGTCAGTGGACAGAGACGGTTCTTCCCGTGATCAAGAGTGACGTCGATTTTCTCGTCACGCACCTCTACCCGCCGTGGGGTGTATCAAAACACAATCCTCCTCCGACTGATGAAATCTATGCATGCTCTCTGGCTGCTCCTGCGCAGATCGAACGGTTGTTGGAGAAGATACGTACAGTGACTGTGCGCATCGTGGGACAGGATCTGCCCATTGCGATAACAGAGTTCAATGGAGGATTTCCAGGCTTTCACAATCCCCACTACCGCCATTGCCTCGGCACGGCCTTGCTGAACGCCGAATTGCTTCGCGTCTTCATGCTTCCTCGAAGCGGTGTGTTTATGGCGAATTACTGGCAGTTCGCAAATTCCTATTGGGGGCAGATCAGAGGACAACGCCACTACCGGGGTGGGAGTCCTCATATCCGACGTCCCAACTACTTTCCGCACTATCTATATCACAACCACTTCGGCACTCGACTCGTAAAGGTGGATGTCGAATGCGAGCGATATGAGTCCCCCGGCCTTGGACAGGTTCCTCCGTGTAAAAGCGAGGAATCGAAAGAGAATGTCGACCTTGAGAATCTCCTGAAGGGGATGGAGTGGCAAATCCGTCCTTTGGAGGGAGTCGAGGCGAAGGTAAATAATGAAGTGCTGGAATTGGATTTCCGAAAAACGCAAGATATCAATTATTTTCACGCGCAAAAGAGGGTGCCCGCCCAGCCGGACTCGTGGTATGAACTGTCTGGCTGGATCAAGACCAATGCACTGACGACGAAGCAGGGCTTATGCTTGGCGGTTGGGGATTCAAGAGGCTGGACGAAGACAAAGTCGCAGGTGCTGAGTAACAAGGTGACCGGCACGACAGATTGGAAGCGGGTCGTAGTGCGTTATCGAACATTAAAAGAGACGGAGAGCATAGATGTTTTTGCACGTCGGTGGGGCGACCGGCCTCCGCAAACCGATAGGATCAGCGGCAAGGCGTGGATTCGAGACGTCCGGCTTCATCGACTGCGTCCCTTCACTCTCCCGGCTACGCCCTATCTGTCGGCCAATGCCTCACTAGGCGAAGACGGAAGGACGCTCTATCTAATGGTTGTAAACAAGGATCTCAAAAGAGCGATCAAAACGGATATTCGGCTTGCTGCTTTTCCCGAGGCAAAGGAGGGAAATGCATGGGTCTTGAGAGGACCGAAGATCGATTCGACGAATGAAGCCGATCCAAATAGGGTGGGCATTGTGGAACAGGCCTTAAAGATTTCGGACTCGACGTTGCAATTCACGTTTCCCGCCCACTCGATGACGCCCATCGAAGTAGCTAAAGGGGGATTATAATATATGGTGGACTGTAATCCGGCTGATAAAATCCCAATACCAGAAATCAAACCGACAGCAAAGTACGTCATAGAAGAAATTATTAGCCATGTGAATAGGTATGTTGATAGAGCTCCTTTAATATTGGAAGCCGGTTGCGGAAATAGATCGATAGTAAGTCGGAGATTGAAGAAAGAAAATAATAAACTGATAATTCATGGTGTGGATATTGGTAAATATGCTTTACATAACCAAGATATAGATAAAATATTCATTGCAGATGTTGAAAAAATGCCTTTTGAAGATAATTCCTATGATGTTATTATGTCTCAGTATATGTTGGAGCATTTAGAAAATTATCAAGTGGCAGTACTTGAAATGTTGAGAGTTCTGGATAAGGGCGGCATCTTACTTTTAATTTTCCCCAACCCAACATCAATCGAGGCACTGGCAGCGAGATTGACCCCATTCAGGTTCCACGTTCTGTTCAGAAAATACATTGGTAAGCATAGATATGCCGATAAAAATACGTTCCCGACATATTATTCGTTCAAGTCAGTAAAAAACATCAGGAAATTTATAGAAGAGAATGGGGGGAGGGGGGTGGGAGTAAGAATAGCTTATTTTTCAGAACCGTATTAT
>CAZFWM010000118.1:0-19881 GCA_964522545.1 uncultured Thermodesulfobacteriota bacterium
AGAGACCATGCAGTTCGTGATCGTCGGCGAGGATTCCGAGCAGTAGATTCCGCCCCCTGGATTATCCGAATTATTGTTTTTTGAGATTATACAGTTTGTTATAGTTGGAGAGGAGGAGGAGCAAAAGATCCCTCCTCTGGTAGAGTAGGAGTTGTCTCCGAGGATCTTGCAGTTCCTGATCGTCGGCGAGGATTCCGAGCAGTAGATTCCGCCCACACTTAGATTGTAAACAGTCAGCCCGTCGATGAGAGTCGCCTTCGATTCATATGTTTGGAAGGACACTGTGGGTTCGGTCTGAGATCCGAGAATTATTGTCGTTTCGTGAGAGATATCGTATGTAGCTTGGTCCAGATCAGCGTCACTCCTGACCGTGATCGCCTTTCCGAGGAAATCAATGCTTTCCATATAGGTGCCGGGAGCGACCAGTACGGTGTCTCCCGCTGTTGTTGCATTGATGCCGGACTGTACAGAGCAGAACGGATCTTCGTTCGTTCCGCTTCCATTCTGCGGGCAGATGTCGTCGTCCGCGTAGAAAGTGGCGCTGAAAACCGCACATGGCCAGAGCATAAATAAGACGATGCAGCCGACGATTATCCTCTTTTTCATCCTTTTTTCCCCATACTCCCTAGCGACCACCCATTCACTCTAGTTCCTGTGAATCTTTGAAATCCTCAGTCCGATAACCCGGAGAATTATATCTGAAAACAATTAAAAATGCAAGGTTAGACATCCTTATTAGACATCCTTATGAGCTTCCTTGTGACAAAACTGATACGGATAGGGATAAGCCCCGCTATTTGCGGGAAAAGGGGATTATCACCTTCGGGCTGGATCGGTCGCTTCTATTGACCGCCGGTATCCACCCAGGCCAGGTCGGCCACCTGGAGGCCTTCGGCCGTGAACAGCCCTGAGTAGAGAATGATCTGTCCCATGCTCGGGAAGGGGATGGATATCGATTTTTCGAAGGGTGGGTCGAGGGCCGGCAAGGGGATCTGCCAGAGAAGGATGGCCTGCACGGACGGCTGTGTCAGGACAAGGTAGGTCCCCCACGTGGTCGGCTCCGGCGTACCTATTCTGAAGTCCATCGAGAGCAAACCCGCTTCGTACGATCCGTCCAACTCCAGAGTGAACTCCACGACACAATCCGGATCGATTGCGTCGATGAAGCCGTCGCAGTCGTTATCGATCCCGTCGTGGCAGCTCTCGTCGGTGCCGGGGTGCACCTCGGGATCTCCGTCGTCGCAGTCGTCCTGGCAGACTCCCATCACGCCGAAGATCTCGACGAACTCCGGGTCGCGTGACAGGCCGTAGCCGTCGCCGTCGGCATCGATGCAGGCCGAGTTATAGTAGACCTCGAGGTAGTAAGGCCCCGGGTCGCCATCGTACCCGACGATCCAGACGGCCAGCTCGAGGGGGAAGGCCCATCCGTCGACCTCGAGAAAGCTACCGCCAAGCATCTCGGGCACGTAGGTCGAGGCGTCGGCGCCGATGATGTACCAGTCGAGCTCGTATCCGGGGCTCGGCCCGTCGGGGTCGACGTAGACGTAGAGGTAGAGATCGTAGTCGGCGTGGCAGTCGAACATCAGCTGGGTAAAGATGTAGCCGGCCGAGGGCATTGTGAACCGGTAAAAATCGGAATCCCCGGTGTAGCCGTCCGCGGTGCTGTAACTCACGGTGGACAGGTCTCCATAGACCGTGAGGATCCCTTCTTCCAGCGTGCCCAGATCGTGGACCTCTCCTGCCAAGAGGTCATCGTTCGGCTCTTCTTCATCGGCGCCGCCGCAGTCGAGGTCGCCGTCGGGAGTCGTCCCGAGGATCTCCTCCCCGAGGGAGAGCTCGATTCCTTCGCCGTCCTGGTCGATCCCGTCGCCGCAGTCGGCGGGA
Source organism: uncultured Thermodesulfobacteriota bacterium (assembly GCA_964522545.1). GTDB lineage: Bacteria > Desulfobacterota > DSWW01 > CAZFWM01 > CAZFWM01 > CAZFWM01. The sequence continues at coordinate 1,885 of CAZFWM010000118.1, forward strand.
TCCTCGGGCGGACACGGACGGCCGTCGGAATAGACGGCATCCCCGGCCGCGAGGATCAGGGCCGCACAGAAAATGCAGAACATCGCACAGAACAGGATATGTCTCTTCATGACCGGCCTCCTATTTTTTTTCGTCCGAACTCGGACGTCTTGATCGAGGGAAGCTCATTCGAGCGTATATTACCATATCCGAAAAAAAATTTCCTTAAAAAAATCTTAAAATGAAGATATTTCGCAGTTTGAACGGATTCTTCGCTTCGCTCAGAATGACGTCCTGACTATTATTCACTCCCAATAGTAAAAGTGCTATTCGGAAATGTCCGGCTCCACCCGGTCCTGGCGCTCCAGATCCTCGCCGAACTCCTCCTTGTAGATTTCGAGGACGGTGAGGAATATGGCCAGGATGGTCGGCCCGATGATGATCCCGAGGAATCCGAAGGCCTTGAGCCCCCCGAGGATGCTGAAGAAGATGAGGAGGGGGTGCATCCGGGTCTGGCTCGTTATGAGGATCGGCTTCAGAAGATTGTCGACCATGCCGACGAGCAGAGAGCCCCAGCCGATGAGGATCAACCCCTTGATCCAGTGGCCGGCCACGATCAGGTAGATCGACGCCGGGACCCAGATGATGGCCGTGCCCACCATGGGTATGAGAGAAAAGAAGGCCATCACCGAGCCCCAGAGAGCGGCCGATGGCAGACCCACCGCGGCGAACCCCACGCCTCCGGCCACGCCCTGGGCCAGGGCCGTCAGGAGGCTCCCCTTGACGGAGGCCGATGTGACCTGGCCGAAGTGGTCCAGGACCCGCCTCTCGTGCCTGGCCTGCAGGGGGGAGAGGAGGATGAGCTCGTCCCGGACCTTCTCGCCTTCGATGAACAGGTAGTAGAGGGCGAAGATCATGAGGAAGAAGCTGACGATCAGGCTGGAGAGATTCTTGACCAGCCCGGACCCGGCCGTGAAGATGAAGCCGCTTATGCTTTGAAGGGCCTTGGAGAGGCCGACCACGAGCTCCTTGGCCTCGAGGTCGAAAAAGGAGAGGCCCCGGTTGAGGAGCGACTGGATCGTCCCTTCCCCGCTGAGGTCGATCATCTCCTCCAGGGTTCCGTCTTCGAGCTTCGACTCGATGGTCCGATAGAGCTCGAAGGACTGGGCGGTGAGCATGCCGATCATCAGAGAGACCGGCACGATGATGGCAAGGGTGATGACCGTACAGGTGAGCACCGAGCTGAGGCGCTTTCGGTCTTTCGTGCGACGGAGGAACCATTTGTACAGGGGGTAGAAGATCAGCCCGAGGATGATGGAGACGAAAATGCAGGCGAGAAAGGGGCTGAAGATCTTGTAGACGAGGTAGAGGATGACCAGGACGGCGGCGACGAGGAAGATGTTTACGAGGTTTCGAAACATGGTGCGAAAAAGGTATCAACTGGGCATGGGCGTGTCAATGTTAGGCGCTTATGGGCTCAAACATACAATCATGACTTCTCGCAAATTCGCATGAAGAATTCATGAAAAATTTCCTCAGAATTTTTCTTCTCCTTGTATTCTAACACTTGCATTCCCCACAGTTTGATAGCGGCTCGGCCGCGTTAGGATCTTTTCTTCCCACATTTCCGGATCACTTCGAGGATGCTTTCCCCGTAATCCCTGACCTTGGCCGGACCGATGCCGCTCACGGCCAGCAGGCCCACTTCGTCGGTCGGGAGATCGGAGGCGAGCTGCGCGAGGGCCCGGTCGTGGAAGATGCAGAAGGCGGGAACGCGCTTCTTGCGCGACTCGTCGAGCCGCCACTCCCGGAGCGCATCGTAGGTTTCCCGGTCGATCTCACGGGGCGTCTCTTGGTCGATCTCTGCTCCTTCGGCCCGTTCCTTTCGACTCTTGCCCCGTGTCCTTCGGGTGCTTGCCACCGGATCGGATTTGCTCTTCTTCTTGGATTGGCGGGATTTCGGCGCTGGATCGCGGATGGCGATCCGTCCGAGCGCGGCTGGATCGAGACGGCGCCCCCCGGGGCCTATCGTCACCCGCCGGAAGTGAATGGTCTCCCCGCCCTTTTCGAAGGATTGCTCGCTCAGCTCGATGAGCCCGGCCCGCGCCATGCCCTCCAGGAGACGCTCGAAATCCCGCCGGTCCAGAGGGCCGGCATCGCAAGCCTCTCTGTACAGGCGTCCCGCAGCGAGGCTGCCGAGCTCTTCCAGCAGGCCGAGGGTGCTGCGGATGATCGTCGTCTCATCCCCTGTGGGCGCACGAAAGCGCCCGGCCATGCTCCCCTCGGGTGCGCAGAAATCGCACAGGCCGCAGGGCTCGCCGCTGTCGGCCCGATCGCCGAAATGGCGCACCAACTGGAGCATTCGGCAGCCGGGTGATTCGGCGTAGCGAGCGATCTTGTCGAGCTGGGCGAGCTTGAAGGCACGCTGCTCCCGGTACGGCGCCGCCCAGCCGTCGCGGCCGAGACTCACGTTCTCTTCCGGGTCGACCACGGCCCCCCCGTGGATCCAGAGTTTTTCCAGGGCCGTGTCAAAGGTCTCCTCATCCAGCGCGAGTCGCTCTCTGACGGTGTTCTTGGGTGATTTTGCCCCGGTGAGGGCCCCGGAAATCGCCTCCAGTATCGTGATGTCGGGGTAGTCCTTCTCGTGGAAATAGAGGTGCAGTCGCCGGTCCGCGTAGGAGTGGAGCAAGATGGCCCTCGACAGCGCTCCGTCGCGTCCGGCCCTGCCGATCTCCTGGTAGTAAGCCTCCAGGCTCCCCGGCAGCGCAGTGTGAATCACGGTTCGGATGTCCGACTTGTCGATACCCATGCCGAAAGCGATGGTGGCCACGATCGCGTCGAACCGACCCGCCTGAAAGGCAGCCTGCACATCGTCTCTCGTCTCCGACGCCAATCCGGCGTGGTAGGCGGCCGCCGGAAAATCGTCGCTCAGCTCCAGGGCCAGAGACTCGGCTTTCTTCCGGGACGACACATAGATGATGGCCGGCCGCAGCGCCGCATCCTGCAAAAGTGTACGCACCGCCTCGGGGCGCCTGCCCGGGGGCATCTCGACGGACTCGATGGCGATATTGGTACGGCGGAATCCGTAGATCAGTCGCTCCGGCGTTTCCAGGCCGAGCTGGCCGATAATGTCATCCTGCACCAGAGGGGTGGCCGTGGCGGTCATGGCGATCACCGGGGCCGGGCGCAGGATCGGTAGCCGATCGCCCAGCAGCCGGTAATCGGGCCGGAAGTCGTGCCCCCAGTGGGAGATGCAGTGGGCCTCATCCACAGCGACGAGGACCGGCTTTTCCCTGGCGAGCATCTCGGGAAACCCGGGGACCCCGAGCCGCTCGGGGGCGATGAACAGGTAGTCCAGCTGTCTGTACAGGTACTCGGAACAAACCCGCCGCGACGCCTCCCGGCCGCGGCCCGAATGGATCCGCTCCGCGCGAAATCCCTGCTCCTGCAGCTTGGCGACCTGGTCCTCCATGAGCGAGATGAGGGGGCTCACCACGAGGGTCGTACCGCCTCGGGCGATGCCGGGGAGCTGGTAGCAGAGCGACTTTCCCGCCCCCGTGGGCATGACCAGGAGCACGTCGGCCCCTTGCGCCACACTCTGGCAGACCTGATGCTGAAAGGGTCGAAACGCCCTGAAGCCGAAGGCCTCACGCAGCAGGTCTTCGAGCCGGTCCGGATTGGGTTCGGCGGGATTCCCCGGCTTGTTTCGGGGCTGCGCTTCATTGCAGGTTCGGTTCATTTTGAGACCATTTATTTCAAGGTCGGTCGAGGATGGGGTGCGACTTGATATGAGGGGGGCGTTCTCAAGTCACTACCTTACAGCAATTCCGCACACAGTCAACCCCAACGTTAGTTCACACTCCGCCGATCCGGCCGGTCGGGGTGTAGCCGACGAGGTCGACGATCTGGTATGGTACGGTCTCGATTCAACAGGAGGATTCCCATGGCGAGTGATTACTTCTCCGGCAAGGTCGCCCTAGTGACCGGCTCGGCACGGGGGATCGGGTTGGCCGCGGCCCGGCTTCTCGGGGATCGAGGTGCGCGAGTCGTGCTCTCGGACGTTTTGGAGGAGACCCTGGCCGAGGCCGAAGAGCGACTGAAGGGTGTTGGCATAGAGGTGTTTGCCTCGCGCTCGGACGTGACAAAGCCGGAGGAGTGCGAGGCGCTCGTGACATCGGCCATCGACCGATTCGGTCGGCTCGACGTGCTGGTCAACAACGCGGGCCTGAGCATTGTGGCTGACCTGGAGGCGTGCCGACCCGAGGCGTGCAAGAAGCTCGTGGACGTGAACATCCTCGGGTCGATCTACATGACCCTGGCGGCCCTCGATGCGCTCAAACAAGCAAAGGGGAACCTGGTCTTCGTCTCGAGCGTGAGCGGCCTGCGGGCCATCCCGACCGGGAGCGTTTACAGCGCGAGCAAGGCCTTCCTCCGCAGTCTTGCCGAGTCCCTGCGCCTGGAGCTCAAGCCCCACGGGGTCCACGTGGGGGTCATCTTCCCCGGTTTCACCACCTCCGATTCCGACAAGACCGTGATGGGCGGAGACGGCGCCCCACGGCCGATCGACCGGCCTCCACACGACACGCCCGAGGGGGTGGCCCGGGGCATTGCCCGGCTCATAGAGAAGAGGGAGCGGGAGCGGGTGCTCACGAAGCTCGGCAAGGCCACGGCCGTGCTGCAGCGCCTGAGCCCGGCCCTGGTGGACCGGCTCCTGGAAGGGCGGGAGCTGAAGCATTGAGGAAAGCCGCCAATAGAGGATAGCCTCCTCAAGAGTCGGCTATCCTTTATTGGAAATTGCAAATTGGAAATTTATAATTGAAGATTGCAGGAATTGGAGCAATTGCTTCTTTTCAATTTCCAATTTAATATTTCCAATCTCCAATTTCCAATCCACTTATGCTGTTGTTTCGATTGCCACAATTACAAAGGGAACACAATGAACAACATCTCCCCTGCAGAGGGCGCCCCCGCCGGCCCGGCAAGCTTCACCGGCGGAGGGATGCGCTCCCACGCCATCCTGATCATCCTCTGCCTGCTCTACGTCTCCGACTACGCGAACCGCTACGTCGTCTCGAGCATGCTCGGCTTTATCCAGGCCGACTGGGGCATCAGCGACGCCCAGGGCGGATGGCTCATGAGCATCGTGTTGCTGTTCATCACGATCTTCGCCATTCCCGCCTCGATCCTCATCGACCGCTGGAGCCGGCGAAAGATGATCTCCATCATGGTCTTCCTCTGGAGTCTGGCCACCCTGTCATGCGCCTTCACGAAGAGCTTCGCCCAGCTCCTTGTGGCCCGGGCCTTTCTCGGCATCGGCGAGGCCGGGTACGCCCCGGCCGGCTCGGCCCTGCTCTCGGCCGCCTACCCCGAGGGGAAGCGGGCCCGCGTCATGGGGATCTGGAACGGCTTCATCCCGCTGGGGGTCGGCCTCGGCCTGGCCGGGGGCGGCCTGATAGCCAAGTACTGGGGATGGCAGAACGCCTTCGGCCTCATGGCGGTCCCCGGGGTGATGCTGGCCGTGATGGCCTGGTTCCTGCCCGACTACAAGACGGTCCGCACCGGCGACACGGGCGTGAGTTTTGGGCGGGAGTATCTCCGGAACGCCGGCGGCCTGCTGCGAATCCCATCCCTGGTCTTCGCCTACCTCGGCCTCACCATGAACGTCTCCATCACCACCGCGGTCATGCACTGGCTCCCCATCTACTTCGAGCGGACCGGCACGGCCGAGCCGGGCCAGGGAGGGATCTTTGCCATGCCGTTCTTTGCCCTGGTCCTCGTGGGCGCCCCCCTGGGCGGCTTCATCGCCGACGCCTGGATGAAGCGGCGCCGGAACGCCCGGATGATCCTGCCGGCCATCACCTCCTTCCTCGCGGCGATCGCCCTGTTCCTGGCCTTCCTGCAGCCGGGCGAAACCCTCCAGATACCGACCCTGGTCCTCTACGGCATCGTCGTGACCTGCTTCATCGCGCCCGCCATCGCGGTCACCCAGGACGTGGTCCATCCCGGCCTTCGCGCCCTCTCATTCGCACTGTGCGTGATCGTACAGCACATACTGGGCGACGTCTGGTCCCCGGCTCTGGTCGGAAAGCTGAGCGACATGATGGGTCTCGAAAAGGCCATGCTCGTGATCCCGATCTACGGCATCTTCGCTGCAATCTTCTTCATCATCGGAAGCCGGTTCTACGCGCGGGACCTGGACCGGGTGGAAAAGGTGAGCCTCGAGGCGGAGTAGAAGGGGGCTAAACGTAACGCTGGTCGAGCGAACTTTCACTCATATAATATTTTAAACGCAGAGGCGCAGAGGATTTGCTCTCGTTCCCAGGCTCCGCCTGGGAACGTACTTCTGGGAGGCTCTGCCTCCTCGATCGGATTACAGCGAAATTATCGGCCGAAAGGGGCGGAGCCCCATTGGTGCAGCGTTCCGAGGCAGAGCCTCGGAACGAGATCTGAAGATTTCTCGCTCGTCAATCGCCCCCCTTCGACAGCACCGACGTCCAGCGGTGCACCATCCCGACCTCCCTGAGCCACTGCACCGTGTCTTTCAGGACCTCCTCGGTGGTCCGGCAGGAATAGCCGAGCGCCCGGACCGTGGGGCCGATGTCGTAGAAGGCGTACCCTCCGAAGAAATCCTCCATCTCGCGGGCGCCCACCAGGGGCGGCAGCTTCACGGCCTGGAAGGCCCGCTCCTGTACGAAGGCCCATGCGAGGACGACCTTCTTCAATGCGGTCGGGACCCAGAGCCAGGGCCTGACCCTTCGGTGGGTGATCTCGGCAAGGCGGTTGTAGAAATCCCTGAAGACAATATTCTCGCCTCCCAAAATATATCGCCCGCCGACGGCCCCGTTCTTCTCGGCCAGGATGTGCCCCCGGGCCACGTCTCTCACGTCCGAGATGTTGATCCCCCCGTCGATGAGGAGGCCCGGCATACCGTTCAGGTACTGGAGAACGACTTTGTTCGAAGGAGTCGGCTTGTAGTCGCCGGGTCCCAGGACGATGCTCGGGAGCACGAACACGACCGGCACCTTGTGTACCGAGGCCCAGCCCTGCACCCATCGCTCGGCCTCGGTCTTGGCCTGGATGTAGGGATTGCTGGGGTGCTCGTTCCAGTCGGCCGCGCTCATCAGAACGTCGGCCGAGGAGCCCAGACCCACGGCCGCGATGGAGCTCGTGTAGACCACCTTGTCCAAGGAGCGGTCCTGAATGGCCCGGAAGAGGTTCTTGCTCCCCTCGATGGAGGGCCCGAGGATCTCCTCGGCCTTGCGCTTCCACACCGAGTAGACGGCCGCGGTGTGGTAGATCACGTCACACCCCTTCACCGCCTCCTTCAGGGAGTCCGGGTCGAGGACGTCCCCGTAAGCGAGCTCCACGTCCAGGCCCTCAAGGCCCCTCAGGTCGCTCGTCTTCCGGACTAGGCCGCGCACCTCCCGGCCCTCTTCCTCGAGGAGGAATCTAACGATGTGAGATCCGATGTGTCCGTTCGCCCCTGTGACCAGTGTCTTCATATCGCTATTTCCCCTCTCTAATAATTCAAACGGTACGTTATAAAAATTCACCACAGAGGACACAGAGGGCACAGAGAAAGCAATAGATTGATTGCATTTATTCTCTCTCTGTGACCTCTGTGGTTGAAAAAATTTTTTTCTCCTCTGGTTTTCTTCTTAATACCCACCGTACTTCTTACACGCCGCCCGCATGGCCCGGATGTTCCGGACCGACAGGCCGGGGTGGGTGTGGGCCGGGCCGAGGATGTAGCCGTATCCCGGGGCGGCCGCCTCGATGGATGCCCGCACGGCCTCTTCCACGTCCTCGACCGTGGCGCGGGGCGTGAGCGTATAGTGGATGTCGATATTTCCGACCAGGCAGATCCGGTCCCCCACGACCTCCTTCGCCTCCTTCAGGCACCCCCCGGACGTGGGTTCGAGGGCGTGCATGCCGTCGAAACCCCAGTCGGCGAACCGGTCCCATAGTATCCGGTTGTTTCCGCAGGAGTGCAGAAGAACCTGTGCGCCCCGGGCGTGGGCCCGGGCCGTGATCCGGCGGTAGGCGGGCGCCAGGTATTCATCGATCATGGCCGGGGATATCATGGGCCCGGACTTGAAGGCCAGGTCGTCTCCGAAAAAGAGCGTGCGGATTCCCGCGTCGAGCATGGCATCCATGAGCGCCGTGTAGAGGGCCTTGTAGTCGGAGATCACCCTGTGAACGAATGCCGGCTTCGTGATCAAGTACTCCATTGCGGGCTCGAAGCCGATGATCTGCCAGTAGTGCTCCCAGAATCCGTAGCCGACCTGGCCCATCAGGTGGATCCGGCGGCCGTACTTTCTCTTGAAGTGCGCGAAGTACTGTCGGGCGAAGCGGGCGGTGAGCCGGGGATCGGGCCGGTGGGGCCACCGGTCGTAGCCGGCCGGGTCCTCGATGAGCCCGCCGTGGTAGGTGGGCATGACGAGGTCGCCGAACTCATCGTACTGCATCCTGAAAGCCCGGCCGAAGGGGTCGAAGAGCTCTTCCCGGCTCTCGAGGAACATGGGCCAGGGGAAGAAGACGAGGGTCGAGTCGAAGCCCTCCCGGATCGCGGCCTCTGCGACCCGCGCAAAATACCTTACCCCTCCCACCCACTCGAAGGGGGTGAGGACCCTGTTCAGAGCCTCGGCACGCCGGTCGAGGGCGCGGCCCAGGTAGCCCCCCTCCAACTTGGACCGGATGTCCGCGTGGGGCAGGCCGAGGATCTCCTTTATCATGGGCGTGTCGAGGATGCAGAACCAGGTCGGGACCCGGGGTACGGGCTTCCCGGCCAGGGCGCGATTCAGGAGCTCGTTCGGGTTCATGGAAACTCAATACCCCCAGTTCGCGGAATCGCGAATGATGTCGCAGTCCACCACCTCGGCCCCGGAGTCGTTGTAGTACGGAGAGGCACAGAGCTGCAGGAAGGAGGTCATGTCATGGAAATCGACCCGCGTGCCCGGCTTGTACGGGTGCTCGCCGTCCGGGACCGAATCGTCCCACAGATCCCAGTAGGCCCAGTCGTTCCAGACCTCGATGGCCACGTCATAATGCTGATGGACGAACCGGACCTCCTCTGAGGTCAGGGGCATGCCACAGGCGGCATACTTCGGGAGATTGCTTGCGAGGTCCCCGTTGAATCTCTCCTGGTCCCCGGGATTATCGAAGTGATCCTTGGTTTTCCCCATGTCCTCATCGCTTCGCTCCACGAGCCCCTGCATGAGGGCACGGGCCATGTCGTCCCTCCCCGCGTTCAGGCTGTGGAGCAGGGCCGCCATGTGGAAATTGCGTATGATGTCATAATTGTACATGTGCATGGCCGTGGCAATGACCTCGTACAGCCCTGTTCTCCCGTTCCCGCATTCCACGTCCCCTTCGTCCCCGTACGCGAAGAGCTGGGTCGCCAGCGTGGCCTGGCACTCCGCCTTTTTGCCGTAGTAGACGAAGCTGGCCAGGTCCAGATCGGGGATAAAGATGTCCCCGCCGTGATCGACGCTCCGGATCTTGAACCCGTGATCCACGATGTCCCGGGCAAAGGTCTTCAGGTCGAGATAGGTGTTCTTCACTCCGGCGCTCACTTCCGGATCGTCGAAGACGTCCAGGAAGTGCTCGAGGAGGCCGGCCGCCCTGAACAGGTGGCACACATCGTCCTTGGATCGCATGTTCTGGATATAAATGTCCCCCCAGTAGGGGTTGTTGGGGATGCGGACGAAGTGGGTGTTCCAGCGTGACGAGTCGACGATGCGCCAGTCCGAGTAATCGACGGAATACCTCCTGCCGTCGTCGAGGTAGTCGATGAAGTTGTTGTTGATCGTGGACCGGGCCATGATGTGCCGGTCCTCGGGTGCCACGCTCTCGCCCCAGACGCAGCCCATGAACTGGGCGCTGATGCCGCGTGCCAGCTCGTCGGCCAGCAGGGCCAGCCGCTCATCGCCGGAGAATTTGTATGCGGCGATCACATTGGTCAGGAGCACGGGGTTCGGTATCATGATGTTCTCCGCACTCCCGCCTTTCAGGTGTTTGAACGTTATCGTGTCACCCTCTTTGACGGGCCGCACGCCGGTCCAGAAGACCGAGTAGTAGGGCATCTCTCTCGGATTGTCCCTCGCCACTCCGTACGTCACGAAGCGAAGGTAATCGAAGATGTCGGCATTCTTCCAGGCGGCCACGATGCGGTTCGTGAAGGCCGTCACCTCTTCGGCGGTCAGAGGATGGCCCTGGTCGGGGCGGGTCACCTCGAAGGGCAGACTTGCCGCGGCCTGTTCCTCATCCCTGCCGTGACACTGAACGAGAAGCAGCGGCAGGCAGAGCGCTGAAATCAGAAGAAATGGTGTGAGCCTGTTCATCATTATTTACCCTCCTCAATTGCGGCTCATCAGGTGACCCACGGCCTGCTCCAGCCCGTCCAGGGTGAGGCCGAACATGGGAAACACCTGGCTGATGACCCTTATGGTGTTCGTCGTACCCCAGTGTCTCAGGGGCGTGGGGTTGATCCATACAGAATGGGGAAACTGCCCGGCGAGAGAGCTCAAGCGATCGATGCTGGCCCGGGAGCTGCGCTCCTCGTAGTGGATGGAGCCGTCCACGGTCAGGAGCTCGTAGGGAGCCATGCTGGCGTCCCCCACGATGATGAGCCTCGTCTCGGGGTCCCAGGAGGCAAAGTCCAGCACGCGCTGCGGCCTGTGCCGCCTGGGGGGATCCTCCCAGACAGCGTCGTAGATGGTGTTGTGGAAGAAAAAGGTCCTGAGGTCCTTGAACTGGTAGCGGGCGTAATCGAAGAGGGTCTGCACGATGGTCACGTAGGGGTCCATGGAGTACCCGCCGTTGTCGATCATCAGCACGACCTTGAGCCTGTCGCGCAGGCTCCGGTCGAAGACGATCTCGATCTCGCCGCAATTCCGGGTCGTAGCGTAAATGGTCTCGTCCACGTTGACCCGGTCCCTCGGCCCGGCCGGGACCATCCTTCGCAGGTGCTTGAGGGCCTCGCCCATCTGGGACTGGGTGAGGGGCCCCTCTTTCGAGTAGTCCCGGTAACGCCGGTCCATGGCCACCTTCACGGCCGACTTGTTCATGGAGCGGCCGCCCACGCGCATCCCGCCGGGGTGAAAGCCCGAGTGCCCCACCGGGGAGGTCCCGCCGGTCCCGATCCAGCGGTTCCCGCCGTGGTGGGCCTCGGTCTGCTCCCGGAGGCGCTCCAGGAAGTAGTTGATCAGCTCCTCCGGCGCCAGGCTCTGGAACTCGTCCGGATCGATGCCGAGGGCCTCGGCCAGCAGCTCGGGCTGCTCGAGCCACTCGTCCAGCATGGCCCGGGCCGCCTCGTCCAGGTCGTCCCCCTTGAAGTCCGGGAGCTCGGCGCCGCGGAAACAGTGGGCAAACACCTGATCGTAGGAGTCGAAATAGCGCTCGCTCTTCACCAGGATGGCCCTGGCCGCGGTGTAGAAGTCCTCGAGGCCGCGAACGAGACCCCTGTCCAGAGCGTCCTGCAGACGCAGGAACCCGGTGGGGGAGACGGGGATCCCCGATTCACGCAGCATGTAGAAGAAGTCTACGAACATAGTGACATTTTTCTTCCGTCAGAAAAGCTTTAAATTCTGGTAGTGAACGGCAGCCCGAAGGGCGATAAGTACTTCCTGCTCTTCGCCCGTATCCCGCATCTACCTCATATCCGCAGCCTACGGCTCTGCTGCACGGCCTGCTGATAATCCATGCTCTTCTTGAAGAGGACCCCCAGGTACGGGACTTTGCCGAGGACCAGGTCCTTGGGGTCGAAGTCCGGGTCCAGCCTCAGGGCCCGTATCCAGTTGAGGAGCTCCCTCGTGGCCGGCCTCTTTTCGATCCCGCGAAACTGCCTGAGCTGATAGAGAGTATCCACGCAGGTATCGAGCAGGTTTTTTTCCAGATCGGGGAAGTGGACGTGGACGATCTCTCTCATCATGTCTGCTTCCGGGAACGCGATGTGGTGGAAGTTGCACCGACCCAGAAACGGATCGGAGAGATCCTTCTTCGCATTCGAGGTGATGATGATGACCGGGCGGTGTATGGCCCGAATGATCTTGTCGATCTCGATGATGTCGAACTGCATCTGGTCGAGCACATCCAGCATGTCGTCCTGGAAGTCGGTGTCCGCCTTGTCGATCTCATCTATGAGCAGTACGACCCTCTCGTCTGAGACAAAGGACTGTCCGATCTTTCCCATCTTGATGTAATCTTCGATATTGCTCACATCTCTCGACGAGTCCCCGAAGCGGCTGTCGTTGAGCCGGGTGAGGGTATCGTACTGGTAGAGGCTCTCCACGAGCTTCATGCTCGATTTGACGTTCAGGACGATGAGCCGCATCTCCAGGCTCTCGGCGATGGCGTGGGCGAGCATGGTCTTGCCCGTGCCGGGCTCCCCCTTGAGAAGAAGCGGCATCTCCAGGGCCATGGATATGTTGACGATCTTGGCGAGCTCCTCGTCCAGGACATATTTCGAGGCGCCTTCGAATGCTGGTTTGGTCGGGTTATGCGTCATGAGTGTTCACTCCTAAGATTTCTCCCTGCGGTCGAAATGACAACGTGTAATGTAACAAGATACGATATCACAGCAACGGATTTCCAGCAATAAAGCCTGCGTGAACGGACAAAGCCGGCAATTTATTGATTTCATCCTGGCGATTTGATATCATTGTTAGAAATCAGCAGCAGGCATAGAAGAGACATTCGGCAGTGAGGAGAAGTATCATGGCAGGGTCATCCAAAATCGCGGGCATCGGAAAATACATTCCCGAACGGGAGATCGACAACGACTACGTCCTGAACATAATGAGGAACGAGAGCGCTCCTTACCTGTCCTCTGATGAGCTCGTGGAGCTCATGAGCAAGGCCGAGGATGCTCTGGAAAAGGCCGGAAATCGCGTTCGCTACTGGTGCCGCGAAGACGAGTACTGTACCGATATCGCCAAAAAGGCCTCTCTGGAGGCCCTGGAGGATGCCGGCCTGGAGCCGGACGATATCGACCTCATCATATTCACCGGCATGTCCAAGGCCCTGGTGGAGCCGGCCACGGCCCACATCCTCCAGAGCGAGCTCGGCGCGAGCCGGGCCAATGTGATCGACACACAGGACGCCTGCTCCAGCTTCGTCAAATCGATCGAGATCGCCGACAGCCTGATCCGGAGCGGCTCGTACAAGACGGTTCTGATCACCTGCGGCGAGCGGACCTATGACTGGGGCGACTTTCGGTGCAAGACGGTGGACGAGCTGAACTGGAAGGTAGGTTCACTGACGATCGGCGACGCCGCCGGAGCCATGATTCTTCAGGCCACGGACGATCCTCTTTACGTTAACGCACCTCATCACTGGCAGTTCACCTTCAATGGGGCCGGCGAGAATCACGCATTCTGCAACATCGGCCTGAACTACCGGATCGGGGAGCGCTACAAACTACAATCCCACTCGCAGAAGCTCCTCCGATCGATCTTCGAGCTCGTCACCGGCGGCTTCGAGGGGATAAAAAAGATGGACCAGAAAACCATACAGTACGACATCGTCATGGTCCACGAGATCGGGAAGATCATCCCCGATTATGTAATTCCCCTGTTTAAAAGTGCCGGATTCGACATGCCGAATTACCGGTTCATCTACCCCGAGTTAGGAAACATTGCATCGGCAAGCCTGCCGGTCGCCCTGGCTCTGGCAAAAGAGGACGGACGTCTGAAAAGGGGTTACCAAGTGGCGTTCGGCGGCGGGGCGGCGGGCACCCAGGTTTACGCTACTACCTTTTTGTATTAGGCAGGACCGTTTCGATTCGCCATAACGAAGCCCTGTAGGGGTTTGATTCATCAAACCCTGGGCGCGGGCGCGATGAATCGCGCCCCTACCTTATTCTCCGACGATACCGGGTTCAGTCCACCCCGGTCAGCGTCCACGTCCCCACCTCACCGAAGCCCCAGAGCCCGGCGCTGTCCATCACCAGCTCGTAGGCTGAATTTTCTCCGCAGCCTCCCTCGAAACACTGCTCGGGCCTCACCCGCCAGTCGACGGTCAGCGTCTCGCCCGAACCAGAGACGCTGCAGCCGCCGCAGTCGAGCGTGACGTAGGCCGTGCTGAGAGAGACGACCTGACCCGGCCGGCAGTAGCCTCCTCCGCCCGGAAGCACCAGTAGGTCCCATGACGGGAGATAGGCGGCGGCCAGCCCGCCGGTCGTGATGGGGGCCGACCGGTCCAGGAAGAAATAGGCCAGCCGGATGTCCCCGTACCCGTTTGGATCGGCGTAGGTGGTGGTGAAGTCCGCCCAGGCGCCCACGCCTCCTGAACCGCCGTCCGGCTCGAAGGAGCCCACGACGGGGGGGCCGGTGCCCGCCTGCCAGCGATGGTAGAAGACGTTCAGCATCTCCACGAACTCGCCCGTGGCCTTCCGATTGCCGGCGGAAGTGGGGTGGCTGTCCCAGAGACCGCTGCCATAGGCGGCGAAGTTGCTCGCCACGGTCTGGATGTGCTGCTCCGCACTGTCATGCCAGCGGTGGTGGTTGCCCGATTCCCAGTGCAGGTCGTTGGTGTTCGGATCGCCCCCGTTCGATGTCAAGACGTTGTAGAAATCGAAGACCGCAACATTGCCGTAGGGATAGCCGTCGAGCCAGTCGCTCACCAGCCAGTCGGCAACGGCGCGGGCATTGGCCGCGTGGGCGGCGTCGGTCTCCGCGGCCACGAGCGGCGGCGGCACGACGAGGATGAATAATTTGTCCTGCCGGGTTGCGAAGAAGGACAGGATGTCTCTGTATATGCCTTTCACATTGGCCACGGTCATGTGCATCGACCAGGCGTCCTGGCCCCGCAAAGGATTGTAGCCGCTCGTGGGCGGGGCGGCCGGGTTGCCGGAGATGTGGGAGTTGGGGAAGCAGGACTTGAACAGGATGATCTCGTTTTCGCCGCCGGGGTCGGTGGGCAGGCGGGAGTATGAGGAGTGCCGGTCGCTCTCGGCATACAGAGCGCCGAGAAACGTGCCGCTGCTCGGGCCCCGGTACCAGAGCCACCAGTGCCCGGTGTCGGTGTAGTCACCGATACTGTACGGGCCCCAGCCGTAATTGGTGTCGCTCACGAAGTAGTTGCTGTTGCGAAGGGCGATGCCCAGCCCTCCGTCCCAGTCGGCCAGCCAGTTCTCGCCGGTGGAATGATGGATGAAGATGAGCTTCACCGTCTCTGCGGGCGGGCTCGGGTCGTCGGCCAGGAAGCCGGGTGCCGCGGCCTCCGCCGTGGCGGGCGTGAATCCAGAGCCCCCTGCGAGGCAAACAAGTATCCCCGCGAAGAATACACACATACCAGCGCAAATGGCTTTCATCACCGCCCTCCTTTCAGCCCCTACTCTACGTGATCCCACTCCCCTCGTTCCCAGGCTCTGCCTGAGAACGAACTTACTGGAGGCTCTGTCTCCTCTACTGGATCACACCGAACGTGTAGGCCGAAAGGGGCAGAGCCCCTGGGGAGCTCCGTTCCGAGGCAGAGCCTCGGAACGAGGCCAAGTCGTTGAGATCTATTACACCTTACCTATTCCCCGTAGTTCCACGTCGCCGGATAGATCATGCTCTTGGACATGTTCGGCAGCTCGAAGAAGTTCGGGAATTCGAAATGCCACACCACGTCCCCGCCCGGGGTGGCCTCGTCCACCTCGTGGCTCCACCCGCCCGAGATCAGAGTGTTGCCGCTGGGGAGTCGCTGGGCGTTCCCGTTGGCATGGCCGTAGGCGACCCGGTGCTCCCAGACGAGCCGGACGGTCATCGCCTCGTCGTCGATCTCGAGCTCCATGGCCCGCGACCACTCGCCCCACTCGCACGGCACGGGGCGGCCACGACGGTTGTCGAAGATGAGGATGCGGTTGGATCCAAGCCACGTGGCGTCGTGCTGGAAGTAGAACCAGCGCTCTTCCCCCGGCTCGCTCTCGATCCATGTAAAATCGAGTCCATCACCCAGCGACCAGACCACATCGCCTGTGGTCATGTCGACCTTCACGACGCGGCTCAGGTTCCGCAGGGACATGATGAAGGCGTCCTCGCCGTCCACGAGGCTCACCGAGTTGGCGTGAGAATAATCAAAGGTGTCGGGGCCCCAGAAGCCGAACTCGCACTCCGGACAGGTGCTGAGCGCCTCGGGCGGGATGGCCTCCTGGCTGTCGAAAACGGTCCAGCGCCAGGTCTCCATTCCGTCGGCGTCCAGCCGGGCCACGCCGTCCCCCACAGACGCCTCGGTGGGGGTCGTGAGGTCGCACTCCACTCCGCTCCCGAAGAGGTTGAAAAGGGTCAGGGCGCCCATCTCGGCGCCGGAGAAGATGTAGGCCGTGTGGTGGACCGCCTCGAGATAGGAGCCGCTGAGCTGGACGTCGAACAGCATGTATTCCGTTCCGTTGGGCCTCACGGCCGGCAGGTCGTTCCGGTTCGTCCAGGCCAGATCCCCGTTGCTCAGTCGGGTCAGCCCCTCGAGAAATCCCCCGGTCTCCATGCCGGGGTACTCTTCGGTTTCATGGTAGAAGCGATAGCGGCCTTCCCGGTCGAAGACAACGATCAGGCCTCCGCGAAGGGTGTTCAGCGACTGGGCCACCCAGAGGGATTCGTCGGCCTCCGGGGTGCTCCACACCGCCTGCGGCTGGGGCGCCGTGCTCGGCAGGGCGGCCGTCTCGAACTCGCCGGAGGCGAGCACCACTCCCGGTTGCCCGGCAAGGCGGATTGAGTATGCGAAGGTGCTCTCCGGGAGGAGCCCGAAGAACCACAGCACGTGCTCCGTGCCGAGGTCCGTGGCCTGCGGCGTCGACGGCCCGTAGCCGGTCTCGGCCGGGTGCGTCACAAAGCCGGTCAGGGAGCAGGGAACATCGGAGCTGATCGCCAGCTTCCTGGCCAGGGGGTTTCCCTCCGGGGCGGGATGCACGGTGACTTCGAGAATCGGCCCCGATCCGGAGCAGTCGCTCCCGTCACAGTCCTGGTCGATCCCGTCGTCGCACAACCCCAGACCGACCTCGTCGACTCCGGGGTTCACCGCGGGCTCCCAATCGTCGCAGTCCCAGCCCGGATGCGGGCAGAGCTCGCTGGGGGGATCCCCATACCCATCGCCGTCGCGGTCCACGCACTCCCCGGGAGCCACCTCGAAGAAGAAGGGATTGGAGGACATGGTGCCGACCGTCACGACCACGTAGCCGGGGTAGGCCCCTTCCGGGACGCCGATCATGATGATCGTGTCGGACCAGAAGGCCGCCGTCCCGGCGTCGACGCCGACGAAGTAGACGCGGCTGGTCCCCTGCTGGTTCCCGAAGCCCGACCCGATGATGTTCACCTGGTCCCCGATCATCCCGTGGGGCGGGTCGATGAACTCGATCCAGGGGGGCTCCGGCTGGCATCCCGATTGCCCCTGCAGGAATACGATGCTCAGGGTGCAGACAAGAACAACCGTAACATTTGAAATCACAGATCTTTTCATCACCAGCCTCCTTTTCTGACTTGAAGTTGATAGAGGAATCCCATTCGACCGAATGAAATTCTCCACCCCCTCAGGTACAGAAAATTCGCTCCGCCGGCACGGGCACAAAAATACCCATCCTCCTTTTTCTGACAAAGGACGGGTTTATTTAATTACAAGATTTTGCCTGACGCTTATTTCCGGAAGGGCTTGCGAATCGAGGTGAGATGAGAAATTTCGTTGTCGGTTTCGATCTTTCCGATCCAGAGGTCCGAGGCGATCAACGGATTGATATCTCCCTCCACCGCGTCCGGGGCCTTGTAAATATTCAGGTACTGGTCGCCGATCGTCTTGTAGCGAATGAAGATGAGCTCGTCCGTGCCGTCGTGGTCGGTGTCGCCGGCTGCCATGTGAGCGATCTGATTGTTGGTCCCCACAGTGCCGATCCAGGGATCCGAGGCAATGAGCGGATTGATCTCTCCTCCCACCTCGGTCGGAATATCGTAGATATTGAGATATTGGCTGTCGTCGAGGCGATGCCGGATGAGGAGGAGCTCGTCCGTGCCGTCCCCGTCGATGTCTCCGCCCGCCATGTGGGTGATC
>CAZFWM010000119.1:0-19870 GCA_964522545.1 uncultured Thermodesulfobacteriota bacterium
GAATGGGATAGATTTCGAAAGGTCAACTGCCGCGAAGCGGCCTTAGTTCAACTTTTTCGAAGCCTTCTTCTTCTTCAAAATCCGCCAGCCACTGGTCCCTCTCTGGTTGCCGACTCGCGACGATGTAGTGAAGGCATCGAGCCCGGATCTCCTCGAGGTTCTCTTCGTAAGCCATCCCTCGATCGACTACCACCGTCTGGCCTGCTCGAAGGCCTAGACGCTGATCAATAAGATCGAGTATTTGTCCCAATGTGGCCCGATCCTGGGTATTGCCTTCGAAGATCTCGTGTGCCAGGGGAAACCCGTCTCGATTGACCACTAACCCGACCACCACCTGTTTGCAGTCCGGGCGTTTGTCTCGCGAGTAGCCTCGCTTCGCTTTCGGATTTCTCTGGGCCTGGCCCTCGAAGTATGTGGATGTCAGATCGTAAAGAAACACCGTCTGATCCATATTGAATAGGCTTCGCTCCCTCTCTACCAAGGCCGTCTCAATCGTTTCTCGGTTGGGATGGAGCCTGTCCAAATTGCGGTAGAGCGCGTTGTCGGCCAAATCGTCAAAGTCGGTCCCAAGGATGTCAGCGAGAGCCGTCGTCCGTATCCAGTCCGGCATGGCGTGCTCTGAACAGGGATGCACGAGCCTGGCGATCGTCATGATACACGTCAGGTCTCGAGCCCTTTTGCTAAAGCCGATCTCCTCAAGGATCTCCTCCAATCCAAGGCGTTTATAGAACTCGTAGGCCACATGAACGGGACCCGCTTGACGGTGACACTCGGTGCTCACGCGATCGGTGTGGACCGCTACGAAGTCGTCGTCTTTTGTGCCTTCCTCTGGTCGTGCCAGTTTCTGCTGTTGCCTTTGCCGGTGCTCTTTTACTTTGGAGACGATATCGTCCACTTCATGGTCTTGCCCCTCGATCCAGTCGTCTTGCCCCACGAGGGCGGTCTCCACCTTGTGGGCCAGCTTGAGCCAATCGGCGCGGGGGCGAGGACTGAGGTCCCCCAGAGAGCAAATGACTCTTTGCCTTGGTCCCTGGTGCGTGTGAACGGATTCGACGAGAAGATGGTTTGTGTAGATTTTGTCTTTGTATTTTCTTGTGCTCTCTCGGATGTACATAGGGCAACATGTATCATAGCTTTTGGTTTATTGTCAATAGATAAATAGTATAGATTAGTCACTACATTGCGCCCCGAAAAAGAGCCCCCCATGAAATCATTGACAATTTTTATGCGCTACCTGGGAAAATGGCCTGATTTTGTCGAAAAATAAATTTTAGGTGGCGAAGTTGGGTTAGTGCGGGGAAAGGAACCGGGCCGACACAAAGGCCGGCCCGTTCTTTTCCCTGGAAAGGCGCAGTAATAAGCGCCTCTTTTACTACAGTACAATCCCGATGAAACAAGGGCAGTCGTCGATCAGTCCGTCGCAGTCGTTGTCGAGTCCGTCGATGCATGAGCCGGGATTCTCCGGCCCCTCGATGGCTCCGGGATTGACTTCGGGATTTGTGTCGTCGCAGTCCATGGGCCCGCACTCGCCCCCTTCGACAGCAAATCCATCTCCATCGTCGTCCGTGCACACCAGGTCGCAGTAGAGGCGGACCTCTACGACCTTCCCCTCGCACGAGGAGACGGCCATGGAGTCGACGTCGTAGCCCCCTGAGGAGAGGATCAGGGTCTCCGGGGTGCTGACCTGGGTGTTTTCAACATAGTCGACCGTGGTGCCTCCTTCATAGAGAAAAGCCCTGGTGCAGCCCGCACCGCAGTAGTCGATGATGTCGACTTCCGCCGAGGTCACCGTGCAGGCAAGGGATCCGAAGTCCAGTTGGAGTCGGGTCGGGAAGAGCCACACCGCACCCGGTTCTATCCCGAAATAGCAGACGCCCTGTGCACAGGCATCTTCCATCGTCGTGGCAATAAAGCTCAAGTTCACACCGTTTTCGGACCACATCTCACCGCATTCGGAGACGGTGACGTTGTCCAGCCCCACTACGATGGGTGCATCCGGAGCGCCCGCTTGAAGCTCGCCGTTGGCAGCCGGTAGAAGTCCAATTCCCAGCACCACGGCTGCAACGAGGTAGAGATTTCCTCTCTTCATGACTTGATCTCCTTTCTTTCTCCCCCCGTTTACTCCCCCGTTTACTTCGTAGGAAAGATGTCTCGCTTCGCTTTTGTGAGGCCAACAAGATTGAATACGCCCGGTTGAGTAGGAAAATAACTGTCAGGTATTTTTTTATGCGCTGGTGCTCCTCGCGACATCCCTCAATTGAGTCCGCGTCGAAGACGTGTTTTTGTTCTTGTGGCGGGATATAAGAAGAAGGAAAGCGGTTGAATCTAGGGCAGCAGGCGTATCATGCCGTAGAGGGTCCCGCTCACGAGGCTCCCGCCCAGTCCGATCTCGGTTGCCGCGTAGGCGCTGTTGTAGCGAAGCTTTTCTCCGATCGGATAGTGGAAGGCGGACCTGCCGGTGTCCCAGTCGAGGGCCTCCATGGTCCAGGCCCCGGATCGCTGCCCTATGTCGTAGATCAGGTTGGTGGCGGCGCTCATGGCGGGTATCCCGCTCGGCAGGCTGATCTCTCTGTTGATCCAGGCCGATTTCAGCTCCCGAGCCTGCGGATCCCAGACGAACTTCTCGGCACCGTAGGGTGCGATGGACGGGATGTTCGAGAGCAGGATGCTCAGGAGGTTGGAGTCGATGCTGATCTTCATCTGGTTGTTCACGACGAGCGCTCCGTAGCCCCGCACGCACACGGACTGCTCCGAGAGGGACTGCACGGCCCCGGGATCGCCGAAGGTCACGGGCACCTGGGCGGCTATGCGTCGGTCCCGGGTGCCCGGGAGCCGCGTCCAGTCGTCGGGGATCTCGTCCCGCCAGAGGAGCACCAGGTGCATCAGCTCCTGGCCGTCGGTGATCACGACGAATCGGTCCTGGTCGCCGCTCCCCATCAGGGTGGGAGTGGAGCCGGACCCGGGGCCCAGCCTCGGCCCGGAAACATCGTCGCCCGTTTCGTAGGCGGCGCTCCACCCGCCCTTGTCTTCGTCCGTGGTCAATTCGTATCCGGTCCACTGGACCCGGTACATCCGCCTGCTGGTGACCACGAAGATCCCGCCCGTCTCGTCGCAGGCGATGGAGTTCGAGATCTCCTCGATCTCCTCGTCGCGGGCGGGTCCGCCGAGGTACAGATATCGGGCGCTGTCGAAGCTGCGGGAGACCACGCCCACGGTCCCGTGCTTTGTGGCGATGGCGAGCATCCCGTCGGAGGTGATGTTCAGGCCGACGATCAGATCGTCTTCGCCGTGGATGTGCTCTTCGGGAATCACGTAAACGTCCCGAACCTCGATCTTTGATGCCGGATCCCCGGGAACCCGGTCTGCGTATGCATAGATCTTGTCGAAGCGGGGCACGAAGAAGGTCCCGTCCCGGTCGACGAGGGTGTAGGCGCCCGAGATCGCAGCGTCCACGGAGAAGAGATCCAGGTCCTCTTTGATCATTCTGTCGATGAAAGTGAGAGAGCCCCCCCGTGGGTCCGCCTTGAACACGTCGAGCTGGGAGCTTCCCCAGATGAGCCGGGTTCCGTCAGGGTAGGGGCCGGAAAAGGCGACCGTTATGAGGCCGGGCGAGCCGAAGAGGCCGTCGAAATTTTCCGCGGGCATCGCCTTGTAAGGCCCGGGGTAGGGGGACGAGGCCTGGCCGTACGGGTTGCGGTGTGTCATTGGCCACGGCGAGTCGGCCAGGAACGGGTTCGCCGGGGGCTCGTCATAGAGGGCGCTCCGGTCCGGGCCGCTGTTGTGGCAGCCGAAAGTGCAGCCAAGGGCGCCTGCCAGGATCAGGATGCAGAGGGCCGCGGAGCAGCGCCGATATGTATTGGTTTTCCTGTTGTCCATTTGCTTTCATTCTCTCTTTGCTTACAGAGGGTGTCATTGCGAGGAGCGTAAGCGACGAAGCAATCCGCTACGCTCCCCGGCGGTCCGACCTCGGTGGATTGCTTCGCTTCGCTCGCAATGACCCTGGTGGTGCGTGGTGAAGAAGTAATCATTCAATCAAAATAAACGAATCCCGCTCCCGCACGACCATGCCTCTGCCCACCAGCCGCTCGAGGTGTTTCCCGAGCATGGCCCTCTCGCTGGGCATGAAGAACTCCTCCGGGGTGCGAGGCTTCTTGTAGATGATCCACCGTGCCGCGAGCTCGTCGAGCGAGGCCGGCTCGGCGAGATTTTCGAGCACTCGCTGCTCGCGCTCCTCCACGACCCGGATGTAGGCATCCGCAAGTTCCCCGATATCCTCGAAGACCGGGCCCTCGTGGGAGGGCACGTACCACTTGGCATCGATCCCCCTGACTTTTTCGATCGACTGCACGAGTGCGTCAATGTCGCTCGTCTTGTCACCGTACCACGGGCCGAACCGGCTCATGTCCAGGTCCGCGAGATAGAGGAGCTCCTGGTCGGGGAAGTGGAGGCAGACCTGCCCGGGCGTGTGGCCGGGCGCGTGGACCACCCGGACCCGGGTCTCGCCGAGGAGTAGCTCTTCTCCGTCTTCGATGAATCGGGACGGGGTCCACCCCAGGTAGTGGAAGCGCTCCGCGAGAATCCGGTTCCACTGCTCGCGCATCCCGGGCGGCATCTCGATGCCCATCCGGAAGTAGCCCTCGATGGAGGAGAGGCCGATGCGGTCGGCCCTGTGGGCCCAGATCTCGGCCTCGGGAAACAGGTGATTGTAGGCTACGTGATCTTCGTGGTAGTGGGTGTTGATGATGACGTCGATCTCGGCCCGCTCCCTCAGGTTGGCCATCTTCTTTTGCCCGCACGCCGGGTCCACGAGCACTCGTACGGAATCTTCGACGAGGAGGGTGTGGCAGAAGGGGTAGCGTCCGTTGTTCTTGCCCTCGACCAGGGTGATGTTTCCGAATCGCCAGTCCGCCATGATCGGCCTTGTCCACTCCCCCGGCTTCACTATGTCATTTCGACCCCCTCGTTCCGAGGCTCTGCCTCGGAACGAGGATAAGGGAAGAAATCTTATCTTTTCCCTTGCTGTTTCTTCGCGATCTTGGCCCACGTGTCCCGCAGGGTGACGGTCCGGTTAAACACGAGGCCCTCCCCGGTTGAGTCCGGGTCCACGCAGAAGTAGCCGATCCGCTCGAACTGGCACCGGTATCCGGGCTCGGCCCCGGCAAGGCTCGGCTCTACCTTGAAGGCCTTCACCACCTCGAGGGAACCCGGGTTCAGGTTGGACGTGAAGTCCTCGTCCTCCTCGGTCTCGGTGGGATCCGGCTTTACGAAGAGGTGATCGTATAGCCTCGCCTCGGCGTCCAGGGCGTGGGAGGCCGAGACCCAGTGGAGGGTCGACTTGACCCTACGTCCGTCCGGGGCGTTTCCGCCCCGTGTGGCCGGATCGTATGTACAGCGCAGCTCGACGACCTCGCCGCTCTTCGGGTCCTTCACCACTTCCTTGCACGTGATGAAGTAAGCATATCGCAGCCTCACCTCGCGGCCCGGTGCCAGGCGGAAGAACTTCTTCGGCGGGTCTTCCCGGAAGTCGTCCCGCTCGATGTAGAGAACCCTCGAGAATGGGACCTTTCGCGAGCCCATGCCGGGGTCCTCGGGATTGTTCACCGCAGGAAGCTCTTCGCTCTGCCCCTCCGGGTAGTTCTCGATGACCACCTTGAGGGGACGCAGTACGCCCATCACGCGGGGGGCGCGCCGGTTGAGGTCCTCGCGTAGCGAGTGCTCGAGCAGGGCGAAGTCCACGATGCTGTCCCTCTTGGCCACGCCGATGCGCTCGCAGAAGCCCCGGATCGCCTCGGAGCTGTAGCCGCGGCGCCGCATGCCGCACAGCGTGGGCATGCGCGGGTCGTCCCAGCTCGAGACGAGCCCCTCTTTCACCAGCCGCAGGAGCTTGCGTTTGCTCATGACCGTGTAGGTCAGGTTGAGCCGGGCGAACTCGATCTGCCGGGGGTGGTAGATTCCGAGCTCGTCGAGGAACCAGTCGTACAGGGGGCGGTGGTCCTCGAACTCGAGGGTGCAGATGGAGTGGGTGATCCCTTCGATGGAGTCGGACTGGCCGTGGGTGAAGTCGTAGGTCGGGTAGATGCACCACTTATCACCCGTGCGGTGATGGGATGCGTGGAGGATCCGGTAGAGCACCGGGTCCCGCATGTTCAGGTTCTTCGAGGCCATGTCGATCTTTGCACGGAGCACGTGTGTGCCGTCGGGAAACTCGCCGGCCCGCATCCGCTCGAAGAGGTCCAGGTTCTCCTCGACCGTGCGCTCCCGAAAGGGGCTGTTGCGGCCCGCCTCGGTGAGGGTGCCCCTGTAAGCACGAGTCTCCTCGGCGCTCAGGCTGCAGACGTAGGCTTTGCCCGCCCGGACGAGCTGCACCGCGTACTCGTAGAGCTGGTCGAAGTAGTCGGATGCATAGAAGAGGCGATCATCCCAATCGAAGCCGAGCCACCGCACGTCCTCTTTGATCGACTTTACATACTCCACCTCCTCCTTGGTGGGGTTCGTGTCGTCGAAACGGAGGTTGCAGAGGCCGCCATAGTCCCTGGCGATCCCGAAGTTGAGGCAAATCGACTTGGCGTGCCCGATATGCAGGTAGCCGTTGGGCTCGGGCGGAAACCGCGTGTGGACCCGGCCCGAGTCCTTGCCGGTCCGGTTGTCCTCGTCGATGATCGTCCGGATGAAGTTGGAGGGGGGAGACGGGGCGGCTGTTTCCCCGGCTCCCGGTTTGTTGCTGTTTTCCATGGTTGTTTCCTTGGGGTTGTTTCCGTTGTCAAAGTTGCCAGTCGAGCACACCAAGGTCGTTGCGAGGAGCGAAGCGACGAAGCAATCCGCTGTGCACATTGGCACGCTGAGCTCGGGGGATTGCTTCGCTTCGCTCGCAACGACCCTTGATTGAGTCCATGGGCGCCATGAATGGCACCCCTACGTCCCCGCCTTGGCCATCTCCTTCTTGAGCACCTTGAGCCGGAGGACCGCCTCCCGCATCCGGGCCTGGCACAGGGGCTTGCCCACCACCTCCATGGTCTCGAAGAGCGGGGGCGATGCCTTGCGCCCGGTCACGGCGATGCGCACAGGCATGAACAGGGCCCTCGGCTTGACCTCCTTTGCCTCGCAGAAGCCGCGCAATGTTGTCTCCAGGATCTCCGCGTCCCAGGTGCGCAGGGCGTCCAGCTCGTCAGCCAGGGCGTCGAAGGCCTTGATCATCTCGTCCACGGTCATCTTCTTGCCAATGAGGAGCTGCGAGTCGTAGTTGAGCTCGCTTGAAAAGAAGAAGGATGTCTTCGGCACGAACTCGTCCAGGCGCTCCATCCTCTCGTGTATGAGGGGTGCGATCTCCCGGATGAAGCCGCGGTCGAAGACGTGCTCCGCTATGCGCTCCGTGAGCTCGTCCACCCCCAGGTCCCGGATGTAGAGGCCGTTGAGCCAGTTGAGCTTCTCGATGTCGAAGACCGGCTCGCCCAGGCTGACGCGGCCGATGTCGAAGGCCTCGATCAGCTCGTCCGGGGTGAACTTCTCCTGGTCGTCCCCCAGGGAGTATCCCATGAGGGCCAGGAAGTTGCGCATCGTCTCCGGGAGGATCCCGATCCGCCTGTAGTAGGCGATGGAGGTCGGGTTCTTCCGCTTGGAGATCTTGCTCCGGTCCCTGTTCCTCAGGAGCGGCATGTGGATGAACTCCGGCGGCTCCCAGCCGAAAGCCTCGTATAGGCACTTGTGCTTCGGGGTCGAAGGGATCCACTCCTCGGCCCGGATCACGTGGGTGACGCCCATGAGGTGGTCGTCCACCACGTTGGCCAGGTGGTAGGTGGGGAACCCGTCCGACTTGATGAGGATCTGGTCGTCCGACTGGGAGAAGGGGTACCGGATCTCCCCGCGGAGCCGGTCCTTCACGACGGAGTCCCCCTCGAGCGGCATCTTCAGGCGCACCACGTGAGGGAGCCCTTCGTCGTGCTTCCTCTTTGCCTCCTCGGGGGCCAGATCGCGGCAACGGCGGTCGTATCCGATGGTCGCCGCTTTGGCCTCGATCTGTTTTTTCCGGAGCTCGGCGATCCGCTCGGGCGTGCAGAAGCAGCGGTAGGCCGCCCCGCTTGCGAGGAGCTTCTCGGCATGCTCGGCGTAGATCTCTCTTCGCTCCGACTGGCGGTAAGGGCCGCAGGGGCCCCCGACGTCCGGGCCCTCGTCCCACTGGATCGAGAGCCACCGGAGGGCGTCCATGATGGCCTGTTCGTACTCGGGTGCGGACCGGGCCCGGTCCGTGTCCTCGATGCGCAGGATGAACTTGCCGCCGTGTTTCCGGGCGAAGCAGTAGTTGAAAAGGGCTATATAGGCCGTCCCGACGTGGGGATCCCCGGTCGGGCTCGGCGCGATCCGGGTCTTCACGGTCATCGGCTCTCACCTCCGCGGGAGCTGTGCCGGCGCACCCGGCGCTTCATGAGCACGATGAACGCGACCGGCACTATATAGACGATGACCGAGGAGGCCAGAGCGCTCCCCACGAGAGGCCGGTAGTAGAGGGCGCAGCCCCCTCCGCCGCCTCCTCCGCCGTCGTCATCCTCCACGGGCGGGGGCGGCGGCTCGGCCGGGTTCATCAGGCAGGTCGCGAGCCCGATCAGGGCCAGGGCCTCGATCAGCATGCAGGCCCCCTCGTCGGCCGTGCCGTCGCAGTCGTTGTCGCGAAAGTCGCACTGCTCCGGGGCGCCCAGGTAGGTGAGGGGATCGAGGTCGTTGCAGTCGCCCGCGCACTCGGTCATGAGGTCCCCGTCGTCGTCGGTCTCGAGCGCACCGAGCAATCCGTCGCAGTCGGTGTCGATGCCGTCGCACCCCTCGTCGGCGCCGGGATTGATTGTCGGATTCGTGTCGTCGCAGTCCGTGCCTCCGACGCACGCATCGTCCATGTATCCGTCGTTGTCCGTGTCCTTGTCGTAGGGGGATCCGCTGCAGTCGTGGTCCACTGCGTCGCAGACTTCGGCGGCATCCGGGTTGATGTAGAAGTCGTCGTCGTCGCAGTCCTCCCCGCCGCATTCGAACGAGCCGTACCCGTCGCCGTCGACGTCGTAACAGGGGCAGTCCACCTCGTCCTCGTTGTCGGTGAGGCCGTCGCAGTCGTCGTCGATGCCGTCGTCGCAGAGCTCGTCGGCATCCGGGTTGATCGCGGGATCCGTGTCGTCGCAGTCCGGGCCGCCGCACCATTCATTCTGGTAGCCGTCGCCGTCGCCGTCCTCGCACTGTCCCTGAGACAGCTCGAGCCGGTAGTCCCCGGGATCGCCCGAGCTGGCCTCCACCAGGATCTTGAACTCCTCCTCTCCGGGCCCGGTCTGGTAGAAGAGGACCTCGGAGGCGTCCTTTTCACTCTCCCCCTCGGCGAGCACGGTCGAGCCGTACTCGTCGTACAGCAGGACGTCGAAATTCCCGTCGGCCGTCCACTCCATTTCGATCCGGACCATGGGGTCGTACCCGGGATGAGGGAGCTGGAACTCATACCAATCCAAATCGTCCGGATAGGGCGCGGTGGATTCGCCGCTCTCGCAGAGGTTGCCCTGCGCCACGATCGCTTCGTCCAGGATGCCGAGGTCGGTGGCCCACCCGTGGGTGCCGTTCGGCTCATCTTCCTGGATCCCCTCGCAGGCCCGGTCGCCGTCGCTGCAGTCGTTGTCGATCCAGTCGTCGCAGACCTCCTCAGCGCAGGGGTGCACGGCGGCATCTTTGTCGTTGCAGTCCACGTCGGCCTTGTACCCATCCTCGTCCTCGTCCGGCCAGTAGTATTCCTCTACAGCATTGACGATCGCGCCTATGGACGCACCGGTGTCGCGGTACCGGATGATCCCGGTCCGGTCGATCACGTAGTTCAGGGGCACGAAGCCGTCGTAGTAATAGGCGGAGTAGACACTCTGCGCAGAATCGCAGAGGAGCGGGTAACTGAGATTTTCCGTGTCGTAGACGGCCTCCCAGTCGGCCGCGTCCATGCCGATCCCCACGGCAATCGGGATTACGTCGTCGTGTGCGTAGACCTGCCAGATCTGGCTCTCCAACTGAGAGCTCTCTGAGAGGCAGTGGGGTCAGGTGTCGCTGAAGAAGGCGAGCACGACGATCCTGCCGTAATAGCTGCTCAGAGAGTGGGTCGTACCGTAGATATCCTTCAGCGAGAAGTTGGGGGCGGGCTCCCCTTCCTCCGGACGGTCCGCCAGGGCCGGTCCGATCCAGGCGATGAGGACGGCCAGGGCGAGGGCGGCCGCGAGAAGCGCCCGCTTCCATTCCTTTTCGGATCTTTTCATAGGCGTTTTACCTCCTTAATGTAGGGGCGTTGCTTGCTGCGCCCTTGCCGGATTCTATGCCGGCCGGAGGCCGGCGTTACAGGTGACGTAGGGGCCGACCTATGTGTCGGCCCATTGCATCCGTGGCCCGGAAGGGCGGACACACAGGTCCGCCCCTACATTATATCGATCGTGACCGGCTCGAAGTCGGTCCCAGGCAGCGACATCACGACCTGCCAGCGTTCCTCGCCGTCGACGAACTTCACTTCTTGAGCCCGGGAGACCGCCTTGAAGTCGTCGAGCACCGCCTCCATGAGGGGCCGCGCCTCGGGGTGGATCGCCACCTCCACGCAGGCCACGTCCTCACGCATGGAGATGCTGCGGGAGCCCTTGTACTGGCGCACGGCCCCGAGCATCTCGGTCATCATGTTCCCTGCACGCTCCGCGAACCCATCATCGTCCTCCAATGCCTCGGGCTCGGGCCAGGCCGCCCGGTGCAGGGAGACGAGGCCGTCCGTATCCCGGAACAGGCCCTGGTAGATCTCCTCGGTCACGTGGGGGATGAAGGGGGCCCACATCTTGAGGATGGCCAACCCGGTCCGGTACAGGGTTTCCCGGGCGGCCTCCCGTGCCCCGGCGCCCCGCACATCCGGATTGTAGAGCCGATCCTTGACGATCTCCAGGTAGTCGTCGCAGAAGCATTTCCAGAAGAACTCGCCCACATCCTGGCGGGCCGTCCGGAGGTCGTAGCCGTTGAAGCTGCGGGTGGCCTTCTCGATCGTGCGGTTGAGCCTTACGAGCAACCACCGGTCCATGGCCTCCAGCTCCGCGGCCTCGCCACCCGGTGCGTAGTCGGCGATGTGAAGGGAGGCGAAGCGGAACGAGTTCCAGAGCTTGACCAGAGTACGCCTTCCGATCTTGAAGTCTTCGACGTTGAGCGGCATGTCGCTCCCGAGCGGAGCGTTCGAGGCCCAGTAGCGGAGCCCGTCGGCCCCGTAATTCTCGAGCATCAGGAAGGGGGAGGTGATGTGGCCGTGCTTGCTCTTGGAGATCTTCTCGGCCTTGAACCCCCGGGCCGCCCCTTTCCCCTTCTTCTTCTTCACGTCACTGGGGATGGTGATGAACCCGCTCACGGCCACGTTGCGCCACGGAATGGTGCCTTCGTGGAGATGGCTCTTGGCGATGGTGTAGAAGGTCCAGGTCCGGATGATCTCGTGGGCCTGGGGCCGGAGGCTCATCGGGAGGATGCCGGGCTTCTCGTCCTGCTCCCCCCATCGGGCGTTGATGTTCGGCGTGAGGCTCGATGTGGCCCACGTGTCCATCACGTCGCCCTCTGCGGTGAACTCGGTCGAACCGCACCGGCACGGGCCCGGAGCCGGGTCGGTGAGCGGGTCCACGGGCAGGTCCTCGGCCCGGGCGATCAGGGTCTCCCCGCAGCTCTTGCAGTACCAGACCGGGAAGGGCACGCCGAAGAAGCGCTGCCGCGAGATGCACCAGTCCCAGGCGAGCCCTTCGACCCAGTTGACGTAGCGGGTCTTCATGAAGGGCGGGAACCAGTTGATCTCGTCGGCCCTGGCGATGAGCTCCTCCTTGAAATCGAGTACTTTGATGAACCACTGGTACTTGGAAAGGAACTCCACCTCGGTGCCGCACCGTTCGTGGGTGCTCACCTCGTGGGTGATCGGCTTCTGTCCCTTGAGCAGGCCGGCCTCCTCGATGGCCGCGATCATCTGCTTGCGGGCCTTCTTACTGTATAGGCCCTCGTAGCCCGGCGCCAGCTCGTTGAGGTGGCCGTCGTCGCCGAGCACGATGCGCGTGTCCAGGTCCCGGGTCTTCCACCAATCGATGTCGGTCTTGTCGCCGAAGGTACAGCACATGACGATCCCGGTCCCCTTCTCCCGGTCGACGTGCTCGTCGGCCAGGATCGGGACCCAGAGGTCGAAGAGGGGGGGCTTGGCCTTGCGGCCGATGAGGTGGCGGTTGGCCTCGTCCTCGGGGTGGACGAACACGGCCACGCAGGCGGGCAGGAGCTCGGGCCGCGTGGTGGCGATGACGATGGGTGAGCCGTCGTCGAGGGTGAAGACGATGTCGTTGAAGATCGACTCGAAGGGCTTGGACTCCATCTCGGCCTGGGCGATGGCCGTGCGGCACTCCGTGCACCAGGTGACCGGCTCGTTCTGCCGGTAAATCTGGCCCTTCTCCACAAGGTCGAGGAAGCTCCGCTGAGAGATCCGCCGCGTACGCTCCTCGATGGTGCTGTAGGTGAGCGACCAGTCCAGGCTCATCCCCATCCTGCGCCAGAGCTCCTCGAACTCCTTCTCGTACTTTCTCGTCACCTCGAGGCACCGGTCGATGAACTCCCCCCGTGCGAGGTCCGTGGCCTTGATGCCGAGCTCCTTCTCGGTGAGCCGTTCGCTCGGCAGGCCGTTGTCGTCCCACCCCATGGGGTAGTAGACATTGTAGCCCCGCATGCGCCAGAACCGGGCCTGGATCTCGGTGTGGGTGTAGCTGAACACATGCCCGATATGCAGGGACCCGGAGACCGTGGGCGGCGGGGTGTCGATCGAGTAGATCGGCTTGTCGCTGCCCGGGTCGAATTGGTGGATCCCGTGCTCCTCCCAGTAGGCCTGCCACTTGGGCTCGATCTCCTCAGGCTTGTAGTGCTTCGGCATATCGCTCACTGTCGGATCTCCTTTTTCCGTGTTTTTCTCGAGAGTTTTTAATACGTTATTATTCCGCTTCGCGTCAAGTACTTGGAGGGGCGTAGAGTTGTCTCCTGCTATTTTTATAATCCACCATGGTTGACAATTGGTACCATTATGCCTATTATTGATATTGGAGGCTAGCATGGCATTGAACATCAAGAATCCGGAAGTCGAACGTCTGGCGACCGAGATCGCTGGGATAACCGGAGAGACCAAGACGGAGGCGGTTCGTCGGGCTCTGGAGGAACGGAGGGAGCGACTCTCATTTCAGATCGTACCACGGGATCGTAAAGGCGATCTGTTGCGATTCCTGGAGGAAGAGGTCTGGTCCGTCATTCCCGAAGATCGTCTGGGCAAACCATTGTCCTGTGACGAGGAGGAGGCCCTTCTAGGCTACGGGCCGTCCGGCGTATGATCCTCGACTCATCCGCCATCATAGCCGTCCTGTTCAAAGAGCCCGGCTGGGAGGAGCTCTTCGAAAAGCTGACGGCCGTAAATGAAATAGGCATAGGCGCTCCGACCCTCGCCGAAACTGGAATCGTACTCACTGCACGAATCGGCTTCGATGCAAGAGGATTGCTGTTGAGATTCCTGCAGGAGCTGGAAGTGGCCACGATTCCATTCGGTGAGGCTCATTGGCGTAAGGCTGTGGAGGCATATCAACGGTTTGGAAAGGGAAGACACCCCGCATCCCTGAACTTCGGCGATTGCATGTCCTATGCAACGGCGAACCTCGCCCAGCGTCCTCTTCTATGCGTCGGCGAGGATTTTCCACAGACTGACCTGGACCTGGCGTAGGCGATTGATCGCATAATGTAGTTGAGTTCTGATCCTACTATCGGCCGGAAGCAGGTATTACCACAAATCCGAAAGCGCCACCCCATCCAGGAGGGGAAAATGGGAATAGGTGCCAAGATCCACCCTGCCGTTCTGCCACTGATCTTCACTCTCTCTTTCTATCCCGCCTGCGGGTCCACGGACCACGATCCGGATGACCGACCGATGGAGCGGCCGACGATCCAGGAGAGGATCGATGCCGCCGGGGATGGGGATACGATCCTGGTAGCCCCCGGCACATACCTTGAGAATATCGACTTTCTCGGAAAGTCCCTCACTCTGCGGAGCGAGGGCGGCCCGGATGTAACCGTCATCGACGGCAACCAGGTTGGGTCCGTTGTGATGATTGCCAACAGCGAGGAGAGTGAGTGCAAGAAGGCGGTCATCGACGGATTCACGATCAGGAACGGGAAGGGCAGGCAATTATTGGGATTTTCACGTGGCGGGGGAATCTACTGCTCCAACGCCTTGATCGAGATCAGGAATTGCACGATTACAGGGAACGGTGCAATAGGTCTTATGCGGGGGTATGGCGGAGGAGTATATTGCGTCGATACATCAGCCACGATCATGAACTGCACGATATCGGATAACATCACCTCCGGCACCAGTTACGGCTATGGCGGCGGCATTTATTGCAGTGACGCCTCTCCGACCATCACGAATTGCGTGATTTCGGGAAACATGGCTATCGGACTTACTGCTGGCATTGGGGGTGGGATTTTTTGCGAAGACTTCTCCCCCTCGACGATCACGAACTCCACGATATCACGCAACTATGCCAGTGGGGGAGGAGGGATTGGTTGTGCCATGGACTCTCCCTCAACGATCACGAACTGTATGATCACGGAAAATAGCGCCCTCTCTATTGGTGGGGGAGTCTTTAGTGGCTTCTACTCACCTCTTTTGATCACTTACTGCACGATTTCGGGAAATATTGTTTTTGACGATTCGGGTGCTGGTGGCGGAATCTCATGCTTGGCTGATTGGGGCTATGAGGACTCTTA
Organism: uncultured Thermodesulfobacteriota bacterium; assembly: GCA_964522545.1. GTDB lineage: Bacteria > Desulfobacterota > DSWW01 > CAZFWM01 > CAZFWM01 > CAZFWM01. Next base: position 14,788 of record CAZFWM010000119.1, read on the forward strand.
CTCTGTTTTATACGATCCTTGTCTGATCATCGCGAATTCCATATTGTGGGAGAACTGTGCATCTGAGGGGCCTCAAATCCGGGCTATGTGTGACACGTACGTCTCATACTCCGACGTTCAAGGCGGATGGTCGGGGGGATGGGAAATCATGAACGCCGATCCCCTCTTCGTCGGAGGAGGCGACTACCACCTCAGGCCAGGCTCCCCCTGTATCGATGCCGGTTTTGACGCCGGGCATTACATAGACGTTGACGGCCAGCTAAGGCCGTTCGCGGATGGATTCGACCTGGGGGCCGACGAGTACTGGCCGGGATTCTGCGAGGCCAGGATCGTTCCGATCTCGCATGCCCCGATCTTTTTCTACCTGATTCCCCTCCTCCTCTTGATCTTCACCGGAATGGTTCTTGCGCAGAGCCGAAGAGAATGAGGATCAAGTCCTCTGCGTCTTTGCGTCTCTGCGCGAAAAAAATATAGAGCGAATGTGAAGAGGCTGGCGGCCATGGGCCGCCCTATGTCTGGATTCCGTAACGCCGCCGTCCCGGCGGCAATGCCGGCCAGAGGCCGGCGGTACGATCACCGTCGATCCCGTGATTCCATTGACACCGAGGCGCTTTTTCCCTACCCTGCGGTGAAGGTTCGAACCGACGAAAACATTGCAGAACAGGAGGTATCCATGGCCTTTGGTTATCACGACAAGATTCTCGAGATCGACCTTTCTTCCGGGACGATCGGGACCTTTTCTCTAGGCCCCGACTCCTACGAGCGCTTTCTCGGCGGCGCCGCCCTGGCCGCTAAGATCTACTTCGACCGCTTCGACCCGGGGGCCGACCCGCTCGGCCCGGACAACCCGCTCATCCTGATGTGCGGTCCCCTGCAGGGGACGAACCTCCCCGGGGCATCCCGCTTCGCCATGGCCGCCAAATCGCCGCTCACCGGGATCTGGGGCGAGGGGACCTGCGGAGGGAACTTCAGCCCCACTTTCAAGGCGACCGGCAACGACGGGATCGTCTTCACCGGGGCCGCGGCCGATCCGGTCTACCTCTGGATGGAGGGGGACAAGGCGGAGCTCCGCCCGGCCGCCGACCTCTGGGGCCTCGATACCTACGAGACGAACGACACCCTCATGGAGCGCCACGGCAAGGGCTGCCGGGTCCTCTGCATCGGCCCGGCCGGCGAAAAGGGGGTGCTCTACGCCAACATCAACAACAATAAAGGGGACGTCATCGGCCGGACTGGGATGGGGGCGGTCATGGGGGCCAAGCGGCTCAAAGCGATCGCCGTGAGCGCCCGAGGCAAGGTCGACATCGCCGACCCCGAGGCCTACAAGGACCTGCGCAAGAGAGTGATCGACACTCTCAATGCCTCCATGCCGATCCTCTCACTCAAGGAGATGGGGACCGACGCGAGCATGGACCTCGGCATGATGACCGGCGACGTCCCGGTCAAGAACTGGACCGTCGGCATGGATACAGACCTCGCCGCCGCCGTGGGGGGGCCGTCCATGACCGATGATTACCTCACCCGGGGCAAGTCCTGCACCTTCTGCATCGTGGCGTGCAAGCGGGAGGTGGAGGTGAAGGAGGGGCCCTTCCAGACCGACGAGGGGCCGGGGCCGGAGTACGAGACCTGCGGCACCTTCGGCACGCTGCTCAACAATCCTGACCTGGCCGGCGTCATCAAAGTGAATGAGTGGTGTAACCGCCTCGGCCTTGACACGATCAGTGGGGGCGGGACGATCGCCTTCGCCATGGACTGCTTCGAAAAGGGCATCCTCACCCTCGACGACACCGACGGCGTCGATCTCAGTTTTGGGAACATCGCGGGGACCATCGAGATGGTCAAGAAGATCGCCGCCCGGGAGGGCCTGGGGGACGTGCTGGCCCTGGGGAGCGCTCGTGCCGCCGAGAAGATCGGCAAGGGTGCCGAGCAGTACGCGGTCACCGTCAAGGGGCTCGAGGTCCCGATGCACGACCCGCGGGGGGCCCACGGCCTGGGCCTGGCGTACATGATGTCGAACATCGGCGCCTCCCACATGCAGCACGTCAATGACGCGGTGGAGCGCGGGATCACCTCCTACCCCGAGGTGGGGATGAAGGATGACTACGAGGGGCAGACGAGCGAGGGCAAGGCAGAGCTCGTCAAGCTCTGTGAGGACGTGGGTCAGCCCCTCCAGTCGATGGTGCTCTGTCAGTTCATCGCCTGGGGGCTCGACACCGATTACCTGGCCGAGATGATCCATACGGTGACCGGCTTCGAGTTCACCCGGGAGACTCTCCTCGCCCACGGGGCCCGCTCGTGGCTCCTGAAGCGGTCCCTCGACACACTCATGGGGGTTCGGGCCGCCGATGACTGTCTCCCACCGCGGATTCTCACCCCCTTGGAGGACGGGGCGGCCGAGGGGAGTGTGCCCGATGTGGATCTCATGAAGAGGGAGTACTACGCCATGCGGGGGCTCAACGAGGAAGGGATCCCGACGCGGGAGGCCCTGGAGGCGGCGGGCCTGCCCGAGGTCGCAGCGAAGCTTCACCCGTAGGGGCGGACCGGAAGGATTTTAACGCAGAGACGCAGAGGCGCAGAGATTACCTAGTTCCGAGGCTCTGCCTCGGAACGGAGTATACCCGGGGGCTCTGCCCCTTGCGGCCTAGACGTTCGCTTTGATCCGATAGAGGAGGCGGAGCCTCCCGCGTGTTCGTTCCCAGGCGGAGCCTGGGAACGAGGGGGAAGTCCCCAGACCCCGGCAAGGACACGAATATGCCCGATCACAAGATCTTCCGAAACGCCACGCTCCTCGACTGCACGGGCCGGGACCCCTTCCCCGCGGATGTGGTCGTCAAGGGCAAGACGATCGAATCCATAGCCGGCCCCGGCAGCGCCGCCGTCCCGGACGAGGCCGCTCTCTTCGACCTCGACGGCAAAACCCTCATGCCCGGCCTCACCGACGCCCACGTCCACGTTGCGATCACCGCCCTCGATCTCAATGTGATGATCCGGGAGTCCGCCATGGTCCGGGCGTGCAAGGTCCGCGAGGCCCTCGAGAAGACCCTGGCGGCCGGCTTCACCACGGTCCGGGACGCCGGCGGCGCCGACGCCGGGATGAAGGCCGCCATCCGGCAGGGCTACATCCGGGGGCCGCGTCTGCTCACCAGCGGGGCCATGCTCTCCATGACCGGCGGGCACGGGGACATGCTTCCGCCCGGTGTGATCCTGGCCACGGATCCGTGGAAGGGGATCGGCACCGTGCCCCGGATCTGCGACGGCGCCGACGAGGTCAGAAAGGCCGCCCGCGAGCAGCTCAAGGCCGGGGCCGACCAGATCAAGATTATGGCCTCGGGGGGTGTGCTCTCCCCCTTCGACGAGCTCGACTCGGCCCAGTACACGGTGGACGAGCTCCGGGCCGCCGTGGAGGAGGCCGCCGAGCGGGGCCGGATCGTGATGGCCCACGCCATCTCGGCCCGGGGGATCAAGAACGCCCTGCGTGCAGGGATTCGGTCCATCGAGCACGGGGCCTTCATGGATGAGGAGGGGGTGGAGATGGCGGCCGCCCAGGGGGCCTACGTGGTGCCGACCATGGCGGTGGGTATGGCCATCGGCGAGTCAGGGAATTCTCTGGGAGTCGAGAAGCGGAGCCTGGACAAGATGGCCGCCGTGGTGGATCGCTCCGTGGGGGGTGTGAAGCTGGCCATCGAGCGCGGGCTCAAGGTCGGAAGCGGCACCGATTCCCTGGCCCGCATGCACGGCCGCAACGCCCTGGAGCTCGAGTGCAAGGTCCACCTCGGCATGACCCCCATGGAGAGCATCCTCTCGGCCACGGCCGTGAACGCCGGCCTCTTCGGCCTGGCCGACCGGATCGGGACCGTGGAGGCGGGCAAGCTGGCCGACCTCATAGTGGTGGACGGCTCGCCGCTGGACGACGTCCGGATACTCCAGGACCTCGACAAGATCCTCATGGTCTTCCGCTCAGGGACCCTCATGGTCGACCGGCGGGAGGGCTAAAAAAAAAGCCCCCCTCGATTTGCATCGAGGGGGGGGAGGAGGAAAAGAGGCGATGAAAACGAGGGCCCCGATGCCCTCACGGGCCAGGCCGTTTCAATCTATACAGCCTGACGTTTCGGAAGTATATTGAATCTCCGGACCACTGACCGGATGTTGCTCCATAACATCCCATATAATGAAGATTTTCGTGTACATGAGCTCATCAAAATTGTCCAGCCAGACATTCACCAGGTAGATCCCGGGTTCCAGATCGGTGATCGTGGTCGTATTTTCATACATGCATGAACACTTTGCCGGATCCCCGTTGTAGAGCTCGCCGATGTCGATTACAAAATCGCTCTGCGAGACATCGACGATCACGTCGAGATCGCATTCAAAGAGAAAGTCAGAGTGTGTAACGATCAGATCGTCACTTTGGATCTCCACCTCGAAGGTGCCGTACTGACACCCCGCAAAGAGGAGGCCGATCAGGAGGGTCGGGATAGTGGCTCGGAGATTTCTCATTTGCGGGCCTTTCGTCTGGTGATTCACATTACCGGCGGTGATTGTCTATTGGGTATTGCAACGAGTATGCCATTGCAGGGCAGCTGTGGAGGTGTCTTTCATTTTATGCGCAACTAACGGTTATCATTGATAAATATCTCCTTTTTCCATCTCCTTCCAGGCAGAGCCCCGAGCCCCCGGCCGTTCGAACGGGAAATTTGTTCCGAAAAAGTGCCAATAATAGGTACCTTGTTACTGCAAACAATTCATAGCTGGCCTATTTTCCACGATTTTCCATGCCCGCATATTCGTGGAGAAAAGCCTGTTTTCGAGTGTGAGTCTGTAGGATTTACGAGGCTGTGAATGAGGAGGCGGAGCCTGGGAACGAGGGGAAAATTAATGTGGGTAGGACAATCGTCCTCCTCGTCCTCGACGCGAATTTGCGTCATTATCGAGGACGAGGACGACGACGAGGACGAGCACGAAAGTGCACTCGAAGGGCGCTATTTTCATTGCATAGGAAATCCAATTTCTTCCGTTTGGGGATTTTAACGCAGAGACGCAGAGGGCAACCTGGCAATGGTTGCCTGTCGAGGAGGAACCCTTC
>CAZFWM010000120.1:0-19804 GCA_964522545.1 uncultured Thermodesulfobacteriota bacterium
TTCGTCCCTTCGGTCCTCGCAACGTCCCTCAATTAGGTCCGCATTGAAGATGCGGCTTTGTTCTCCAAGACCCTACCTTCCTTCGACATTCTGCGGTTCCTTGTTCGATATTCGATATTCATTTAGTTTAACGCTTATGAGGCAACTCCCTGCGAATCAGGTCCGGCCTCCAGGCCGCGAAAGAAGCTCAGAAGCTCCTGGTGGGAGGGAACGACCAGGTCGGCCCCGGGAAATTCTATTCCCTTGTTGAGGGGGTTCCGGATCACGATGCACTGCATCCCCGCTGCCCTGGCGGCTTCGAGCCCCTTTTCGGCATCCTCGAAGACCACGCAATCCTCAGGCTCTTCCTCGACCTCGCGTGCCGCGGCGAGGAAGATGTCCGGGGCCGGCTTGGGCAGCATCTCCGTGGTCTTTCCGATGACGAACGGTGGGCGATAGGTCGTTTTGTTGGCCTCGAAGATCGCCTCGATCCATTCCTGAAGGGAATTGGAGGCGATCGCCGTCTTCAGGCCCCTGGCCTCTGCGGCCTTCATCAGATCCAGGGCGCCGTTGAAGAGGCGGATGCGCCCGGAGCAGCAGTGGTCGTAATAGAGGATGTCCTTCTCTTCCTTGATTACTGTTGGATCAATCCCTTCGAGGCCATGTCGGCGCACCTCGCCCGGGATCCCTTCCCCCCTGGAGCTCCAGTAGAGCCAGTACTCATCCGGGTCGATTTCGTGGCCGTATCGACGCTGAAATACCTCCTGGTAGGAGATGAAGTGGTAGTACTCGGAGTCGGCGATCACCCCGTCGAAGTCGAACAGGGCTGCGCGCTTTCCGGCCAGTATCTCTATGAATTTCTCTCTCACCATCATTCGTGCACTATAGATAAATCGTTGGAGAGCGTCAAACCGGTCCCTGTGCCGCGGGCCGCAAGCCTTGAACCCCGGAGGAGGTCCCGATATGATGATAATGATAGCCTTTCATCCAGACATTCACTCGGCTTGCGTAGATCTCTGGGGAATCCTTGGCGTGGAGGATGGGGGAGCTGATAGCTGATAGCTGATAGCTGAAGGCTGACAGCTGATAGCTTGCGGCTTTGCCGCATTATGAGGTCCTTCGATATGATACGATGGGTCCTGAAGTTCTTTTTTCTCCTCGCTCTTGCATGGGCCCTTGGCTGCCACACGGGAGACGATGGGATCGGCGTGGACCGGTACGATGTGGGAGTGAGCACCCTCACCCTGATCGACGAGACCCGGGAGACGCCGCCCTGTCTGGACTACGCCGGGAGCGATGAGCGCCGGCTCGTCACCGAAGTGTGGTATCCCATCCGATACAACCCCGACCGCTTCGTCGAGGAGGAGCGTGACGCTCCGGCCGACCGGTCCGGCGGGCCGTACCCGCTCGTCATCTGGAGCCATGGGTTCATGGGCCGGCGCAACAAGACGACCTACCTGTCCATGGAGCTGGTGCGGCGGGGCTACGTCGTGGCCGCCCCGGACTATCCCCACACCTCCCTCGGCTCCCCCTGCCTCTCCTGGCCGAGCGACGGGAGCCAGCAGGGGCTCGACGTGCGTTTTCTCGTCGATTCTCTTCTCGATCTTTCGCGTAGGCCCGGTTCCTTCCTGGCCGATATGGTCGACGCCGAGCGCATCGGGACGGCGGGTTACTCCTACGGGGGATTCACCGCGATCCTCGCCGGCTACAGCGCCACCCTGGGGGATCCGAGGATAAAGGCCGTCCTCGCCCTGGCGCCCTTTGCCTGCCTCTTCGACGAGGACCTGTTCGGACAGCGCTCCGTGCCCCTGATGATCATGGCCGGCGATCGGGACGGGCTCGCGGTGTTTCCTTCGAACGCGGAGCGCCCGTACCGCCTGGCGCCGCCCCCCAAGTACCTGGTTCGCGTCCACGGCGGCAATCACACCGGCCTGGCCGGGATCAAGGGCCTCACCTTCGACCCCAAGGTCGGCGCCATCCTTCGCCTGATCGGCCTGGATCCGAGTGACCCGAGCTCCATCGATCCCTACGAATTTCCCCCCGGCCTCATGAGGGAGTTGGCCGTGAGCTTTTTCGACATGGTCGATGACGTGGAAGGATCGATGGCGGACTGCGACTTCTCGCTCGTGGGGCCGCTGCTCATACAGAATCCGGCCGCCGAGCGCCAGTGCGATCTGGCGCTCCTTTTCGGGACCGCCTTTTTCGACCGCTACCTCAATGGCATCCCCGACCGGGCCGGGATCCTGACCCCGGAGATCGCCGGACCGGCCGCCGGCGATCGTGACCTGGGCGTGACGCTGGAGAGGGAGATCGAGTGATATGATCCCGAAAAACAAGAGAGGTGACGGATGAGGGAAGCGATCAAGTGGAAGAGGATCGCCATCATGACCGCGAGCGCGGTCTTTGCGATCCTCCCCGTGGCCCGCGCCGAGATCTTCTTCGACGGCTCTCCCGGCATGGGGGCGCCACCGCCGGGGCTCGACACCTATACGATGACATCCTTTCACCCGGACCCCCGGCCCATCTACGAGGACGTCGTCTCCGTGGCATCCCCCCTGGGCGGGGACCTCGGCTTCAGCATCCCCCTGAGCCATCGACGGATCGGGCAGGGGTGGGCCACCTGGAGCCACGGGTACGTAGGCGACGTCTACTGGACGAACTATCACACCTCCGTTTCCCTGATCCTGCCGCCGGGCACCACTGCCTTCTACTTCTACGTGGAGCAGAACACCTTCAAGATCGAGATCTTCGAGGCGATCGCCGACGGTGGGACCTCATCGGGTTCGGTCTACATCGATACCGGCCATTCCGGGGCCACCTACTTCGGTTTCTACAGCACCGACGGAGAGCCGATCCACGAGATCGAGCTCACCTGTACCTCTGGCGTCGATTTCGCGATCGGCGAGTTCGGAATCTCGAACGGAGCACCCCTGTGCCCGTGCGGCGAGATCACCGCAGTCCGGACCTTCTGCACCCCGGGCGGAAAACAGGTCGTTCTTGTCGAGTCCACCCAGGAGGGCGAGGGGGGCGTCTGCGAGATCTTTGCCGGGGATACGGGCACGGAGACAGTGACCATCGAGGCCGGTCTCCTCCCCGGCCGCTTCAGGGGCGTGGCCGTCTTCTCCGAAGGTCCCTGCGTGAACAGTGTTTGTCTTCCCGGTTGCGATCCGGGTTGTCTGCCCTAGCCTCCGCTCCCCCCACTCACACAAGCGATCTTCAGAGATCGGAGCCTGTTAGCAAGAATATGCCTTTCACCCAAGCGCGTAGATCGGCTCGATCCGGCCGTAATAGGCCCCTTCGATGATCGTCTGCAGGATCACGTCGCGTCGGTCGGAAGGGACGGGTCGGGGGGCGCTCAGCAGCTTCATCTCGTTCTCTGCGGCGTCGCGCACGGCCCGCTCTATCATTTCTGGCCGGCTCCCGGGCATCCCCTCGATCTTGTCCGGGTGGCCCACGGAGCGCTTGAGCGCAGAAAAGGCTTCGATCGCCAGGAGTGCTGATGCGTCCTCCGAGAGGCCGGCCGTGCGGACCCCGAGGGCCCGGGCCACACGGGCCGACTTGTGCATGACCCGCTCGTCGCCCAGGTAGTAGGCCCAGGCATAGGGGAGAGCGAGCGCGCATGCGTCGCCGTGTGAGAGGACCTCGGACCAGGAGAAGCTGAACATATGGGGCAGGGCCGTGGATTTGAAGCGGATCACGGTGCCGCCCAGGACGCTGGCCGCAGAGAGATCCCGGCGGGCCGAGGTGTTCGCGCCCTCCTTGAAGGCGGGCCCGAGGCTCCGGGCGATCAGCTCGATCCCGGCCAGGGCCCGGTCGTTAGCCCCGGGATCGGCGTCGTCGTGGATGGTGTTCAGGTAGCCCTCTATGAGGTGGCAGAGGGCGTCGAGGGCCACCGTGGCCGTCAGGGCCGGGGGGCAAGAGTGGGTGATCCCGGGATCGACGAAGGCGTGGTCCGGGATGATGCACTCATCCACGATCAGCTTTTTCAGTCCTTTGGCGGGATCGGTGATGCTGGAGTAGAGGGTCACCTCGGCCCCGGAGCCGGATGTGGTCGGGACCGCCGCGATCGGGACGCAGGCCGGCCCTTCGGTCCCCCGGCGCTCGGTCACCCGGCCCACGCCGAAGTATTGATCCACGGGGGCGCCATAGGTGGCGACCACCTGGGCGGCCTTGGAGGCGTCGATGGCGCTCCCCCCTCCCAGCGCGACTATTTTGTCGATCCGGTCGTCCTTCAAAAGCCCGGCGATCCGGTGCACCGTGTCGATCGAGGGATTCGGCTCGACCCCCTCGAAGCTTTCGGCTTCGATCCCGGCGCTCTCCAGCGAGGCGGTGAGCCGGCCCAGGGCCCCGCTGGACCGGGCGGAGCCTCCGCCCATTACGATGAGGGCGCGGCTGCACCGTCCCTTCAACTTATCGCCCACAGCATCTATAATGCCATCGCCGAAATGGATGGCCGTATCATGGTAGTCCTTGAGCATTTCGGGCGCGGATTGCATGACTTCTCCTTAATTTTTTCTTGCGGAAAAAATTGTGCTCGTTCCGAGGCTCTGCCTCGGAACGAGGGGAAAATACTAAAAGAATATTATTTCATATTGATCGTAATGAGAAATCTTTCTTTTGGTTTATATTGAAAATATGATTCCTGTGTAGGAGCATCCCTTATATAGAATGAATGTGTCCGATTTTGTGCATGTGGGGCTCTTACACAGGAATCATTATTGAGGTTCATCCGGGTACCGTCAAGGAGGCGGCGATTTCATGAAGTCTGACGATGCATATGCAAATCGTAGGTCCGCACCCGCGGCCGTTCTCGTCCTGGCCCTCCTGTTCGCCGGATGCCACGGCGGAGCCGGGGAGGAGGCGTGGACCGAGCTCGGCCCGCTCCCTGAGGCCCTCGCGGATTCTTGGATCAGCCGGGTACCGCCGGAGCGGATGCACTGGTCCTGGGGGGACAGCGTTCTCATGTACGCCATGGTGAGCCTGCATCGGGAAACCGGGCGACAACGCTATTTCGACTACGCCCGAGCGTGGATCGACCACCATCTCGCCGAGGGATTTTACGTGGCCTACAACGACAACTGCCCGCCGGGCATTGCGCTGGTACACCTCTATGAGCAGACCGGCGAGGAAGCCTACCTCGAAGCGGCTGGGACCATCGTCGACTACCTCTTCAACGTGGCCCAGCGCACGAGCGACGGCGGGATCAATCACATGGGGTGGCTATCGGATAAGCAGCTCTGGGTCGACTCCCTCTTCATGTTCGGGATCTTCCTGGCCGAGATGGGGCGCGTCACGGGCGGCTCCGACTACTTCGACGAGATGGTCAGGCAGGTACGCATATTCACCGACCACCTCCTCGACCCGGAGTTCCGGCTCTACCGCCACATGTGGGACGACCCCGACCAGCAGACCGTTCCCGAGGAGCCTGTCTTCTGGGCTCGTGGCAACGCCTGGGTCCTGGTGAGCCTGGTGGAGCTCCTCGAGCGGCTCCCGGCCGATCATGAGGCGCGTTCGGAGATGGAGGCGATCCTTGTGCGGCTGGCCGCGGGCCTGTCCAGCTGGCAGGATGAGACCGGCCTGTGGTGGACCGTGCTCAACCGGCCGGGCGAGGCCTACACCGAGACGAGCGCCTCGGCCCTCATCGCCTACGGGATGGCCAAGGGGGCGAGGCTCGGCCTGCTCGACTCCGCCTTTCTCGGTCGCGCACAGAAGGCGATGCGGGGTCTCGCCGGGCGGCTGTACATCGACTGCCGCGGCCTCCTCCACGTGGCCGGCACCTCCTACGGAACCGGCCCCGGGGGCTTTGACAACTATGCCAACGTACTCGTAGGCGACGATGTGGATTATGGCGTGGGGGCGCTCATACTGGCGGCCAACGAGCTGAGGCGCCGAATCGAAAGGGTGTCGGGCCGGCCCTCCATCGAATGCTCGGGCCTGGAGGCGCCCGCGGACTCGGCCGGCGATTACGTGGAGCGAGGAAAGAGTCGGCTCGAGACGGGCGATCTCATCGACGCCCTTTTCGATTTCGAGGCCGCCCTTGTTCTGGACGGGACGCATAGCGAAGGCCACTTCGGGGCGGCCCTGGCCGAGGCGGTCTTCCTGGCCGCCCCGGTCTATGATCTGATCTGCCGCGTCTCGGTGTGGGACGTGACACTGGAAGAGATCCTCGATCACCTCCGGAACGAGACCCTGCCGGCCATCGAGGCGTTGCAATGTCACCTCTACTACCCGATGCGGGACCCTGGATTCTCTTTCTACGTCGACCGGCTCGTCATCCTCGAGTTCGGCGGAAACAATGCCTTCGGCCCCTTCAGCGTGGGCAGGGCTTTTGCTATTGCCGCCGACGCGCTGGCCGCGGCGGTCCATGAGGTCATCGAGTGGATGGTGGGGCCCGCCGCGTTCGAACAGAAAGACGCTGAAAAGGAAATCCGTGGTTTATAAAAAGTTTTTTTCAACCACAGAGGACACAGAGAGAGAAATAATGCAATCAATATCTTGTTTTCTCTGTGCTCTCTGTGTCCTCTGTGGTGAATCTATATAACGTAAAGGAGCGAATACGAATGGAAGAAAACCACAAGCTCATCATCATCGGGAGCGGACCGGCCGGATTGACCGCAGCCCTCTATGCGGCGCGGGCCATGCTGGCGCCGATCGTGTTCGAGGGCGCTCAGCCGGGCGGTCAGCTCACCATCACCACCGAGGTGGAGAACTTCCCGGGATTCCCCGAGGGAATCCAGGGCCCGGACCTGATGGCCCGCATGAAGGACCAGGCCGCGCGTTTCGACGCGGACGTTCGCTCCGAGACGATCGAGGACGTTCAACTTGTCGGGCGTCCGTTCTGGGTCACAACGGACAAAGGGGCTTACAGTGCCGAGGCCCTGATCGTTGCGACCGGGGCATCGGCCCAACTCCTCGGGATCGAGTCCGAGAGCCGCCTCATGGGGCGGGGAGTCTCCGCATGCGCCACCTGCGACGGCTTCTTCTATCGTGACAAAGAGGTCCTCATCGTAGGGGGCGGGGACTCGGCCCTGGAGGAGGCGATCTTCCTCACGAGGTTCGCCTCGAAGGTGACGGTGGTTCACCGCCGCGACGAGCTGCGCGCGTCCAAGTACATGCAGGAGCGGGCCCGAGCCAACGAGAAGATCGCCTTCCGCTGGAACGCGGTCATCGAGGAGATCCTGGGCGACGAGACCCCGGTGGTGACGGGCGCCAGGCTCAGGGACACCCGGACCGGGGAGGTCGAGGATGTGGGCTGCGACGGGGTGTTCATGGCCATCGGCCACACGCCCAACACGACCCTCTTCCAGGGGCAGCTCGAGCTGGACGAGAAGGGATACATCGTCACCCGCGAAGGTGCGGCCACGAGCGTCGAAGGAGTCTTCGCCGCCGGCGACGTGGTCGACCACACCTACCGGCAGGCCGTCACGGCGGCCGGGAGCGGGTGTATGGCCGCCATCGACGCCGAGCGGTATCTCGAGGCGGTGTAGGGGCGACCGGCGGACGCCCTGCGACGCCCCGGAAAGGGCGCGGCAAGTAGCGCCCCTGCGATTTTCATCTTTCGATCAAGGCGCGGCATTTGGACGCTTACAACTCAACGAACAGCATGAACAAGTGGATCCAACGGTGGGACAGGGTTCCCCTCTACGCCATCGTCCTTCTCGGACTGGTGCTCCGCGTTCTCTACGCGGCCCTGGCGCGACCGGCGCCCCTGGTGCTCGATATGGGCGAGTACCACGAGTACGGTGTATTCCTGGCCCGGGACGGCGCCTATGGCTCGGCCTACCGCCTTCCGGGCTACCCACTCTTCATCGCCTTCTTTTACGCCCTCTTCGGTATTAACGTCCGCGCCGTCCTTCTCGGCCAGGCCCTGCTCGGTACTGCAAGCGTCTGGCTCACGGCCCGGGCGGGCCGGACTCTGCTCGGCGAGCGCGAGGGCAAGCTGGCGGCCGTGCTGGTCGCGATCAACCCCTCGCTTCTCCTGTACACGAATTTTTATCTCTCCGAGAACCTCTTCACCTTTCTCATGGCCGCCTTTGTTGCAGCCCTGGGCGCCTACGCATTGCGGCCCAGGACGCTCACGGCGTCCACTATAGGGCTCTGCGTCGCGGCCGCCATGCTCACCCGGATGGTGGGGCTCGGGCTCTTTTTTGTCGCGGCCGCGGTCATGGCCTACGCCGCACACGAGCGGGGCAGGAGCGCCGGCCCGGCAGGGGGGGGCGCTTCGAGAAGATGGGCCGTGCACACGGTGATCGCCCTGCTCGTGATGTCGGCGTGCTTTGCGCCCTGGCTCGTGCGCAACTACCGGTGGTACGGGGCCTTCGTGGTCGACACGACCGGAGGCCGGAGCCTCCTCATCGGGCACAATCCCGGCGCCACGGGCAAGCTCGACTTCTCCAGCGGGGCCGCCTTTGACGCCCGGTTCCGGCGCCTCCCGGAGGTGGAGGCCCAGCGTGTCGCCCGGCACGAGGCGATCCGCTACATGGCGACCCATCCCCTTCACGAAGCGAAGCTGGCCGCACGAAAGGCGGCAATCTACCTCTCGCCCGCTTTTCGGGAGTACGTGCTCGCATACAGCAGCAACTTCTTCGGCCGCCTAGACGACTTCGGCCTGTCGTGCCTTCTCTTATTCGGATTCGGCGCCTTCGCGGCCCTTGTGGCACTGTCCTGGCTCGCTGCCTTCCGGCCGGCCTCTGCTACCGTCCCTCTCGAAACGGAGCGCCCGGAGCCTCCGTGGCGTGCCATCCTCTTCGGCACGATCGCCTACTTCGTGGTCGTGCACATGGCCACTTTTGCCGAGGGCCGATTCCATGTCCCCCAGATCCCGCTCTTCTCGCTCGCCGCCGCCGCAGGTCTGTTCCGGGCCCGGGAGATCCTCGGCTCCCTGAGGGGACGTCGTCCGGCGGCCGTGATCTTCACTGTCGGCCTCGCCTGCCTCCTCGCCGGCTGGGCGATCCAGCTATACGCCTACCTGCCCTGGATCATCGCAATCTACGGTCCGGGGGGACACAAGCTCTACTTCCCCTTCGGGGCGCTGTAAGCCTTTTTTATTGTATTGGAAATGATAAGATCGACAATTGAGCACCTTGAGCATGTTGCGAGCGAAGCGACGCAATCCCCCGTGCTCAACATGCCAGGGTGCTCAGTGGATTGCTTCGTCGCTGTCGCTCCTCGCAACGACCCTCAATTGAGTCCACGTCGAAGACGCGGTTTTCTTGATAAGAAATAGCCCTTATCCGAATATCGACGAAAGAAGCTTTTCTCGTTTCCAGGCAGTACCTGGAAACGAGAAAAGCAGTGTAGGGATCGAGAATGAGTACAACAGCGGAGATAAGTGTATCGATCCCTACGGGCAGATCCCCTGAAATTCACACTGAATGGAGGGGTCGAACTTTCTCGGGTTGTAGAGATCGGCCTCCCAGATGGCCGGCAAATCGGGCAGCGGGATGGAGAGGCCGAGGCGCTGGTTCATCTTGTCGACGACCTCATAGGCCATTGCGGCGTTCAGGGTGTGTGACATGTGGAGGTGGTCGAGGCTGAAGCCGCCGCCGTACTTGGTGAGGTTGCGCTTGATCGGGTTTCCCTGGAGGTCGAGCTCGTACTCATAGAAGATGTCGAGCGTCTCGGGATCACCGTCGAGTTGATGGGTGAGGTCGGGCCGATTTCCCTGGATGACGTCCTTGGTGAGGGCGAAGGTGTCGAGCATGATGATGTTGTTCGGGAGCCCGGCCAGATCGAAGGCCTCGTTGAAGAGGTCCACGAGGGCGTTCACGCCCACGTTGCAGACCTCGGCGAACTGGTCGTCACCGCCGCCCGGATCTCCTCCCTGGCCCGAGGGGGACATGGCCGGCCAGGGCATGGTGCTCAGCACCACGGCCTTGGGGTTGTCCGTGAAATCCGGATCGGCCAGCAGGATCGAGGCGATGATCTCGGCGGTGAGCTCCACATCTCCCGGCTCGACGAAGTCCATGTCGAGGACGCCGTCGCCGTTCAGGTCCGCCTCGACACCGATCACCTCCCGCAGTGGGTGGCCTTCGAGGAAGTAGTCGACCACGTAGTTCTCCTTCGGTTCGCTGAAGCCCCTGGATTCGATCCCGACCAGGGCGGCGTCGATGTCGGACGGTTCGGCGCGACGGCAGTTCATGGTCCACGAGCAGATCCCAGACTCCGGCACGTCCTCGAATCCCTCGTAGGGCTGGAAGGTCCGCTCCAAGGTTCCGTCGTCCTTGACAAGGGGCACACCCCAGCCGCCGTATCGGGTTCCCGGGTAGCAGGGGTCCATGTCGTAGTACTCACCTGTGGCCAGGCAGATCATGGCATAGAACATCTGGTGGTAGAGGTCGTGGTGGGGCGGGTGGCCGAACAGTACGGAGTCGAAGAACCAGTCGAAGCCGACCACCAGGTCCGCGGGCGGGTCGGACTCACAGATCATCTTCACCACCGGCTCGCCGAGGCAGAAGGGATTGTACAGAGGCTCCTCGGGCCAGAAGATCATCTGCTGTAGGAGGTTGAAGCCGATCCTCGTGCCAAAGACGTAGTCGATCATCTGGGCGCCCGGGATTCCGTAGTTCCGGTTTTCGATGAAGGGATCCTGCATGACCCCGGCCATGAGCCCTTCGCCCCTTATGATCCCGGTGAGGAGGTCGGGCAGAAGGTCGAGGACCAGCGGGATGATGTCGAGGCTCTCGAGATTCACGAAGACCGGATCGCAGACCTCCCCGGGTGCCGGCACATACCGGCTGTCGATGGCCGGTATCCAGCATTCGCGCACTCCGTCGCCCACGAAGACCAGCTCGGTCTGGTGGGGTGCATTGATCCGGGGCACGCCCTCCTCCATCATGATACGCTGGGGGAAGTAGATTTCGAGCTGACTGGCGATGAACCCCGGCACCGAGAAGATCTGGCCTTGAGGGGAGTAACCCATGTCGGATACACCTGCACTGAGGCTCGGCCCGAAATTGAGCATCAGCGACAACTCCGGATAGGGGGTAGGCAGATAGGTGAGCACATCTTCCTTGAAAGCCATCACTTTGTGTGTGTTATTGTTGGCGATGTAGACGCCGACCGGACCGGGCAAGGGGTTCCCCTGGGGAAGACACGTGATCCGGGTCGGGCTCTCGATGTGGATATTGACGGCACGGTTCTCGCCGAAGAGGATCTCCAGGCGATCGACGGCGAGGAGGTCGAAATTCTCGCCGTGGATCTCGACCGGGTCGTGCCCGAAAAGAGACATCGTGGCGGGAGATACGCCCGTGATCACGACGTCCCCGCACCCGGCGGTCAGCAGCAGCCCTGCAGCAAAGGCGAGGGATAGAGTGATGGATCTAGAGAGGGTTCTGACCATGGCCATCCTCCGTTTTTTACTTCGATTGTTTCTTATGGACTAAATAATGGCTAAAGTCGATAATATGTTTGAAAAGGCCACCGTGAATTATATATGAAATCGGTACAATTGTACAGGAAATAATCGGGGACGCGGCATGTCGTGCCCCTGCTGCGGATGGGAATGGACCATGGAGACGGGAATTAACAGAGAGGCTCAATTGCTTCTGGCTCTCGCCAGGATAGACCTCGGCGAGGATCACCGGATTGAGATGGAGAGGCTCCTCCGTGAGGGGGTGGAATGGGGGCGGGTCGTAGAGATCGCCAAGCGCAACGAGGTTACCCCCTTTCTCCACCACCACCTGAGGAGCTCGGCGCCGGACGGCCTTGTGCCGGCCGGGCTCCTGGCCTCCCTGGAGCGGGGCTACCACGCCAATGCCTACAGGAATGAAAGGCTGCTCGATAATCTGAGCCGTGTGCTCGGAGCGTTCAGGGAGGCGGGGATCGATGTGATCGTGCTCAAGGGATGCGCTCTCTTGAGCGAGGTCTACAGGGGGCTTCCCCTGCGGAAAATGGTGGATATCGATCTCCTGGTCCGCGAGGGGCCAGTTTGCGAGAGAGCCAAGGGAGTCCTTTTCGATCTGGGATTCGACTATCATCATTCTCAGAAAAGCTACTGCATCGGCGAGGAGACCCGATTCGGAGTGGAGCTCCATACAGGGATCATGACGGACCATTTGCGCTTCTTTACTCATACGAGTGGAAAACTGTGGGAGAGGGCCGGGCGCCGGAAGATTGCCGGCGTGGATACCTTCGTCCTCTGCCCGGAGGACCTCCTCCTTCACTTGTGCATTCATGCCACCTACCAGCACTTTTTCAAGCTGAAGTTTTTCATCGACATCGCAGAGTTGATCAAGACCTTGGGCGAAAGCTTTTTGTGGGAAGAGCTTATGTGCCGGGACTCGAAATATCAGATCGGCAGCTACACATACACGGCCCTCAACTTGTGTCACCGGCTCTTGGGCGCTCCCGTCCCAGCGCATGTTTTGGAGGCGATGAGGAGGGAGAGCCCCCGAATCCTGATCCGTCATCTTGACGGCATCGACCCGACCTTGTTGCCACAGCGAGTGGGCAGGGAGAGCCTTCAATCCGGAATTCTCTATCTGATGGCCTCGAAGACAGCCTCAGAGCGGACACGGTACCTCACGGAGCTCCTTTTTCTCCCGAGGAATAAAATGTCACAGCTGTATGGCGTCCCCGTATCTTCATGGAGGCTATACCTGAAATATGGAATCAGACCCCTCCAGCTTTTCCTAAAGCTCTTTCTGCCGGCCATGAAATTCGTCATGCGGAAATAAAGAAAGTATTTTATTTTTCAGTTGACAAAGAAAGAAGAATTGGTTAGTAATAGAACGCCTTATTTTTCGGAGCTTGGACCACATTGGAAATCAAGACGCTTCAGACGATTCAAATAGAGGGGATAGATGAAGGTAAACTATGTACTATCGGTGCTCGGCCTGGCTCTTGTTGCCATTTTCGCAATAGGCACAGGCGCCGAGGAGCCCGTGATCAACGAGAATATCTTGGATTCCCACTTGGAGGAGTACGGCAGCAACGGTTCCACGGCCGCAGAGCTCGAAAGGTTCGAGGCAACCTCCGCTTCCCTGCGCATCGCCCTCGAGTGGGAGACTGTCACAGAGCTCTACTCAGAGGGCTTTCACATCCGGAGAAGTATGGAAGGTGAGGATTATCTCAGGGTCACACCTTCCCTCATCCCCTCGACCGGTGGGCGCCTCATAGGCGATATCTACTCCTATGTGGACTATGATGTTCTACCCGGCGTCGGCTATTCATATCTTCTCGAGAAGATCGATATCACCGGCAGATCTAGCTACTTCGGACCTGTCACGGCCATGGCGTCCGGACTGTGCGGCGCCGCCACGCACACCGAGAGCGGATATGGGGTCCTTTGGATCGTGGCGTTTATCTTCCCGGCGATCTTTTTGGTGCTGATCGGAAAGAGAGCCTGGTCAGGGAGGATGAGAGACAGACTTTTTGGGACGTTATTTGACTACCTTGGCAACGGGGGGTTCCTTTATGAAAGAGAAAGAGAAGAAGCTCCGTGAAAAGAAGACCGATCATGTCAAGAAGTCCTATGAACCACCCAGGATATTGACCTACAGCGGAGAGGAGCTCCTCAAGGATCTCGGGCCGGCCCAGGCTTGCAGAGGCTTCACCTGTCCGGTCTCTCCTACGCCGTAAAAGCATAGATGGTACAGATCAGTCCCCGAACCCTAAGGGCGCTGATGTCGGAAATAATCCTGCTCCCTGGAGGAGAACTACCTCGTCCAGGGAGTTTTTTTTGCCCCCTCTTCTGTGGTAATCTCTTCATGGTTCCGACCCGGTTGAACAGGGGGAACGAAAGAATCAACGGAGCAGGACTATGAATGATAAAAAACCAGAGATCAAGGATGGACTTCAGTTCAAAGAGGTCGGCCAGGAGTGGTTCATTTACGACCCACAGGACGACAAGGTCCATGTACTCAATTATACCGCCTCCGTGATCCTGAAACTCTGCGACGGCACCCGGATGGTCGGCGAAATCGAGGACGCCCTGAGAGGCGAGTTCCCCGACGCTCCGGCCGAAGAGCTTCAAAAGGATCTTCTCGGCGCCATCGAAGAGCTCCAGGACAAAGGCCTGGTCCGAATACGTACCTGATCCATGTCCAGGAAAAGCACCCGTCCAGGCAAAGGCCCTCATGGGGAGGGGCTCGAGTCAATCGACCTTCGCGGCCTCGTTCATCAGCGAAGGGGTGAGGCCCATATCTATATCCATCCGGAACGTCCGATCTGGGCGGCCATCAACAGATTCGGCCACACGGTAATCTCGCTGTGTGACGGACAACGATCGACGGAAGAAATTGCCTCGCGCATTGCAAAAAAGGCCGGAGCAGATCCTGAGGAGGTGCTGGCCGATATCCGGATCTTCCTCGACCAGGTCCGGAAAGCCGGGCTCCTCTCGGCCACGACCTCGGCCACGGAGAGCACCCAAGGGCCAGGCCTGCAGAGCCTCTTCCTCCATCTCACGAGTCGGTGCAACCTGAAATGCACCCACTGCTATATTGAGGCCTCCCCCGGAAGAAGGGCCGATATGCCCCACGACCGGGTCCTCCGACTGATCGACTCGCTGGCCGATATGGGCGGCAACGCGATCACTCTGTCCGGAGGAGAGGCCCTGGTCCGAGAGGATATCGAGGAGCTCATCCGGTATGCAGCCAAAAAGATCCCCAGAGTGCAGCTCCTCACAAACGGAACCCTCATCGATTCCCGGATGGCGGGGACCCTGGCCGCCTGTGGGGTCCACGTACAGGTGAGCATCGACTCGCCCAGGGCCGAAGCACATGACGCGATACGCGGCCGCGGCGCCTGGACGCGCGCCATGAGCGGAATCGAGGCGCTCCGGGAAGCCGGAGTCAGCGAAAACCTCAATCTCTGTCTCACCGTGACGAAGCTGAACATCGCCGACGTTGGGGGATTCCTCGAACTGGCGGCCTCCAGGGGGATTCCCCTGGTGAGGATGATCCCCTTGGAGAAGACGGGAAGGGGAGGGAGCAACTGGAGGCGGCTTGCACCTTCGCGGGCCGAGCTCGACCGCTTTTACAGATCCATATACCTGGAGGCCGGATCTCCGGACCGGCGAGAGGGGCCCAGGGTTAGCGGGGGGCTGAGCGGCATGGTCATCGAGGTCCCCGATCCCTGGACGGACCTATCCTGGTGTCCTGTCGGAAAGTTCCTTGCCATCGACACAAACGGGGACGCCTATCCCTGCTCGGTCCTCATGGTTCCGGACTTCAAGCTTGGAAACGTAACGGACAAGTCCGTAGGGGAGATCATCTCTTCGACCCGGCTCGCCGAGATAAAGACCGCATGCCGATCCAGGCGCAACACGATCGAAAAGTGCAGATCGTGCCCCTGGAGGAGCCTTTGCCAGGGAGGGTGCCCGGGCGTGGCCTACACATGGTCCGGAACGATGGCGGCCACGGACGGGCTCTGCAAGACCCGCAAGTACCTCTTTCGGGAAATCCTCTTCGGGCTGGCCGAGGCGAAGCGAGACCTTCAGCCTGCGGACATGAATGATATCTGCTGATTTCTAGAGCGGCGAAGCCGCAACCAAATTAGCAAAATAATGCAAAGCCAATACGAAATGGAGCTCTTAGTCGACAGTCAACAGTTTATAGTCGAGAGTTTCATGCTTCTCACTGTCGACTGTAAACTCTCTCGGCCCATTGACATTGAGCCCACATCTACGCAAGCCGCGTAGATGTTGCGATGAAAGTCTCTAGCCCGGCATGAAGACACCACAGGCGCCTCCCCTCTCTCGTTCCTTTCGGCTGCTCGACGTAGAGTTCGAGGTCCGCTCCGATTCCCGCGAGATCATCGACCTCTTCGGGGCCGCTTTGCCGAGGTTCGCGGCTGAGCCGTGGGGCGACCGCTCTCTCCTGTTCGTCGTTCGGGCTCATCCGGGCGGACAGAGGCCGCCCGTCATCGATCTGGATGGCCGCGCCTTCGAAGTGCGCAGGGCCGACCTCCTGCCCTGCGTGGCCTTCATGAAGGTGATGCGGGAGGTCTACACCCGGATCGGATCGCACCTCCTCGTACACGGTGCAGCGGTCGCGAGGGACGGGGCGGGTCTCATATTTCCCGCGTCCTCGTCCGCCGGCAAAACCACCCTGGCCCTGCGGCTCGTCATGGATGGGTGGAAATTTCTCTCGGACGACCTTGCGGCCATCGAGCCGGACACGGGATCGATGACACCCCTTCCAAGGTCCCTTGGCATACGGCACGGGACTCTGGTCATGCTCGGCCTGGATGGGATGAACGAGGTCGGCAGCCTTCCGTACATAACCGGCGGCCAGAAGCGTCTGTTCGATGCGGACTCTATTCGGCCGGGATGTGTCGCGACTGAGAGCCGGCTGTCCCACCTGATCCTGCTGAGCCTGCCTGACGGGGGTGAAGGGGCTAGCTTTCGGGACGGTCTCTTTTCGATCGTAGTAGACAGAGAGGATGAAGGTTTCATCAAAGAGCTTCTCCGGCTTCCCGGCGTGGAGGGAGTCGATGTAAGCGGAGAAGACCTGGTCGATCTGGGGATACGGCACAGCTCGGCCGCTCTGGTCGAACGGCTCGAGGGTCTCGCAGAGGATCACAACGTGATGATCTTCGATAGAAAATACGAAAAGGTCCCTGCGGTTCCGAGGTTCGATGAACGACCGACTCTCCGTCCCCTCGGGACCGCCGAGGCGGCCCGCGAGCTTGCGAGGAGCTTCCTCGGAGGCCCGCGCTCCAAGCTCCTCAAAGAGCGGTTCCACGGGAGCGTAGCCTCCATGGTCTTCGATCTGGCCGGCCTTCTCGAAGGGGTTCAATGTCACCGGATGACGGTGGGGGACCTGGAGGAGATGGTTCGGCTCGTTTATGATGTTGTGTAAAAATGAAATCCAGTTCCGAAGGGCTATTTTTTTTCATCTGAGGAACCCAGGAACCCAGGAAAGGAATAAGGAAATATCTATGAACGATAAATCTCTTTTCCTGGTTTCCTGGGTTCCTCATAGATCATTTTCTGCGACGGTACTGTTCTGTGCTTTGCTGTTTCACGCCTTCCCCGTATCCGCTGAAGCCCGGCAAGCCTCCGACCTCACGGTGCTCGATCACGGGCCGGGCCGGATCGTGATCGAATACAATCCCGCTGCCCCCACGGTCGAAACGGTTTCCCTCGGGGGCGAGACGTTCCAATCCATCGAAGTACCGGGCGCCGGCCACATGAAGGACGCCGGCCGGCCCGCCCTTCCGGTTCGAGGGGAGCTTGTGGGCATTCCGGCTTGCAGCAAAGGTCCGGTCCTCTGCTGTCTCGTCTCCTCCGAGACGAAGACCATCGAGAGCGTGAGGATCGCACCCGCGCCCAGGCTTTTTGTCGAGGAGGTCGACGGCAAGGTCAGCGTCCGCAAGGAGCATGCCTTCGATGCCCTCGCCTATTCACAAAACAACTTCCTCCCGGAAGAGCCGGTGGAGCTCCGTTATACCGGACACCTGAGGGACCGGAGGGTCGCCTTCGTAGAGATCCACCCCGTCCAGTACAACCCGGCCCGGAAAGAGATCATCGTGCATGAGCGCATGAAGATCTCCATCGAGTTTCGCCCCTGCCGGGCATGCGGCGGCCGGGCGGTCGGGCCCCGGACAGGCCCCTACGAGAGGCTCATCGAGAGATCGACGATTCTTGCGCCGGGTGTCCCGACGTGCCGTGGGGCCGAATGGCTCTCCGTGGGCGACGAGAGAGAGGCCCCGGGGGATGTGAAGATCGAAGTCGATTCCGACGGCCTCTACCGGATCGAAGGCAGCGCACTGGAGGAGATCGGCTACGCCCCCTCCGGGCTCGACCCGAGGAATATTGTGGTGAGCTCCCAGGGGAGCGAAATCCCGATCCTGGTCACGGGCGCCGAGGATGGCCTGCTCGACCCGGCCGACGAGATCCTCTTCTACGGTCGTGCCATGACCGGCGTGTTCACGAGCACCAACGTCTACTGGCTCTCGGCCGGCGAGGAGCCGGGCCTCCGCATGCAGACCCGGGACGGGAGCCCGACCCAGGGGTGGCTTGTTCCCGAGGCGTTTCTCACCGGCCGCCACGCGGAAGAGGAGATCCACTACTTCGGCCAGCACCCCGGCGGCATGGATGTGGATCACTGGTTCTGGGAGGTCTTGAGGGCCCCCACGGCCACCGATTTCACGGTCGACCTGGGGACGATCAGCGACCGGGAGGGCCAGGCCGGCATCCGGGTCCTGCTGCTCGGCCGGACGGTCCTGGGCCACCACACCAGGATCTATGTCAACGGAATCCTGGTGGACGAGGCGGTCTGGAGCGGCCAGGGTGACTATCTCCACGAGGCCTCGATGCCCCAGTCGGTGCTGGTCCAGGGAGAGAACACCGTGACCGTGGAGATGGTCGAGAACCCGGAATTGCCGGTCGACTCGGCCTACCTCAACTGGATCGAGATCGATTACTGGGACGCCTACATCGCGGAAGAGGAGTGTCTTGCCTTCGAGGCTGATGAGGCTGGCTCACACCGGTTCGAGGTCACGGGCTTCCAAAGCGAAGATCTTGTCCTCCTCGACGTGACCGACCCATGGGCTCCGGTACGGATCGAAGGATGGGAGGTCGAGCCGGCCAGGGACGGCTACAAGCTCGTATTCGAGGATCAGGTCGCATCCGAGACCCGCTACCTCGCTTCGACTCCCTCATGCGAGCCCTCTCCACTTAGGGTGCTCCTGGACGAGCCCTCGTCCTGGCGATCGCCGGAGAACGGCGCGGACTACATCGCGATCTCCCACGGCTCCTTTCGGGAGGCGAGCTCGCCGCTCCTGGCTTTCAGGGAGTCCCAGGGATTGAGGACGGCCCTCATCGACGTCCAGGACGCTTACGACGAGTTCAGCCATGGGGTGTTCGATCCGCAAGCGATCAGGGACCTCATCGCATATGCCTGCCAGAGCTGGAGTCCGCCCGCTCCTCTCTACGTCCTCCTCGTGGGGAACGCGAACCTCGACTACAGGGACATTCTCGGAACCGGGGTTATCAACCACGTCCCCACCTCCCTCTTCTATTCCCCGTCCCTCGGCGAGACCCCAACGGACAACTGGTTCGCCTGTGTGAGCGGGACCGACCCCCTGCCCGACCTCTTTTTGGGCCGCATCTCTGTGAGGACCCCGTCCGAGCTAGAGACCGTTGTGGAGAAGATCATCGCCTATGAGGAGCTGCCCCGCGAGACCTGGAACGACTCGATTGCGATGGTCGCGGACAGTGGCTCGGACTTCGAAGCAATATCCGAGATGGTCATTGACGAGGTCATTCCCGGGGGCTATGAGGTCGAGAGGCTCTACAAGAGCGGCCTCGGATCCGGACTGGACACGGCCCTCAGGAAAGTGATCAATGATGGCGCGCTGATCACCAACTACATCGGGCACGGCAACATCGATATCTGGAGCGCGGGCTTCTCTTCCCCGGATATCTATTCCCTGACGAACGACGACCGCCTCACCTTTGCGGTGGCCATGACCTGCCTGAGCGGATTCTTCGCCCACCCGGGCGATCCCTACGCCTCATCCATCGACTGTCTGGCCGAAGAGTTCCTCTTGGCCTCGGGGCGAGGGGCCGTGGCCACCTGGATGCCGAGCGGCCTCGGGTACACGCCCGAGCAGGAGATCCTCGAACGCGAGCTCTTCTCGATCCTCTTCGTGGACGAAGACCCCGTGCTCGGGGCCGCCGTCACGGAGGCGAAGATCAATGGGTATGCAGAGTACTTCCTCACGACCCACGCCATCGAGACGATGACCCTGCTGGGCGATCCGGCGACGCGGCTCAAGGCCTCGGTCGACGGGGACGGCGACGGGATTCTCTACAGCGAGGATAACTGCCCGCAGGCGGCGAACCCGGACCAGGCCGACTCGGACGCCGACGGCCTGG
>CAZFWM010000121.1:0-19768 GCA_964522545.1 uncultured Thermodesulfobacteriota bacterium
GCGGGAACCCAGAAAATGCGCTCAATTGTGGATTCCCGCTTTCGCGGGAATGACGGATTCTGCAATCTACAATTTCCAATCAACAATCTAAAATTTACAATAGCGACATTCTAAGAATGTCGCTCCCGCTCCAGCACCTCCGGGTTCTTGATGTGCCGCGGCCTCTCTCCCCGGAGAAAGCGCACGATGTCGTCCGCCACCGACTTGGACTGGTTCTTGATACCGTCCACGGTCACGCCCGCGATGTGGGGAGTGACTGTGACGTTGTCGAGCGAGAGGAATCGGTTGTCCGACTCGACCGGCTCGGAGTCGAACACGTCCAGGCCGGCACCGGCGATGCGCCCGGACTTGAGCGCCTGGTACAGGGCGTTCTCGTCGGTGCAGTAGGCGCGCGACGTGTTGATGAAGAGGGCCGACGGCTTCATCCGCTCGATCTCCTCGGGCCCGATCATCCGCTCGGTCTCGGGTGTGGCTGTGACGTGCAGGGTGACGATGTCGGCCTTCCGGAGGAGCTCGTCGAGCTCCACCTTCTCGGCCCCGGCCTCGGCGAACCGCTCGTCGGCGGCGTAGGGGTCGCAGGCGAGCAGGCGGGAGCCGAATCCCCCTTTGAGCCTTCGGGCCACCTGAAGCCCGATCTGGCCCAGGCCGATGATCCCGATCACGCCGCCGCCGAGCTCGAACCCGGTGAATGTGCGGTAGAGCTCCACGAGGTCGGCCTCGGTGTCGATGTAGAACTCGCCGCCCCGGAGCAGGCGGTCGGCTCGCGTGAGGTGCCGTGCCTGGGAGAGCATGAGGGCCACTGTCAGATCGGCCACGGCGTCGGCGTTCCGCGCCGGTGTAAAGAGGACCGGCACGCCCCTTTCCGTGGCCGCGTCGATGTCGATGTTCACGGGGTTCCCCCGGCACGAGGCGATCAGCTCGAGGCCGCAGGCGTCGATGATGTCGCCGTCCACCTGGTCCCCCTCCACGACGATGCAGCTGGCGTCGCAGGACCGGATCTTCTCGATGAACTCGCCCGGGTCGGTGTAGATCCGTCCCGTCTCCTTCCAGCTCTGGTACTGGAGGGGCATGTGGGCCCGGAGCAGGGAGAGCCCCTCTTCGTGAAAGGGGGCGGTTATCAGGGCCGTCATATCGGACATTTCACAACTCCTCTTCTCTCACTATCCCTTCTTCTTTCACATACCCTTCATCATCTCGAAGAGCTCGGTCTCGGCCTCCACGATCTCCTCGGGCAGGGGGCGGGCCCCGCCGATCAGGTCGGCCAGGATCGTCACCTTGGCCCCCTTCTCCACGAGCTGGGCCACGTGCCAGGCCCTGTCCAGATCCCGGCCGCAGCAGAGGTTGCCATGGTTGGCCAGGATAACCGCGTTCTTTTCGCCCAGGGCGGCCAGGACGCTCTGCGAGAGGTCCTCGCTCCCCGACTCCCCGAAGGCGGCCACTTCCACGGCCCCGCCCACGTACTGGATGAACTCGTCCATGACCGGGGCCAGGGGCTTCCCGGCCACGCCGAGCACGAAGGAGTAGACGGCGTGGGTGTGGAAGAGGGCGGCCGCATCGGCCCGGGCCGCGTACACGGCGAGGTGGAGCGGTGTCTCGAAGGAGGGATTCCGGCTGCCGAGCACCACTTCGCCCTGCTCATCCACGACGACCACATCCCCGGGCTCCATGACTTCATAGGGCACGTTGGACGGCGTGATGGCCACGAGGGGCTCACCCGGAATTCGCGCGCTCACGTTACCTGCGCTCCCCTCGGCCATGGCGTGGCGCCACATTTTCTGGGCCGCCGTGTGTACCGAGCGCCGTATCTCCATCTGATCGTTCATTGCTGTACCCTTTCCTGCATCTGCACAAAGTCAAGTCTACTCATTCTAAATGTTCCTGCCGTGAAGTCAACTAAGTGGCCCCCTATGGAAGTTGACGCAAGCCCCGACGGATGCTAAATGTTTTCTCTGTCTCAAGTCATTTCCATCTCCAACTCAGCTGGAGCCCACATGCTCGACATAAAGAAGCTACGCGATCGGTTCGACGAGGTTAAGAGGGCCGTCGGGCGCCGCAGCGGAGAGACGGGTCTCGAGCGGTTCGTCGAGCTGGACGAAGAGCGGCGGACCCTACTGGCCGAGACCGAGGACCTCCGTCACCGGCGCAACAAGGCCTCCGGAGAAATCGCCCGATTGAAAAAGGCGAAAGAGGACGCGAGTGCCCAGATCGCCGAAATGAAGGAGGTGGGGGGGCGGATCAAGGCCCTGGAGGGCAGGCTCAAGATCGTTGAAGAGGATCTTCACGGCCTCATGCTCCAGGTGCCCAACGTGCCGCATCCCTCGGTGCCGGACGGGAACGACGAAGCCTGCAATGTGGAGGTCAAGCAGTGGGGGGAGCCCCCGGGCTTCGACTTCGAACCGAAGGCCCACTGGGACCTGGGCGAGGCCCTGGGCATCCTCGACTTCAAGCGGGGCGTCAAGATCGCCGGGGCACGCTTCACCCTGTACCGGGGCGCCGGGGCTCTCATGGAGCGGGCGCTGATCAACTTCATGCTCGACCTGCACACCCGGGAGCACGGCTACACAGAGGTCCTCCCGCCCTTCCTGGCCAACGAGGAGAGCTACCTGGGCACGGGCCAGCTCCCCAAGTTCGCCGAGGACCTCTTCAAGGTCGAGGGATGGGACCACTACCTCGTGCCCACGGCCGAGGTGCCGGTCACCAATATCCACCGCGACGAGATCCTGGACGAGGCGGATCTGCCGGTGCGCTACTGCGCCTACACGCCCTGCTTCCGCAAGGAGGCGGGCTCCCACGGCCAGGACGTGCGCGGCCTCATTCGCCAGCACCAGTTCAACAAGGTGGAGATGGTGAAGTTCACCACGCCTGAGACCTCCTACGACGAGCTCGAATCGCTGCTTGCCAACGCCGAGGCCGTGCTGCAGCGGCTCGGCATCCACTACCGCGTGGTGACACTGTGCGCGGGCGATCTCGGATTCTCGGCGGCCAAGTGCTACGACATCGAGGTATGGCTGCCGGCGCAGGGAGTGTACCGGGAGATCTCGTCATGCAGCAACTTCGAGGACTTCCAGGCCCGGCGCGCCGGCATCCGGTACCGCCCGACCCGCGCGGCCGGAGGGGGCGAGCGCGCCAAGACCCGCCTGGTCCACACACTGAACGGATCCGGGCTGGCCATCGGACGTACCCTGGTGGCGATCCTTGAGAACTTCCAGAAGGCCGACGGCACGGTGGCGATTCCGGAAGCGCTCCGGCCGTACATGGGGGGGATGGAGGTCATTGATTAGGGATCGGGGGAAAATGTAGGGGCGGACCTGTGTGTGTCCGCCCATTAAAAAAATAGGGGTGGAAACCGTTTGGCTTCTCTGATATACTTGGCCAATTAAAATCAAACAGCATCGAGGAGGGATGGCCGAGTGGTTTAAGGCGGCGGCCTTGAAAGCCGTTGAGCGAAAGCTCCGTGGGTTCGATTCCTACTCCCTCCGCCACCGCCGACTCACCGGCCGAGCCTGAACATCTTTTCATTCGACCGCGCGATCGCTTCCGAGACAAGGGGATCTTCGTGAGAGAAGGGGTCGCGCGATCCATCGGAGAGATGACCGAGCTGGCTGAAGGTGCTCGCCTGCTAAGCGAGTGTGCGTCTTAAAAACGCACCGAGGGTTCGAATCCCTCTCTCTCCGCCAATCTAAAAAAAGGGGGTCGCTTCTGGGCGACCCCCTTTTTTTAGATTTAGCCCGGCTTCGCCGGGGTTTCTTCTAATGAAAATATTAAATGAAATTACCCTTCACGCCCCTCCCACTTCCACCTGCTCGCGGCAGTATAGGTGGGTGAAGGTTTCGTCCCAGACCTCCACCCAGTAGGCGCCCGGCGCCACGTCGTGGACGGCGGCCATGATGTCGAAGGGGCAGATGCAGGAACAGGGCTCGATGGGGAAGGTCTCGACCTCGACGAACTTGATGGTCGAGCCCACCGTGATCATCTCCACCACTATCTCGGCACAGCAATTGTAGATCGCCCCCAGGTGCTCGAGGGTCACCGCATCCCCTTCGGCCCGGATGGTCACGCCCGGCTCGCAGTCCTCCCTCTGCGCGGTGAAAGAAGGTCTTAGTGAACAGTCCTCCCAGGGGGCGCTCGTGTAGCCGAACTCCCGGATCGTCACCTCTTTTGCGCACAGGAGTAGGGACTCCGTGGGATCCCAGACCTCCACCCGGTAGGTCCCGGTCGGGACATCCTCGATCCGGGCGGTCAGGTCGTAGGGGCATGTGCAGTAGCAGACACGGTCGGGGAATTCAGGGCGCTCGGTCAGCCGGAACACGCCGCTCAGGGCATCGAGGTCGACGATCATTCCGGTGCAGCAGTTGTACATCGCACCGAGGTGCTCCATGAGGATGTCGTCCCCTTCGGTCCATATACTGATCCCCTCACAGGTACTCCGCCCGCTTTGCTCCTGATCCGCCCCGCCATCCCTGAGGCACCCTGAGGAGGTGAAGCCGAAGGAGCCGAACCCGGCAAAGACCGACGGCCCTTCGAGCTCGCCCTTAGCCGGAAAGCGGGCCGAGCCGTCGTGTCCGTCGTCGCAGAAGAAGTGATAGGTGTGTTCTCCCAGAGCTAGGTTCGTCTGGAATTGGTAGACGCCGTCGTGGGGGAGCCCTGAGGCGAGGGCCATGCTGTAGGGCGCTCCATCGACCACCACATCGATCTGAGCGGGAGCATGCTCATCGCCGTCATGGTAAAAGACCTCGTAAGTAAAAAGAGTCGTCTCCGCCCCGGCCGCAGGGGTGAGCGTGCCGACCGCGAGGAGCGGCGGGCGGCAGCCTGCAATGGCCGAGAAGGCGATGATCAATACCGATACCGCTATGAATCCAGCTGTGCCGCTATGCTCTCGCGCTTTCATGATGGCCCCTCCCGTATTGAAGTCATGTTAATTATTTCTGTTCTTGAAATAATTATATTCTACTTCAGGAAAGCAAGGCGTGTCAAGAAAAATCGCAGTTTGACCCTAACGTTGCATAAAACCGCAGGCGGAAACCGCTGACACTCGCACCAGAGCACGCCATCTGCGGCCGTGCTCATCTCGGCCAGGTCCTCACGTACTGTTCAGTACGCTCCGGCCTGTCCGAGCCTGCGCGCGGCCACATCTGACATGCTCTGAAGCGTTTCCACTCTGCGTTTTATGCAATGTTAGGGTTGACAAAACCGCTCTCCGCCCCGAACATACGGGGCTCCGAATCGAGGAGGATTCCATGAATGATCGAAAGAACGACGAACCCATCCTGGCCGTCGATGTGGGCGGCGGGACCCAGGACGTTCTTCTCTGGGAGCCGGGCCGGGAAGTGGAGAACTCGGTGCAGCTCGTGCTCCCTTCGCCCACCCGGATCGTGGCCGGACGCATACGCTCCCTGACCGGGGCCGGAGCCGATCTCTACCTCCAGGGGCCCCTCATGGGCGGCGGCGCCTGCTGCGGCGCGGTCCGGGATCATCTGGAGGCCGGGCTCCGCGTCTTTGCCGAGCCTTGGGCCGCCCGGACGATCGACGACAATCTCGGGCGGGTCGAGGCGATGGGAGTGATCCTGACCGATTCGCCTCCTGAGGATGCCGTCCCGGTCCGGACGGGAGACATCGACCTGCCGGCCCTGGCCCGGGCGCTCGCCCCGTTCGACATCGAGATGCCTTGCCGCTTTTCCGTGGCCGTCATGGACCACGGACACTCCCCCGAGGAGAGCAACCGCCGATTTCGGTTCCGCTACTGGGAATCCTTCCTCTCCGGCGGCGGATCCCTGGACCGGCTCGTCCACAAGGCCGCGCCCGAGCGATTCACCCGCATGGCCGCCGCCCTCGACGCAGCACCCGGCGCCGTGGCGATGGACACGGGCGCTGCCGCCGTTTTGGGCGCCCTCTTCGACCCTGTTGTGGCCGCCCGCCGGGATGAGGGCTTCACCCTGGTCAATATCGGAAACAGCCACACCGTGGCCGCATTGATCCGCGGCGACCGCGTTTTCGGGATCTATGAGCACCACACCGGGCTCCTCAGCTCGGAGCGGCTTGCAGACCACCTCGCGCGGCTCCGCAGGGGGGCCCTCTCCTTCGACGATGTCTACGGAGAGGGAGGGCACGGGTGTGCCGGCCCCCTCGACGGGGCCGGAGGCGCCGGCTTCGCATTCACTGCAGTGAGCGGTCCACGCAGGGGCATGGCCAGGGGCCTGGGCTGGCACTTTGCAGCGCCCTTCGGGAGCATGATGCTCATCGGCTGCTTCGGGCTGGTGAGCGCCGCCCTCGGCACGCCGGGCCGCCTTCCCTGTCCCAGCGACCGGACGCCCTGATCCTGGGATTAACGCCCCAGGCTACATGACATGACCCCTTCGGGGTCTTGCTCGTATTTTTCAATGCGCTATATTATTTTGAGCATGAAAGAACGAGAGCGATGAAATGGCCGACCTGATCGACGGCTTCGACCGGAAGATCGACTACCTGCGAATCTCGATCACAGACCGCTGCAACCTTCGCTGCATCTACTGTATGCCTCCCGATGGCGTGCCCACGATCGGCCACGACCAGGTCCTCACCTATGAGGAAATCATCGAGATCGCCCGGCTGGCCTGCCGTCTCGGGATATCCAAGATCCGGCTCTCCGGCGGTGAGCCGCTCGTACGCCGCAAGGTGGTCTCCCTCATCCGAGAGCTCAACCGTCTGGAGGGGCTGAAGGATCTGAGCCTCACCACGAACGGCGTGCTCCTGGCGGAATACCTTCCCGCCCTCGTCGATGCCGGCCTCCGGCGGGTCAATGTGAGCCTGGACACCATGCGTCCCGACCGATTCAGGGAGATCACGCGTTTCCCCCTGCTCGACAGGGTGCTCACCGGCCTCGACGCGGCCCTCGACGCCGGGCTCGATCCGGTAAAGATCAATGTCGTCGTGATCCGGGGGGTCAATGACGACGAGGTCACCGATTTTGCGAGGCTGGCCCTCGAAGCAACCTTCCAGATCCGCTTCATCGAGTTCATGCCGGTCGGCAGCGGCCCCGGCTGGGGCCCGGAGAAGGTCGTTAGCTCCGACGAGATCCGGGCCCGCATCGAGGAGGAATTCGGGCGGCTCCTCCCTGTTCACGGCCGAATTGAATCCGGGCCGGCCAAGGGATTCCGCCTTGCCCGCGGCCGAGGCGAGCTCGGATTCATCTCCCCCGTGAGCCGGCACTTCTGCGGGGCCTGCAACCGGGTACGCCTCACGGCAGACGGCGTGCTGAGGCCGTGCCTCTTTTCGGATGAGGAGGTCGACCTCAAGGCGATCCTTCGCAACGGCCGCCCTGAAGGTCATCACGGAGAATTGAAGTCCCTTATGTACAGGACGATCCGGAACAAGCCGGAGCGCCACACCCTGGGGGGACACAGCTTCAAGATATGCGAACGCGGCATGAGCGCCATCGGGGGATGAATTCGAACCGATCCACCGTCAACGCCGGTGGATCGGTTCGAATTCATTTATCGGCATGTTTTTCTCACGTAAAGACTCTTGTAACGTATTGATCGTTCATTTGAATGTAAAGAGTGAAAAATATGAAAACTAAAAACCCGGGGAGTACTGAAAAAGGACCGCTAACGCATCTCGACGAGCGCGGGGAGGCCCGGATGGTCGATGTGGGGGCAAAACCCGCAACGGCGCGGGAGGCCGTGGTGCGCGCCTCCGTACGCATGAAGCCTGAAACCCTTGAGCTCATCACCGAGGGGAGAGCTGCAAAGGGGGACGTGCTCGCCGCGGCCCGGATTGCGGGTATCATGGCCGCCAAGCGCACCGGAGAGCTCATTCCCCTCTGCCACCCCCTCCCGCTCGACTGGGTGGATGTCCGGCTCCGCCCCGATACGGAGGGCTCCCGGCTTGAGGTCGAGGCCCGCGCCCGAACGACCGCAAAGACCGGCGTGGAGATGGAGGCCTTTGTCGCTGCATCCATAGCCGCGGTGACGGTCTACGACATGTGCAAGTCCTATGACCGGACCATGGTGGTTACCGATCTGCGCCTGGTGAGCAAGAGCGGGGGAAAGAGCGGCGTCTTTGTCCGGGAGGAGGACGGATGAGCCGGGAGGACCGACTCTCGGGCGTGCTCCGATCCATCAACCGGAGCGACTCCAAAGGGACGCCCAAGACCCCCGTCCCGGAAGCCCGTCTCCTCGAGGACCTCGGCCTGGAGGGGGACGCTCACGCCGGGCCCTGGCACCGCATGGTGAGCCTACTGGCCATGGAGAGTATCGCCACGATGCGCTCCAAGGGCCTCGATGTCGGCCCCGGGGATTTCGCCGAGAATCTCACCACCGAGGGGATCTCGCTGGTCGATCTCCCGACGGGCTCGGTCCTCCGGGTCGGGGAGAGGGCCGTGGTGCGGGTCACCCAGATAGGAAAGACCTGCCACGACCGGTGCGCCATATACGAGCAGGCGGGCGACTGTGTAATGCCCCGGGAAGGGATCTTCGCCGAGGTCGTCCGGGGGGGAGTTGTTCGCCCCGGGGACCGGATACTGATCGTTGAGGAGGGCTATGACGGCAGGAGTGATAAAGAAAAAAAAAATTCCTCTGAGGAACCCAGGAACCCATGAAAAGAGCCAGGATCGTTTTGGCTGCTTCGAATTTGCTTGATGCATAGGAAATTATAAGATCGACATTTGAGCACCTTGAGGATGTTGCGAGCGAAGCAACCCCTAGTGCTTATCTCGCCAAGGTGCTCAGTGGATTGCTTCGTCCCTTCGGTCCTCGCAACGACCCTCAATTAGATCCGCATAGAAGACGCCGTGTTGTTCATGAAATTGTAGTGTTCCAACATTTTCATATTCACTTTTCTCTTTTCCTTCTTGGGTTCCTGGGTTCCTCAGAGTTTTTTTCATGGTGTGATTAAGTGCCCGCTACTCCCCGCACTCACCGCCGGCCCCGGATAGGATCTCCATCGCGTGGGGCAGGGCCGGGAGGATCACGGCCAGGCCCTCACGTACGGCCTTCACGCTTCCAGGCAGGTTGATGATGAGCGTTCGCCTCCGAATCCCGCACACGGCCCGCGACAGCATGGCGTGAGGCGTGACGCGTAGGCCTTCTGACCGCATCGCCTCGGCAAAGCCCGGCGCCTCTCGGTCGATCACGGCCTGCGTGGCCTCGGGCGTAACGTCCCTGGGGGCCAGTCCCGTCCCCCCCGTGGTCAGTATGAGGTCCACGGCGGCCGTATCGGCGAGGTGTCGCAGCCGGCCGGCAATCAAGTCCTGCTCGTCTGGGACGATCTCCCGGACCGCACATTGAAAGCCCTGCTCTTCCAGAATCGACACGATCTCTGGCCCGCTCCGGTCCTCGCGCTCTCCGGCCGATCCTTTGTCGCTCACAGTGATCACGGCAAATTTCGTCATCCCATCTCCTCCCTTGTCGGCTATGCCCTTTGATTTACTCCAACGTTTGGTATTATCTTCCCAGTATTGAAAATTTCAGAGCAGAAACCTGGAGCGGCGAAGCCGCAACCAAATTAGCGAAATATTGCATAGTCAATACGAAATTGAGCTCTTAGTCGACAGTCAACAGTTTATAGTCGAGAGTTACATGCTTCTCACTCTCGACTGTCGACTGTAAACTGTAAACTCGCTCGACCCATTGACATTGCGCCCACATCTACGCAAGCCACGGAGATGTTGTGATGAAAGTCTCTATTATCTCGAATTCTGCAATTTCGTAAAAGACCGACAAGGGATCGAGCCATGACCAGTGACCCAAATGACCGGATCGAGGCCCGAGACGAGCTCATCCGCCTCGGCCCGGCAGACAGGTCCATCAATGATCTGTTCGATGCGGTGTGCAGGGCCAGGGACCTCGCCTTCTTCACATCCGACGTCTCCAAGGCGATCGAGTTCTGCAAAGCATACCGGCAGCGTACAGGGCGCAAGCTTACCTTCACGGCGTTCATCGTCAAGGCGTGCGCGCTGGCCATCGAGCGGGACCCCCGGATTCACTACATGCTGCGGGGCGGCCGGTTCATCATTCCGTCGAGCGTGGACGTCGGCATCTCGGTGGCAGGACAGACACGCCTCGCCCCGCTCATCACGATCCGCGAAGCAGAGCATAAATCTCTGGAGAGAATCGTTTCGGAGATCGAGAGCAAGAGCCGTCTCGTGAGGGAGGAGGAGGCCCAGAGCATTCAGATGCTTGCCCTTCTGGCGCGGATCATCCCCATAGGATTCATTCGGCGGTGGCTGTTGGGTTTCGCCTTGCGACGCCAGCGCATAATACGCAGGACGGTCGGGACGTTTCAGATCACGAATCCCGGCAGCCTCGGGTTGGAAGGAGCGATCTCCTCCGTCTTAGCCACTCCGCTCCTCGTGGTGGGAGCGATCGTGGACCGGGTGATCGCGGTGGACGGCTGCCCCGCTGTTCGGCCCACGGTTCATTTCGTCCTGCAGGTCGACCACAGACTGGTAGAGGGCCAGATCGTGGCTTCCTTTGTTCATGGACTGAACAAGATCCTGGCCGATCCGGGTTCTTATATGGATATCCCCGCAGAACTGGCCGCAATCCCGGAGGAGACTGTACCCTAACCTCAGGCGGAAACCTTTAATCCCTCTCCCTCCCGGGAGAGGGCCTGGGTGAGGGAGTTGGGATTCGGTTGCGGCTCGGCCGCGTTAGGGAGTAGAAAGTCGAAAACAGGACGGTTAGTTCGAGGAGCCGACTCCTCCGGCGTCCGCCGGTCCTGAACCCGAGGGCTTCCCCTTTTCCTGCCCCCCTCCTTTTCCGTCTTTCTCTGTCTGACCGGAGGGTTGACTCTGCCTGGGCGGCCTTGGTGAGCGTCTTCGGTATGGCCTTCTGGTATTTGGTTTTCTGGGCCGGCCGCCCCCCCGGGGTGGTTGTGATGGCCCTTGGGCTTTTGCTTTTGCTTTGGCTTTGGCCCTGGGAGGGGCCGACCGGCCGCCGGAGCTTCTTCGAGCCGGCGGGCCGGAGGTCTTTGCAGGGGCCTTTGGCTCTTCCTTGACCGCCGGGACAGCGGGAGCCTTCGGCTCTTCCTGAACCGTCCGGACAGCGGGAGCTTTCGGCTCTTCCTGAACCGTCGGGGGGCCGGTGAATATAGTGGTCAGTCGCTCAAGGAGGCTCTTTTTGCGTGCCGTCGCGGCAGGGCCGACCGACTCCGCCGGCTCAACCTGTCCGGCCTTCTCCGGCACGGGCGCCCCGGCCTTCTCCACGCCGGCTGGTTCGCCGGCATCCTCACTTGCGGCCGGTCGGCGGCGGCGGCGGCGGCGCCCAGGGGCATCCGCACCGGGCTTCCTCTGCCTTTGAGCCGATTCGCCCGATTCGCCCTTGGGGCTTCCCCCTTCCCGGCGAGAGGTCCCTCTCTGCCGGGCAATGGCGATACCCCCTTTCTCGCCACGGATCACCTTGATATCGACCACCTCGGCGCGGGTGTCCGTTCCTATCTCGACGACAACGCGCACCCCGAAATCTTCTTCGATGCTCTTGATCTCGTTCCGGCGGGCATTGAGCAGGTGAAGAGCCACATGGCTATTCACCTGCGCCCGAATTTCGGCCGCATCGCGGGCTTTGCTGGCGGCCAGGCTCAGCCGCCGGAGCACGTCGAGACAGATCACCTCGTTCGAGATCACCCAACCGCGCCCATTGCACTCGGGGCACGACACATGGGTCGAAGAGCCCAGAGATGTACGCAGGCGCTGCCGGGAGAGCTGGAGGAGGCCGAAGGGGCTTATGCCGCCCACCTTGGTTCGCGCCTTGTCGCCCCGCAGAGACTCGCGCAGCCGGCGCTCGACGCGCCGCCTGTTTGCCGGGTTCGCCATATCGATGAAATCGACGACGATGAGGCCCCCGAGATCCCGGAGGCGGAGCTGACGGGCGACCTCCTCTGCAGCCTCGAGATTGGTGCGTGTGACCGTCTCTTCCAATCCCGAGCCGGAAGTGGCGCGCGCGGTATTGACGTCGATGCTCACAAGGGCCTCGGTCGGCTCGATGAAGAGTGTTCCTCCCGAGGGGAGCGGTACGATCGGCTCGTGGGAGCGGGCGATCTCCTCCTCAATGTTGTAGCGGTCGAAAAGGGGGACCGTGTCTTTATAAAGCTTGAGGGCCCTCCCGTGACGGGGCATCACCCGGCGGAAGTACTCACGGGCGACATCGAAGGCCTCCGGATCGTTGATGAGGACCTCCCTGGTATCCGAAGTGAAGTAATCTCGAAGGCAGCGCACCACGACGTCCTGGTCCCTGTAGAGGAGACCCGGCCTCTTCATCCGGCCGTACTCTCCCCGGATCTCGTTCCAGAGCCGGACCAGACGGTTCAGGTCCCTGTCGAGCTCCCGCTTGGTCTGGCTCATAGCGGCGGTGCGCATGATCACGCCCGCCCCGGTCGGGCTTGCGAGGCGATCGAGCATCGCGCGCATTTCGGCGCGGCTCTTTTCATCCTTTATCTTCTGCGAGATCCCGCCCCCTTCACTTTCAGGCATGAGAACCAGGTACCGGCCGGGGAGCGAGATGTGGGTGGTGAGCACCGGCCCCTTCTTCCCCACGGAGTCTCTGGCGACCTGTACAAGGACCCCGTCACCATTACGAAAGACTTCCTTGATGCGAGGGAGATTGTTCGGGGACCTTTCCGGATAGTATTTTTTATGGACATCACGCATCTGGAGGAAACCGTTCTTGTCCTCCCCAATGTCGACAAAGCTCGCCTGAAGAGACGACTCCACTCGGCGCACCACCCCCCGGTAGATGTTGCCCTTTAGCTGGCCGTAGCTCACATCCTCTTCGTGGAAATCCATGAGCCGCCCGTTTTCGATTATCGCCGTGCGTACGATCTCGTACCTGGCGTCGATGAGTATCTTTTTATTCATTGCATTTTTTTCCTTTGCATAGTTACACTCGTATGATTACAACTATTCTGTTTCATGATAAAATTTATTTAATCTATCAGACTTTCATTCAATTAAAAAGAGGCAGTCTTTTCCTCAGAATTTTGCCCTACCGATGCATAAAGACGCATAGCGGAAACGCGTCAGAGTGCGTCAGATGTGGCCGCGCGCAGGCTCAGACAGGCCGGAGCGTACTTTCCAGTACGTGAGGACCTGGCCGAGACGAGCACGGCCGCAGATGACGTGCTCTGGCGCGAGCGTCAGCGGTTTCCGCATGCGGCTTTATGCATCGGTAGGGCTCATTCTCTCGCAAAACCGTAAAGAACGCAAAGAACAGATGAAAATAAATAATCATATCCACTTCTTTTCGGCCTGCATGATCCTTCTGGCGGTCTCCCTCGGGGGCTTGAATTGTGCCGGCCCCTGGAGATCGACCCCTTCTCTCCTGGGCGATGAATTTCGGGAGTCTCTCGCCTCATCCCGTCCCCTCGATGAATTCCGGGCCGCCCGGGATGCGTCGGGAGACCGCACCCTCGTGGCGGGTGCGGCCAGGGTCGACCTCACTCCCTATGACCGTGACGTCTGGATCGCCGGCTTCGGCCAGATGCGCAGGAGCAAGGGGGTGCTCGACCCCATCTTCGGCCGGGCCCTCTTCCTCGATGATGTTGAGTCGTGCCTCGTCCTCGTTTCTCTCGATTTCGTGGGGATCACCCTCTCCAGCGTCGAGAGAATCCGCGCCCTCGTCAGCGAGGCCCACCGCGACCGGATCATCATCTGCGCCACACACAACCATGAGGGCCCGGACGTCATAGGGTACTGGGGGCCGGGCCTCTTCATCCCGGTCGCCTCCGGTGTCGATCCTTCCTACCTCGAGTGGGTCGAGCACGAGGTGGCCTCGTGCATAAACGCGGCCGTGAGCGCGGCCGGGCCGGCGCGCCTCCGTTTCGGAACGGCCACGGCCCCGCCGGAGATCTCGCAGAACCTCTGGTACGAAGGAGACCCGACGAAAAAATTCGATGGGATCGGCGTCATGCGCGTGGAGGCCGCCGGCGAGGGAGAGACGGGCCCGGGAGAGACGATCGCCACGGTCGTTAATTTCGACATGCACGCGGAGGCCCTGTTCGGAAAAAACCGGCTCATCAGCGCTGACTGGCCGGGGCGTCTCTGCAGGGCACTGGAGCGCAAGACCGGCGGGACCGCGCTTTGTTTTTGCGGGGCCGTCGGAGGCATGATCATCCCTTATCCCAACCTCTACTCGGTCCGGGCGGACTGGTCCATTACAGAGCGGGTGGAGTGGATAGAGGAGGTGGGCGAGATCCTCTCGGACAGGGCGATCGAGGCGGTCTCCGACAGCTCAGAGCTCTACGGCGACGGCTCGATCCGGATCGTTGCCCGGAAGGCGAGGATCCCCGTGCCGATGGAGAATTGGATCTTCCGACTTGCCCTGGGCCTGGGGATCATCGACTGGAGGGACCGCGGATTCGAGCCAGAGGGCGGGGTGCCGGTCGAGGTCTATCTCATCGACCTGGGCCCGGCCCAGATCCTCACCCTTCCCGGCGAGATCTTCTGGTCCATGGGCCTCTATTTCCGCTCCATCCTACCCGGCCCTCACCGGTTCATCTTCGGACTGGCCAACGACGAGATCGGCTACATTATGAGCGCCGGAGAGTTCGAGGACCCCACATATAAGTATGAGCAGTCCATGTCCATGAGCCCGGAGACCGGGACACTCATCATGGAGGCGGTGGAAGGGATGCTGGGGATCACGGATGAGGAGGGACGCGCCGGGTATCCGGCGGTCAGGTAGGGGCTCGGCCGGGTTTGTCTTATTCCTCTATGTTCGAGATCAGCTCGCCGGTCCTGCTGCTGTAAAGCCAGGCCTTTTGTGGATTACTTTCAGGTTCAAGAGAGGTTAATGACTCTGTGACTTTTACTCCATCTTGATCTATACCACCCGAAGCCAAGGGATTCTCAGGGATCCTCTTTAGATACGGGCCGTAGGGATAGTTGGTCCTGTCGAGGGAGGTCGTGGTGTCCCCATCCCGGTTAGAGCATAGGATGAGCTGATGGATGAAAACATGTTCAGCTTCTCCTCCCCCCCCCTCTTCTTCTCCATCGGAAACGCCCGGGTAGGTCTGTTCGTGCTGGTGGTAGTAGAGCTCGATCGCATCGCGCATGACTGTCAGGTCTGCGCTGAGTGCTGAGGCATTTGCTTCGTTTGTGGATTCGCGAAACTGTGGAATGGCGATCACTGCGAGGATGGTAATTATGGCGATGACGATGAGGAGCTCGATAAGAGTGAAAGCGGCGGATCGTGACATCGGACGCACCTATTCCTGTGAGTTCTCAACTCTCTCCCCCCCTTCTTCATTCCATCCCAACTAGGTGACACCGCTCTCTCCCTGACCGGGTCGATCCAGTGGGCCTTTCCCCCAACTTCAGCCCTGGAATTACTGCTACTGATTGTAACCCTATGCTCTGCAACTTCCATTCCATGTTGCGGGGATGAATGACGGGGGGGCGCCTGAGCCCCTGAAGGCAGGGGACCCCGGGATCGCGGCCGTGCAGGGCCGGCAATCGGAATAACGGGAGTTGGGGATGGAGAGCAGAAAAATTTTTCAGGTGAGATGACAATAATCGTTATAATTCCGCAGAAAAGCCCCGCCGACTTCGGGAAACATCTCTCAGGGCCTGGAGTTACACGCCCCTCCCGGTGAACGGTTCTCTGGTATCAATTTTGCAAACCTTCAGAGATACAGAGTCTCTATCGACAGCCTCGATACGGAGAAAGGGTACACCCATGAAACGACCGGTCCTTTTCATAATTGCTTTATCATTCATTCTCTTTGCCGGTGCGGGAACCGCTGCTGCCGGAAAGGACTTCATCCATGACGATGATAGCGCCGAGATCTATTTCGGGAGCGTGCTCGGGGAGGTCATCCTTGCCAACCGGTTCGACCTCGACATCACCCTGGAGCTGCGGGAGATCACATTCTACACGAGTCAGCTCGCCGCCGGGACCGTGGCCGAGGTGGTTATCTACGAGGGCTCCGACGGGGAGCTCCTGCCGGAGGGGTGGATGGAGGTCGCACGAAAAGCCGTCACACTGGCGGAGGAAGGATTCCAGCGCCTCTCCTTCGAGGGCCTCTTTCTGAACCGCGACTCCAGGGCGGGGGCCACTTTCTTTGTGGGCGTGGAGAACCTGCCCGGGGTTCACTACTCTCTCGGGATCGACCTCGACGGCCCGAATCAAGGAGGGACCGTGCTCTCGGAGGACAAAGGTGTGAGCTTTGAGCCGATCAGCAGTTGCCCGATCGTGGACGGGAACGCCATGATCCGGGCCCACGGCGAGATTCTCGAGTGGATCGATTCGGATGAGGACGATATTCCGGATTTCGAGGACAACTGCCCGCTCATCCCTAACACGGATCAGTACGACTGGGACCTGGACGGCATGGGGGATACATGCGACCCCGATCCCTGCGGGGCCGTTCCGGGTGGCTCCCCTTCAGGCGGATGGGGCAGTGCCATTTTATTCATGGTCTGCCTGCCCCTGCTCTGGGCCTTCCTGATCCGGCTACGCTCCCAGAGGTAATCTCTATTTCCCTCCCCGTAGGGGAATCGCCTTGCCCAGGGCGGTAAGGCAGAGGGCCGCCGCAAGGATCAAGAGGCGCCATGCCCCTCCCTGATTAGCGCTCCGGTTCCCGGAGGCCGCTCCTCCCGATTCACAACCCAAGGGCCCGAGCCACTCCGCCGCCTCTGCCCGGATCATCACGCTTCCGTCCACGATCGGGTGGTCGGCAAGGGGCTCAAAGGAGAGCCCCCCATCCATGGAAACAGAGGCCCCGGATCCCGGCAGGGACAGATCGATCCCCAGGGAACAGCGCCTCTCCGAGCGGCCCATGATCCCTACATAGAAACGCGATGATCCTCCGGGCCCCGGGACCATTGGAATCGCCCCGATGTCAACGACCTGAAAGCCACCCCCCTCAAGAGCGACGGTCTCTCTGTGGACCTCGTCTTCGGGCGCGGGCAGGGCCGAGACTCCTGTCGGATCGAAATAGATGATCACGTCCACAGGGTCCCCCTCTGAAACACCGCTGGTCAGGAAGGAGACCTCCAGGATCTCCACCGCCCTGTCGAGGGTGAAGGCATTGGCCAGGACGATCCCACTCATGTCCGCCCCCATGTAGATCTCCGCGCTCCCATCGTCCAGGATAAACCGGAGGTCTTCGGCCCCGCTCGTGGGTTCACGTAATGATCTTCTCGGGGTCTCGTAGCTGAATGAAAAATCGCATTCTGATGTACGCTTCATCTCGGAGGGGCAGCCGAGGACGTCGGCCTGGAAGGTAAAGGGCTCCTTATCAGGAACGCTGAACTGCCATTTTCTAGAGATCTTTTCACCCGGGTCGAGGATGGCATCTCCATCCGAGGGATCGAACCCATCGTGGAGGTCCAGACTCCATTCCCAGTATGCCGTGGGGGGGCGGTCCCCGCCACCGTCCGTGTTGTCTGCGGTCACCGACTCCGGCTCCAGCTCGGAGAGGATGGTGTAGAGCGGCAGGTGTATCAGACTGGAGGATGTATTGGTAATGTGAATAATATCTTCGTAGATACTCAGCCCGTGCTCCCAAGAAGGCATCCCTGTCCCGCCGCTGGATGCTTTGATCATGCCGTTCACCACGGACAGGCTGCGCTCGTCTGCGCCTATGTCCACGGCCTCTCCTATGATCCGATCCTCTCCATCATAGTCCGTATCCGGAATCTCAGGCGCGGTGCTGTCCCCTGCGTCGATGCAAGGGGACCCGCACTGGAGGTGGTAATCTCCCCCCTCAGGATCGACGAACAAAGGATCCTCCGATATGTCGCTGGGGCCGGGAGAACAGCTTCCCCAGTAATCCCCGTCCGCGTTGTTCCAGACGTTGTTGTGATCAAAGGAATCCACGGGATTTGTACATGAGACCCCATACCCGTCGGGGCTGTTGGCGATTATGTTGTTATTGACATGGACTATATCCGCCGCTTCCATGGCAAAATTGATCCCTGCTCCATAACGGGGCGCGGAATTCCCGACGATCGTGTTGTTGGTGATCGTTGCCGATGACTGGATATATATCCCAGCCCCCCCATCATATTCCTCATAGGCTACATTTTCAGCGATTATATTATTGATGATGGTTGCATTAGTGTTGGTTCCATGAGCGCGAATGCCGCCTCCTTTGTAAGCATCGTTATTCAATATCAAATTTCCGATAATCAGAGGCGAAGAACTTTCTTCGTAACTGTGGTAGCAGTTTAGTCCTCCCCCTACCTTGCCGGTTTCAGCGCTGTTTCCTATGATACGGTTGCTTTGAATTATAGGTGAAGAATCATAGCAAACGATCCCTGCGCCATTGCTTTTGGATTCGTTGTTGGAAATTGTATTGCTCACGATTGTTGGGGAGGAGTAGTTCCGCATATAGATCCCCCCTCCCCACTTGGCTATATTTCCGTCTATGATGCAGTTCCGGATCGTGGGGCTCGATGCGTCAATAAAGATACCCCCACCACGCGACTCGCTGTTGTCACCGTTGGTAATGGTAAGCCCATCGATCACGCATGTGTCGATCTGCTCCCCCGCTATGGTGACGACGGAGCCGGCGGCTCCACCGTCGATGACCGTGACATCGGGCCCCGACTCGCTCGAAATAGTGAGATTCTTCGAGCCGAGATCGATATTCTCCACGTACGTGCCGGGCATGACCAGACATGTGTCTCCATCGGCCAACGCATCGATACAGTCCTGAATCGATGCAAAGTCTCCGCTCCCTCCTTGGTCAACGGTTCTTTCTTCAGCATAAGAGAAAGGAGCGATGAAAAGGGCGATCAAGATGAGAGAGATTAGTGCAGGAGAGCGACCGGTCAATGAGCTCATTTTATTACCCCTCCATTTAGGGCCATAACTATTCTAAATCTTAATTTATTATAGCACAAATCGTGACGTTCGGCTATCCGCGTTTAGGGCGCGGGGTGCCCGATCCGGTCGAGCCGCGCAAGACCGCCAGGACGATGAGCGCGACCAGAGACGTCAGGGAAATC
The DNA here is from genome assembly GCA_964522545.1 of uncultured Thermodesulfobacteriota bacterium. Lineage (GTDB taxonomy): Bacteria > Desulfobacterota > DSWW01 > CAZFWM01 > CAZFWM01 > CAZFWM01. Next base: position 18,926 of record CAZFWM010000121.1, read on the forward strand.
AGCGCGCCCGCCAGAAAGAGGCGCGGTCGATAAACGAGTGTCAACTCATGGCTTCCCGGGCCGACCACGATGCCCATCACGACACCGAACACTTCCACTATATCAGCCGGCCGGCCGTCGATTTCGGCCTTCCAGCCCGGCTCGAAAAAATCGGTGACCACCACGAGGCCTCCGGTGGTCGTCTCGACCGAGAGGGCCAGATTGTTCCAATCCTCGCGGCACACCTCGACTCTGCCCTTGGCCTCTTCGGGGCAGCTCGCCGCCACCGACGGATCGCCCACCAGGACCTCCCTGTCAGGGCGCGTCTCATCATTGAACCAGGATCGGTACGCCTGATGATCCTCGGCTCTTCGAAAAACAGTGCTGCGCGCCATATAAGCCTCTCCCCAGGTCCCGCTTATCTCGAGGAGACTCCCCCTATCGAGTGGGACCTCCAGGGCCCTTACGCCCGACGCCTCGTAAGGAGTGGGGGTCAGGAAGTAGCCTACATTGAAAGCCCTCATAACACGGGTGAATCCCTCTGGCGAGAGCTCCCCTCGGAGCAGGCCCTCGAGGCGCCTGTGTCTTTCCGTTTGGTTGATAAATGCGCTTGCACTGACCAGAGAAGAGACCCCGTGCAGGGCATTGAGATCCGGGCTGAGCCAGTCCAGGCGGTAGCGTCTGAGATTCTCATAATAAGTCAGGCCCGGATCAAAATCCTCCGGATCGATCCCGTTAACGAGAATTCTCACGTCGCGCGCCCTCTCCCCCATGGCAAGCATGCTCCGGGGCGGCTCCAGGATCGGCCCGGCCTCGACGGGCCAATTTAGGTCCATGTGGGCCAGGAAAAGGTCCGCGGCCAGC
>CAZFWM010000122.1:0-19629 GCA_964522545.1 uncultured Thermodesulfobacteriota bacterium
TGATACATGAGGTCATTCTAAAAGTCTATAGCTGAAATGTCGCTGTAGTACTATGCAAATCTCTTGTTCGATTTGACAAGTTTAACGCATCGTGTTAAGAATGAATGGTTATTCATTCATTTTCCCTTTCTTTTTGATTTCTTTACGTTTTAAAGGAAAGGAGTATCAACATGCTGCCAGGACATTTTCCGGCAAATATCCTCACCGTGCTTCTCTTTCTCGGGGCCTTGGGGGTCTTTGTCTACGTCGCCTACAAGCTGTACAAGATCCTCAGGCTCGGCGCACACGAGGACCGTTTCGACCGGATCGGCGAGCGGATACAAGCGGTGCTGGTCTTCGTCTTCGGACAGAAGAAGGTCATCCAGGAGCCTGCAGGCTATGGGCACTTCATCATCTTCTGGGGTTTCATCTTCATCACCATAGGGACCGTGGAGTCCCTGATGAAGGGGATCTACGAGCCTTTCTCATACAAGCTCATCCTGGAGGCGATCGCCCACCCCCTGGGCTGGCTGTACGGCCCCCTGAGCTTTGCCCAGGATCTCTTCGGTTTCGCCGTTCTGGTGGCGATCGTCGTGGCCTTTCACAGGCGCTATATCCTCAAGCCGGCCAGGCTCGAGAGCGACGACCCCCACGCCAAGGTCGACGCCACCATCATCCTCACCATGATCTTCGTTCTGGTGGTCTTCATGTTCCTCACGCGGGGGCTGGAGATCAACAAATTCGCCGAGGTCCCCACAGCGTGGGCGCCGATCTCCGCTTTCTGCGGCGGCCTGTTTGCAAATATGTCGATGGGGGCCCAGGATGTGTTCCGGGGGCTCTTCTGGTGGATCCACACCCTGATCATCCTCGCCTTCCTGATCTACATCCCCTTCTCCAAGCACCTGCACCTGCTCGGGGCCATCCCCAATATTTTCTTCCGGTCCTTCGGCCCCAGGGGTGAGCTGACGAAAATGGACCTGGAGGATGAGAACGCCGAGACATACGGCGTCTCCAAGATGGAGGAGTTCACCTGGAAGCAGCTTCTGGACGAGTACGCCTGCACCGAGTGCGGACGGTGCCAGAGCGTCTGCCCGGCCCACCTCACTGAAAAGCCCCTGAGCCCGAGCCGGCTCATCCACAACCTCAAGAGCCACACTCTCGAGAAGGGGAAGATCATGATCCAGACCCCGGGCGAGGGAGAGGAGGCGGTGCCGGACCCCAACGGCGTCCTGGAGAAAAACCTCATCGGCGACGTGGTCGATCACGAGGAGCTCTGGTCGTGCACCACGTGCCAGGCCTGCATGGAGGTCTGCCCCGTCCTGATCGAGCACGTCCAGAAGGTCGTCGACATGCGACGCTACCTTGTGCTCATGGAGAGCAGCTTCCCCCAGGAGGTCCAGAGCGTCTTTAAGAACATGGAGACCAACTACAATCCCTGGACCATGGGATATTCCACAAGGGCCGATTGGGCCAAGGACCTCGATGTCCCGGTCCTGTCCGAGAAGGGCGGGGCCGAGTACCTCTACTGGGTCGGCTGCGTCGGCTCCTTCGACGACCGGAACAAAAAGGTCTCGGCCGACTTCGTCAAGATCCTCAAGGCCGCTGGCGTCGACTTCGCCATACTCGGCACCGAGGAGATGTGCTGCGGGGAGTCGGCGCGGAGGCTCGGGAACGAATACCTCGCCCAGAGCCTCATGGCGGGCAACGCCGAGCTCCTCAACAACGGCGGCGTGAAGAAGATCGTCACCACCTGCCCGCACTGCTTCAACACCTTCAAGAACGAGTACCCCCAGTTTGACGGAAAATACGAGGTCATAAGCCACACCGAGCTCATATGGGACCTGATGAGCAAGGGGGCCCTCAAGCTCAAGGGCGGCATGGACGGGACGGTGACTTTCCACGACTCCTGCTACCTCGGGCGCTACAATGAGATTTACGACGCCCCGAGAAACGTCGTCAAATCCGTCTCAGGCGGCAAGCTGGTCGAGATGGATCGACGGTTGTCGAGAAGCTTCTGCTGCGGTGGCGGGGGCGGCAGGATGTGGATCGACGAGGTCATCGGTAGCCGCATCAACGAGGTCCGAACCGACGAGGCCCTGGCACTCAACACAAGCTCAATCGCCCTGGCGTGTCCCTACTGTCTCACCATGTTCGAGGACGGCCTGAAGGCCCGGGACAAGGAAGGGGCCGTGAAGATACAGGACGTGGCGGAGATCGTGGTTGCGGCGTTGGAATAGGAAAATCAAAATAAAGGAGGAAATCATGTCCGAGATCCGATTAGACGGAAGAGTGGCCATCGTGACCGGTGCAGGCGGAGGTTTGGGGCGCGCCCACGCACTCCTGCTCGCCGCCAAGGGTGCCAAGGTGGTGGTGAACGACCTCGGCGGGGCCGCCGACGGGTCCGGGTCCGGCTCTGAGATGGCCGACAAGGTGGTCGAAGAGATCAAGGCAGCCGGCGGCGAGGCCGTGGCCAACTACGACGGCGTGGACACCTTCGAGGGGGGACAGAAGATCGTCCAGACCGCGGTGGACGCCTTCGGAAAGATCGACATCCTCATCAACAACGCGGGTATCCTGCGCGACAAGTCCTTCATGAAGATGGAGGAGGAGTCCTGGGACAAGATCTTCGATGTGCACGTGAAGGGAGCCTTCAATGTCACCAAGGCGGCTTTCCCGATCATGCGCGAGAACGGCTTTGGCCGAATCATCATGACCACCTCGGCCGCCGGGCTCTACGGCAACTTCGGCCAGACCAACTACGGCTCGGCCAAGATGGCGCTGGTGGGATTCATGAGCTCCCTGAAGCTCGAGGGCGCGAAGTACAACGTCCTGGTGAACACGCTGGCCCCCTTTGCCGGCTCCAGGCTCACCGCCACGGTGATGCCCCCGGACCTGCTCGAGAAGCTGGCGCCCGAGATGATCTCGCCCCTCGTGGCCTACCTCTGCTCCGAAGAGTGCGGGGAGAGCGGGAGCATTTTCACGGCCGGCGGCGGGTACTTTGCCCGCGTCGCCGTCGTGGAGGGCCCGGGCCACAGCTTCGGCACGGCCGGCGAGATCACCGCCGAGATGGTCCGAGACGCCATGGACAAGATCAAAAACATGGAAGGGGCCAAGGAGTTCGCCAACGCCACCGAAAACGGCGGACGTATCTTCATGAACATCACCATGTAGATTGCTTGAGATCGGATACGAACAAACATATAATGTAGGGGAGGAGGGGTTCATCCCCTCCTGCTGCTGCATGGATCTGCGGGTGGGCGCAAAGCCCGCCCCTACATTATGAGAATTCGATCAATGAGCACCCAATCTACTGACACCCACCCCGACGCAGAACGCGTTCAGATCGGCCTGCTCCGGCAGGCGAGCGTGGCACAACGCCTGGCGCGCACGCGATCCGTTTCTCGAACCACCATCCAGCTTGCCAGGCGGGCCATCCGGAGGGCCAGGCCCGAACTAGACGAACCGGAACAGCTCCTCCTGTTCGTTGCTCTGCACTACGGCGAAGAGCTTGCGACTCGCCTTCGTGAATTCCTGAAAGAAAGAACCTGATGAATACTCCGGATATCCTGGAGGCGACTCTCCCGGTGGTGGAAGCCTTCGAGCGGCTTGGAGTCGCCTACTATGTCGGGGGATCCGTGGCCAGCTCCGCCTACGGTATGGCCAGGGCTACCCTAGACGTGGACCTCGTGGCTGACTTACGCCTTGACCATATCCGGCCTCTGGTCAAGATGCTCAGCGCCTCCTATTACATCGACGAGAATATGGCGCGGTTGGCTATCCGAAAAAAGGCATCATTTAATGTCATTCACCTCAGCACCATGCTCAAGGTCGATATTTTCACGCTTAAGGACAGACCCTATGACCGAGAAGCATTCCAGAGAAGGCGAAAGGATACGATAGACGAGAAGCAGGATGCGGTGACGCTATACCTTGCTTCGCCGGAGGATATCATCCTCAATAAGCTTGAGTGGTATAAGCTCGGTGACAAGGTCTCCGAACGGCAGTGGGGGGATGTGCTGGGCGTTCTCAAGGTCCAGACGGATCGATTGGACCTTGAGTATATGCGTTACTGGGCAGCAGATATAAGCATCTCCGACCTGTTGGAACGGGCACTCGGAGAGGCGGGGATTACAATTGACTGAGGCAATGTTATTGTAACTACGAAAAGCGCGAAAGACGCGAAATGATTTAGTACACAACCCGTTCCCGTTCAATTTTCGCGATTTTCGCGTGTTTCGTAGTTTTATTGTTACGCGGTAGGGGCACGGCATGCCGTGCCCCTACAACCTCAAAATCTTCGCTCAAATCCCGTCGCTTTACCTCTTATCTTTATGAATTTATGAAATAATTCTCCTTCTTTAGTAGTCATAGACTTGTACGCGCTCATCCATTGGACCTTTCTGAAAAGGGGAAAATCCATGAAAAAGGCTCTGGTTGCCGTATTCTCCGCTGCGTTCATATGTGCCGCACCTGTCGTACTCCAAGCGAGCGAGGGCTGGATCTCTCTCGGGGGGACCGAGGGGGCGGCGCCGCAAATACGTGTCGTTGCCGCGGACGGGGAGAGGACCGTTCTGGAGATCGAGGTGGGCGGCTTCTCGATCCGGCCGGTCGAAATCAATGGAAAGACCTTTTCGGCCGTATCGATGCCCGGGGCCACACCCATGCTCGCGGCTGGGCTCCCGGATCTCCCGAGGCTCACCGAGAGCATCATCATCCCGGACCTGGCCCACATGAGCCTGCGCGTCCTGGACATGGATACAGAGGCGATCCCGACCATCCCGATCGCACCCTCCAAGGGAAACCTGATGCGCAACGTGGACCCGGCGAGCGTGCCCTACACATTCGATCCCTTCTACCAGACCGACGCCTGGTACCCGGCCGCCCCGGCCGAGCTTGGCGAGCCCTTCATCGTGCGCGACTTCAGGGGAACCACGGTCCTCATCCACCCGGTCCGGTACAACCCGCACGAGCGCAGCCTGCTCGCCTTGAAGCGCCTCGTCATCGAAATCGCCCCGGACGGGCCGGGTCAGGCGAACCTGAAGCAGCGCATGGGCGGCGAAGCCCGGCCCTGCCGTGAGTTCACCCGGATCTACGAGCGCCTCTTCGTCAACTACACCTCCTTGGGGACCCGATACGCGCCGGTGGACGAGCCGGGCCGTATGGTGATCATCACCTACGACGACTTCTTCGACAGCGCCCTTCCTCTCTACCTCTGGAAACTCCAGCGGGGGATTCCGGCCGGGCTCATGAGGCTCTCCGAGGTCGGGTCCACGGCCGCCGAGATCAAGGCATTTCTCCTGTCTCTCTATGAATCGCCCCAGGGGCTCACCTACATCGTTCTTGTGGGCGACTCCGGCCAGATCCCCACGCTCTCCGGGACGGCCGAGGGCGCGGCATGCGATCCCTGCTTCGTGAAGCTGGAGGGGATCGACCACTACCCGGACGCCTTCATCTCCCGGATCTCGGCCCAGACGGCCGACCAGGTCGACACGCAGGTGAGCAAGCTCATCGACTACGAGCGGGACCCGGACACAGGGGCGGCCGCGGCCTGGTACCACAAGGGCATCGGGATAGCGAGCTCCGAGTCGGGCGGCACCGGCCTGAGAGACTGGGAGCGGGCGGACTTGCTGCGTGACGACCTGCTCGCATACACCTACACCGAGGTCGATCAGGTATACGACCCCGGCGCCTCCGAGTCCGAGCTCAAGGTCGCCGTGAACGACGGCCGTTCAATCATCAACTACATCGGGCACGGCTCCGGCACGTCGTGGTCGACCACCGGATTCAGCAGCACCGACGCGGGAGCCCTGGAAAACGGCACGGCCCTACCCTTCATCATCGACGTGGCCTGCCTGAACGGGGCCTTCAAGAGCGGCACCTGCTTTGCCGAGGCCTGGCTGCGGGCCGGGGCGGCAGGGAGCCCGAAGGGGGCGATCGGAATGTATTCAGCCTCCACCTCGGCCGCGTGGGTCCCGCCCTGCGTGATGCAGGCCGAGGCGGTCCGCCTCTTGGTGGAGGACGAAAGGAACACTCTGGGCGGGCTCTGCTTCAACGGGGTGATGGCCGGCCTGGACGCCTACCCGGGCTATGAGGGCACGCTGCTCATGGAGCAGTACAACCTCTTCGGCGACTGCTCCCTCGTACTGAGGACCGACGAGCCCGAGCCGATGACCGTCTACCACCTCCCGATCCTCTTCCTCGGGCTCACCTTCTTCGACGTAGAGGTGGATGCGCCGGGCGCCCTGGTCTCCCTCTACGGAGCCGGGGTCAACTACGGTGCGGCCTACGCCGACACGGGGGGAGCGGCACGGATCGAGCTCGCCGAGCCCTTCACCGAGCCGGGGGAGGTCACTCTCACCGTGACCGCCTACAACAAAATCCCCTACACGGCCGCGATCCAGGTCATCCCGGCCGACGGCCCTTATCTCATCTACGACGATCATGCGATCGATGACAGCGCCGGCAACGGCGACGGCGCGCCCAACCCGGGCGAGACCGTGGTCATGCCGGTTGAGCTCTTCAACGTCGGCACAGAGACCGGCACCGGCGTCGCCGCAGGCCTCTCGACCGAGAGCCCCTACGTAACGATCCACATCGGCGCGGCGGCCTACCCCGCCATCGCCCCGGAGGGAACCGAAGCATCCGCTTCGCCGCACTTCGTCTGGACAGCGAGCCCGGCCGCCCCGGACCGGACGCAGGTGAGGTTCACCCTGGCCTGGACCGCCGCCGGCGGCCACGAGGCCGAGACCGGCTTCACGGTGGAGATCTGCACCGAGGAGGACGGGGACGGGTTTGCCTCGTGCCTGGGCGACTGCGATGACGACGATCCGGCCGTCAATCCGGACGCCGTCGAGGTCTGCGACGGGGTGGACAACAACTGCGACGGCACGGTGGACGAGGGCTTCGTCGATCCTGACGGTGACGGCTGGGCCTATTGCGTGGACTGCGATGAGACCGACCCGGACCGGAACCCCGGGACCGAGGAGGTCTGCGACGGAAAGGACAATGACTGCGATCTCGTGGTCCCGCCCGGGGAATTCGACGACGACGGCGACCGATACGTCGAGTGCGAGGCGTGGGTCGGCTCGGCGCCGATCATCAAAGCGGGGGGAGACTGCGACGACACCAATCCGGATGTCAATCCGGGCGTACGTGAGATCAAGGACAACGGGATCGATGACGACTGTGACGGAGAGATCGATGAAGGGCTGTTCTGCTTCATCGGTGCAGCTCTCCTCAGATAGCCATGAATAACATTGGGGCGACCGCCGGTCGCCCCTACATTGTATCGCGAAGAAATCTGGTAGGGGCGCGATTCATCGCGCCCGGAAAATGGGTTTGATGAATCAAACCCCTACAACGGCCCTTTGAGGCAGATCACTTTTCGGAAAGGAGAAGAATCGATGAGAGACAGGAAGGAAAAAAGAAATCTTAGCCCACTGGCAATTCCGGTGGCGGCTTTGACGCTGGCCCTGATCGTCGGGGCGTTCGGGTGGTCCGGTTCGGCCGACGCCTATCTACACCCGGAACGGGAAGCGACCATGATGCCGGCGGTGGATATGCCCTGGGCGGAGAAGGCGGCCTTGATCGATATCCTCTACCAGGCCGACCCATCGCTCCCCATGTTCCAGAAGCCGCTGGATCTTGCGGGCCCGCGGAGCCTGGTCTTCAGCTCGGGCGAGTTCGAGTCCCTCGACGAGGTCGTCATTGCCTGGGAATTTTACGGCGGCGACGACATCGACTCCATGTACCGGCAGATGATGGACGCCACCCTCGACGGGGGCGCCATTCCCAGGATCATCGTGAAAAACACGACCGATCGGAGCCAGATCATCAGCTACCTGGCAGCAGGGGGCGTCCCGACCGGGCAGATCGAATTCAACATCTACAGGTTCAATTCCATGTGGATCCGCGACTACGGGCATTTTCCGCTGATCGATTACCAGGGAGATACCGCCTGGTCGGATGCCAACTACTACCCGACCCGGCCGAAGGACGACCAGCTGCCGATCTGGCTGGCCGGCGAGCTCGGCTACCCTTGCTACCACTTCGACGTGGACTACGAGGGCGGTAACTTCGCCAACAACGGGGACGGCCTCTGCCTGGCGAGCGAGACCCTGATGGCGTACAACCCCTCCTACACAGAGGCCGAGATGGAGGATGTCTTCGAGACCTACCTGGGCTGCGAAGACCTTTTGATATTGGAGCCGATGCAGGGTGACGGAACCGGCCACATCGACATGTTCTCCATCTTCATCGACCGGGACACCATCGTGATCGGCGATTTCGAGGCCTCCCAGGACGCGACCAACAAGGCGATCCTCGACGCCAACGCCGCCCTGCTCGACGGCTACCCCCTGCCCGGGGGCGGGACCATGGAGGTAGTGAGGATCCCCATGCCTGACCCCAAGGAGGGATTCTTTGGTTACAAGAGGACCTTCACCAACGGTCTCCACATCAACGACATCTACCTGATGCCCGTATACAGCGTGAGCCAGGCCAAGGCGGCCCAGGCCCAGGCGATCCTGGAGTCCCTGCTGCCGGGCTGGGAGATCCGGCCGATGAACGCGGACGCGATCATCCCTTACTATGGCGCCATGCACTGCATCACCCAGGTGAACCGGATCGGCACGGGGGACTGCTGGGACGACGACGGTGACGGGTACGACGACGAGGTCTGCGGCGGCACGGACTGCGACGACTCCGACTCCTCGATCCACCCGGGCGCGACCGAGCTCTGCAGCGACTCCGCCGACAATGACTGTGACGGCCTGGTCGACACAGCGGACCCCGACTGCGCCACGGACTTCACACTGGACCTCGATGCCTACTATACCGCCGGGTCCCTGCACCTGGACTTCACCATCGGCGCAGCCGAGCCCACCACGTGGTCAAACTTCCTGATCTTGATGGAGCCGACCATAGAGGTCATTTCGCTCTGGAGTGTCCCGCTGCCGGTCATAGATCCTCCGTTCTTTATACCGGTATCCTTCCCCTTTCCCAGCATGGGCCTGGTCGGGATCTTCAGCGGCCTTTTCACGGAGGCAGGATCACAGGCCGTTCAGGTGCCCTGGGTCGATACCGGCAAGTAGGACCGACCGTGAAAGACAGAAAGGCGACGACGACGGTGACGGATACGACGATGAGGTCTGCGGCGGCATGGACTGCGACGACTCCGACCCGACGGTGAGCCCTGCACATGGACTTCATCCTCTGGCTGCGGCGGAGAGCCGGCGAATAGAATAGCGGGGATTGCTTCACTTCGTTCGCAATGACTTTTCGGGAACAAAAAAAAGGCGGCGCGAGTTGCGCCGCCTTTTTTTTACGTTTAGACTAAATTCCTCGGAACTTCTACACGGCTTACGTAGAAATTGGTAGAAGATTATTGGCTGTGCATCGTCACCAACTGCGCTGCCAAGCCCACGCTCCAGTATCCGGTCAAGGACCCAGCCCGGCTCGAATGGCACGAGGTCTCCAAAGTGGCGCACTACTATCTATCCGTAGACGCGAAGACCAAGCCGATGCAGGTGAGGGAGGATCAGCCGCCTTATGGAAGGAAAAAGTCATGATGACCTTACGCCTCTTTTCCCGGAAGGTTGAATTTGTTCCGGCATCCACTTCCTGGTATCTCGCGGACCTTGGAGAGGCGCGAGGTAAGCAGGAATTGTTTACCCGGCAATCCCCGCAACGGCTCAAGCTACTGCGGGAGCATGCCCTCATCGAGAGCGCCGTTTCCTCCAACCGGATCGAAGGCGTGGAAGTCGACAAATCCCGCATCGCCACCATCATCTTTGGAAAACCGCTGCTGCGCGACCGGGAAGAAGAGGAAGTACGAGGGTACAGACAAGCCCTGACCCTGATCCATAATCAGGGTGCGGAACTCCCGGTTTCAGAAGAGACCATTCTCAGACTTCATCACTTGACGCGCGGGGAGATCTGGGATGCAGGGAAACTCAAAGAGAAGGACGGCGATCGCCTCGGGCGGCTCCAAAGTCCCAGGGGAGAAAAGACGGGCCTCGTGCTTCATGCCATTGACAGGGCTCTTGGCCCATTCCGCATCGCCGAACTCAAGAATGAATGTCCGAATGTCAGCGTGGACATGATCCGGCGTGTGTTGAAGAACTTACGGGCAAAAAAACAGGTGGAATGCCTGGGACGAGGTCAAAATGCTCAATGGCGCAAGACGAGCAAATGGCAATTGGGTAATACCGAATGAATTGGGTAATGAATTGGGTAATGATCATATGGGAGGATCCGTCGCCTTACGGCAGAGGATTCTCGGTTCGCAATGTCTGGCAGATGAAGGCGTTCTATCTCACTTGGCCAATTCCGCAGACGATGTCTGCAAAATCTTCTCTTTCCGCCATCGCCTGCTATTTTTCGCTCCCCTGGTCCGCATATGTGCGCCTCCTGGCGAATCAACTTAGCACATAAGTAAGTGCACCCGGGGGATTGCGTTCGCAATGACCTTACGGGAACACAAAAAAGGCGGCGCGAGTTGCGCCGCCTTTTTTTTTATCTTCCTGGGAATTTAGAGAATAATAAATCTTGACATATGGTCTAAATTTAATATAATAGTCAATTAATAATCCACCAGTATAACAAATCAGGTAAAGGAGGTCGGCGCACAATGGCACTATCCCCCAGAAAGATTCGTGAGAGGGAGTCGAGAAAGGAAGAGATCCTGGCCGCAGCCAGAGAGGTCTTCCTCGAGAGAGGATACAAGTCCACCACCATGGAGGAGATCGCCCAGAAGGCCGGCTTCAGTAAAGGCGCGATCTATTTCTATTTTCAGAGCAAGGAAGAGATCCTTCTGCACATCAACTGCTCCTTCATCGAGAGCTTCCTGGCGGCCCTCAAGGTTCTGAGCAGCAGCGGCGATCCCCCGGAAAAGATCGTGGAGATACTTCTCGAGAACGTAAAGACCATTTTTCAGCAATTTCTGTCCCGAATAGATATCCTCATCTATTTCACGCCCGGGACCGAACCGTTGAACGTGCCAAAGGAGCTTGAAGAGCGCTGGCATCGGGGAGTGCTGGGCGTTCTGGGGATATTTCAGGATCTCATGCATCGCTATGCGAGTGAGGAAAAAAGAGAAGGGGCGGACTCTCTGCAATATGCTTTGTTCATCATGGCCATGGCGCTGGGGATCTTTCAGGTGAGCAAGGGAAGGAGCGATATCATCAGGGAGAAGATCGACGTCGCTGCCCAGTTTGACATCATGGGAGAGGTGATCACCAAGACGTTTCTATGAGTGGGGGCGGCCGGTTGGTCGTTAAAGATTTCTCCCTGCGGTCGAAATGACAGAGGGTGGTGGTCGAAATGACAGAGAGTGGTGGTCGCAATGACGCCTTGTGAAATTCGACTCACAGTCGAACAATTGAATAAAATTCTCCATATATAGGGAGTTGATTGAAATTACGAAGAATTTTTTAAAAAACCGCCGCAACACTTTTACGATCCCTGTGTTTGACGAGGTGTCTGGAGCATTACACAAAAGAGAAAGGAGGTGAACAGAAATTTTTTTTTGCATTGTATTGACCGGCGGTCGAATTATTGAACAGTAGTAAGCCAAAATTAGACATCATCTTCGAACACAAAGGAGAAAACGCCATGATTACGAAAAATCCTACAGGAAACCGCACAGCCTTTGGTATCTCATTGTTGATCGTCCTGACGAGCCTGGTGATGGCTCTGCTCATCAACGTCCTCACCCTCGACTCCGCCTTCGGATCTACTGCTTGCGGAGACTCCTTCTCCCTCGAAGTATACAAACCGGCCAAAATCGTGGGCAACACGATACCCAACAAGAGGGCCTACTTCATGGTCAAGGTCTCACAGAACGGTATCCCCCAGGCCCATATAGTCGATCTGCATACCGAGATCGAGGGTGATAATCCGTCCGCCTGGAGGGTCAATCTGGTCGACGACCGGGTGATCTTCCTTCCGTCACCCGGAGCGAGGACCAATTATGTCCTGATGACCGTGATGGCCGGCTCCAAGGTCGAGGAAGGGGATTCCCTGAGGGTGAAGGTGGTCGGCGTCAACGGGGGAGAAGAGCAGAGCACGGTGGTCCGGGTCACCATGGATTCCTACAACCCCTCACTCAAGCTGACCCAGTATGTCGACTGGACACGGGAGGAGCCCGAGAAGGTCTGCTTCGGTGACAGCCTGACCTATGACCTCACGCTCGCGAACCTCGGCCAAGAGCGTGACAATATCATGGTCTCCGCGGATGTGCCTCAGGGATGGGGCGTCGCGATCATGGACGAGTCGGGCCAGGGAAAGGAAGGGGAGAGGTCGGCGACATTCGATTTGCCCGGCGAGGCCATCCTCCCCTCGAGGAACATGGTCGACATAAAACTCGCTCTGACCCCGCCGCCGGCGTGGCCCAAGAACGCCTCCACGGAGATCACGGTCACGGCCACGAGCCTCTCTTCGGGCGAAGAAGCGTCTTCGCCGGTCAAGCTCACGGCCGTCAAGGGCGGTCTCCTCGTCACCGCATCCGACGTGACCGGCCCCTGGGCCCACTCCCATAACCTCAATCCCGGATCGAAGACGACCTATCCTCTTCAGATCACGAACATCTTTGACGAAGCGAAAAATGTAGAGCTGAGCCTGGATGGTACAATTCCGCTGGGCTGGTGGTGCAATCTGAGCTCTCCCTCCGGCATCCCCATCCAGCCCGGTCAAAAGGCGGAGGGCCTGCTCGAGATCGGTGCGTCTGAGGGGGTCGAGTCGGGCACCGGGTTCACCATCGGCGTCGTGGCCACGACCTCCACGGGCGAGCAGGACCGGGTGGACGTGTCATGCCGGGTGTCGCAAAAGAAGAAAGTCTACTTCGTGACCGTGGACGCGCTCTGCCAAGAGTACCTCGATCTGAACCGGGCCGGCACGGGCATGGGGAGCGACGGGGACTGGCTCATGCCGAACATGCGCGCCTTCATGGAAAAGGGATCGAGCTACTCGGAGACCTATGTGCACCTCCCCTCGGCCACTGACATGAACCACCTGACCAACATCTCCGGGAGCATGAGCGGCACAACGGGCCTTCACTCCGTAGCGGCCTACTATTACGGGCGCAACGAGGACGGGCACATGATCATCAAGGACCCCTCCCATGACTCGATTCGATGGGGCGAGGAGGGCGAGAAAGTGCTCACCATGTACGATGTGGCCAAGGACCCGGCCTACGGCGGGGAGCCCGGAGCCTTCAACGCAGCGATCTCGGGCAAGGGCTGGGTCACGGAGCTGATGCAGGATCCGGACGGAGTGCTGGACCGAAAAGCCCATGGCCAGTGCATACCCTTTTATCTCGACAAGCCCTATCAGTACGTCATGGGCGATCCGCCCTCGGACGAGGACGCCGCTTCGGACCCGGATTTCAAATATCCCCTCGGCCTCATCATTGGGGCCAGGCCGGGTATGTTCCCCGACGATCGCTGGGTGATGGAGAGTGCCCTGGAGATCATCGAGAACGAAGATCCCGACGTCTTCTACATCATCATGGCGGAGATGGATGACGGCCACCACATGATGGGCGCCGGCTGGGACCTGGACGAGTGGCTGGACCAGGGAACGGAGAGCACCTGGGACGACATCAGCCGGATCAATCCCCTCGCCTGCCGGGAGTGCATCCTCGACACGGCCCGCGAAGCGGATTACAACTTCGGCCTCTTCCTCGACTTCATGGAGCACCGGGGCACGCTCGATGACTCCTACATCATCCTGACCGCCGACCACGGCCATGTCACGCACTATGTCAAAGGGGTCGACTACAAGGATATCCTGGACAGGAAGGGAATCACGGAAGGAGAGAACTACGCCACCATCGCCGGATCGTCCGCCGGGTTCATCTACGATGCAGGGCCCGAAACCGCGGCGCGCATCGAGGAGATCCTCGAGAAGGTGAAGAGATACAACAGAATGGCCGAGAGACGGGAGAATCCCTTCATCGTGATCAACCGCGACGAGATGCTCACGGGCATCGACACCTACACGGGCGAGACCGTGACCGATCCGGACGAGCTCTACAATATCTGGTACGCCGAGTTCCCGGTGGAGGACAACTCCAAGCTGCGCTGGCCCGATCTGTACGTCTTCGCGCGCGAGAACTGGCAGATTCCGGTCTACGGCGGCGAGCTCTTCAACCTCGGTCTGAAGGTCGACATCAGCTTTCCGGAGCTGCCCCTCCTGGTGGGAGGACACGGCGGCCCCGAGACCCAGCACATCCCACTGATCATGAGCGGGCCCGGGATCAAGGCCGGGTACGTCAATGACACAGATCGGATCATGAACTCGATGATCGCCCCGACGGTCTACCAGCTCAACGGGTGGTCCAGTCCGGCGAACGTCGACGGGGAGCCGATCCTCTCTTGCATGGAAGGAGGTGAAGAGTAGGGAAGGCGGCGGCCGGCCTCGGACGAACCGGAGACAAGGGAGCCTCGAAGGATTACAATGAGGCCGGCCGCCACTTCCAAAACAAACCCTGGCATACGGTGCCGTGATCAATTATAGGTCGTTGCGAGAAGCGAAGCGACGAAGCAACCCCCCGAGCACCCAGGCATACTTATCCCAGTGGATTGCTTCGTCGCTGACACTCCTCGCAATGACCATGGCCGAACAGAATGAAGGCGCATATAGAATCAACGAAATAAGACAACAGATTCAAAACAACCACAAGGCGGAAAAAAAATGGAAGCAGCACTCTCAATAACGGACAGGCAGACAGAAGAGCCGACCTCCCCCTTCGATTCGATCAAAAAGGTGGGAACCACCCCCGGCGAGACCGCCGATTTCCCCTTCTCCATGGGAGAGGTCTTCTCGACCCTCCGGCACATCAGGACCCTACCCACTTCCTATTTCTCCCGGGCCGAGGAGGTCCGGGCGAGGGCCTCGGAGTTTTCCGAGCGCCACATCCGGCCCATTGCCCTGGAGATCGACCGCAAGGTTTCACGGGACCCGGGCTACTTCCACTGGGACCTGATGAAGAAAGCATGCGACTACCGGTTCCTCTCAATGATCATCCCCCGGGCCTTCGGCGGCGAGGAGAGCAGCGTGCTCCACATGAGCATCATGGCCGAGGAGCTGGCCGTGGGGTGCGCCGGCTGGGCGAGCACGATCGGGGTTCATTCGGCAGGAATCTCCTGCGGCATGCTGACCCTCGACCCCTACATCCTCGAGCACCACATCCGCCCCACGGCGGACAAGGAGAAGCAAGGGGAGCCCATCGTCTGGAGCGGAGCCGTCACCGAGCCCGAGGCCGGGACCGATATATGGGACGAGGACTTTCTCCGCAAGTCCAGGATCGTGACCTTCGCCAGGAAGGTCGAAGACGGCTACATCCTCAACGGCCGCAAGTGCTTCATCTCGAACGGCTCCATTGCCCACTACTCGGTGGTGGCCGCCGCACTGGACAAGAAAAACATCGCCGACTCCTGGACCCTGTTTCTCGTGCCCACGGACCGCAAGGGATTCTCGGTGGGCCGGATTGAGCGCAAGATGGGGCAGAAGGCGAGCCCCGCGGCCGAGCTCATCTTCGAGGATCTCTTTCTCCCCAAGGAGCTGAAGCTCGGCGAAGAGGGCAGGGGGGCGCACTACGTGTCCATATACCTCGCGGGCTCACGGGGGCCCGTGGGCGCCATTGGGACCGGCATCGCACGCCGGGCCCTGGAGTGCCTCATCGAGTGGGCCAAGGAGAGAGAGACCGGATGGGGCCGCCTCATCGATCAGCAGGCCATGCAGCTCACCATCGCCCGCATGGCCCAGGAGGTCGAGCTGGCCAGACAGGCCTATGTGAACGCGGCCCTCGCCTACGACATGCTCGTGGAAACCATAATGAAACATCCTGTGACACGGCTGGCCATGAACCTCCTTCCTGCGAGCTTGATCCGGAGCGGCGTCGGGCGGTCCCTCCTAGGCTCGCCCTCGGCCAGGAGGCTCACGGAAGGCGTCCTGAACAAAGCCTTCCCGGACGACCGGCTCGCCATGGCGAGCGCCCTTGCCACGCTGGCCAAGGTCGCCGGAAGCGACGCGGCCGTCCGCGTGACCGGGGAGGCGATGCGGATCATGGGACACGATGCGGCCGACCCCCGCTGGCCGGTGGAGAAGTGCTTCCGGGACGCAAAGCTCACACAGATCTACGAAGGAACTAACCAAGCAAACACGATCACCTTTTTCAAGGATATGGCGGGGACATGGGAGGCGGGATGATCCGGGAGGAGGGGTGATACGGGAGGAACGATCATGGAATGGTTCGACACAGCAGAGAGAAGACAAATCACCGAGACGGCCGAGCGCTTTGCCCGGGCCGAGCTCGCCGGCAGAGAGCCGGACCCTTATAGCGAAGAGAAACCCGCCATCCCCTGGGAGTTGATCCGGAGTGCAGGGGAGCTGGGTCTCCTGGCCGGTCCGTTGCCGGAGGATCTGGGTGGAATCGAGCTGGACACGCTCACCGAGATCCTTCTGTTGGAAAGGATCGCCGGCGGATCGGCCGACGTGGCGGCTATCCTCGCCGTTCACACGGCGGGCCTCCGGGCCCTGGCCGGGCTTCGTGATGTCCCGGTCGTGCGCTCATGGCTCGAGGCCATCGGCTCGCGTGAGCGCGAAGGGCCTCCGGGCCTGATAGGACTGGCCATACCGGAGCCGGTGAGGGATCTGCGGGCGGCACCTTCCCTTGCTGAGCACAATGGGGATGCCGTCGGCGGGGCCCCTGTCCGGGGGAGCTTTATCTGCCTCCTCGATGCCACGGCCGCAGACCATTTGATCCTGATGGACTTTCAGGGGAGAAGCGACGTGAGACTTATCTGGATCAACGGCAAGGAGACAGAGGTCCACGCTGAGCCGAGCTATCCGGGAAGCGGCCTGGAGGAGCTCCCCTGGGCAAGGCTCAGGATCTCGGGGCTCGTGCCGAACGAGGACGACGTCCTGTGCCGGGGGGAGCAGGCCCTGGCTGCGGGCCGGGATATCCTCGTCCACCTCCGGCTGGCCCTGGCGGCCATTCAGATGGGTAACGCCGAGGCCGCACGCCGCATCGCCTTCGACTATGCCGAAGAGAGGGTCCAGACGGGCCGACGCATCATCAGGCACCAGGAGGTCCGGAGCATGCTCACCGGCATGGATCTCCTGCTGCAGGCGGGCCGGAGCCTCCTCACCCGCGGAGCGGCCTGCACCGACGATCAGCCGAGACAACAGCAGCTCGCCGTCCAGGCCGACCGGTTCTGTGGGAGCGCGGCCGAGTCGATCTGCCTGGACGCCATTCAGGTCCTGGGCGGATACGGCTACATGAAAGACTACGGCCTGGAAGCGCGACTGCGCGACTGCAAGACTTTGCAGACCCTGCTCGGATCTTATAGTGTGGATAAGTTAGGCTGATTTTATGGGTTCTTTTAATATCCACAATTCCATTTATTTAGGTCATCGCGAGGAGCCGTAGGCGACGAAGCGATCCACTGAGCTCAATGAGCCATAAGGAGACAACCATGGTACAAGTAGACGTATTCTGGACCTACGCACTGGGAGCAGGATTTGCCGCGGCCGCGGGCCGCCAGCTCAAAGAGGCAAGCGATACCGGGGAAAGCCCTTTTCAGAGCCCCTACTTCCTACGCGCACTCCTCTTCCTCTCGATCCTCTTCGTCCCGTCCGGCGTCTGCCTGCTCTGGGCCTTTCCCGGGTGGGAGACCATGTTCGCGGGTGATCGAACCCTTCCTGCCTGGATCGTGACCCTCTTCTGCGTGACCAACATCACGCAGGGGATCCTCGGATTCTGGGTCGCGTCCAAGCTCATCGAGAAGGGACGGCTTTACTGGGCCCACCTGCAGTGGGTCATCGGATACATGCTCATGTTCTTCATCCTCGTGCACGGCTGGGATGGAACCGGATGGCGTCGATTCTTCTACGCAGGAGACATCGCCGATTGGCGTGCCGGCGTGGACTATTCGATCTGGGCCTTTGCATACAGCGACGTGGCCTTGACCCTATACGCCTTCGGACTGGTCATCCTCCCGGTCATGTTCATCTGGATGAGCACCTGGATGAAGGAAGGCTACAGGCTCGCGGACGTGGATCCCCGGCAGGAATCGGAGACCACAATGGGCTCGCTCACCCGGACCATGCTCAAGATGATGTTCGTGTACGCCCTGGGGAGCGCCATCATCGCCAGTCTGCTGATACACTTGATCGGGTGGATCGCCGGCGTCCCGGTCTTTATCGTTCTTCTCTACCTGGCCGGCATACGGCAGGGCGGCCTCTTCCACAAACAGATCGGTCGGCTCACACTGGAGACGGATCCGACGTGATCTTTTCAATGGCCCTTTGTAACAGAATGAATACCGGTAGGGGCGACCGGCGGTCGCCCTAACATTGTATCGTCGAGAAATCCGGTAGGGGCGCGATTCATCGCGCCCGGACACTGGGTTTGATGAATCAAACCCCTACAGCAGCCCAAGAAGTAGGGTGGGTTAGCGAAGCGTAACCCACCATTTAAAGGAATAGTCCATGAAAGCACTAGTAACAGGCGGCGCCGGCTTCATCGGCTCGTGGGTAGTCCGAGAGCTCCTCGCCGAAGGCATAGAGCCCCGCGTCCTCCTTCTGAAGGGAGAAGACGAGCGCAACCTCGAAGGCCTCGACGTAGAGCGGGTGTGGGGGGACATACGAGACGCCGCCTCTGTGCGAAACGCCATGCAGGGCTGCCAATGGGCCTTTCATCTTGCCGCCATCTACGCCCTCTGGCTGCCCCGGCCCGCGCTCATGAGAGAAGTAAACGTGGACGGCACCCGCAACGTATTACAGGCGGCCATGGATGAAGGCATAGAGCGCCTCGTCTACACCAGCACCATAGCCGTCTTCGGCGGACAGGGCCTTGAGACGGACGCCACCGAAGAGAGCCCCTTTGTCCTGGGCCCCACCCGCGACCTCTACGCCATCTCGAAGTACGAATCCCACAAAATCGCACTCGAATTCACAGCCAAAGGCCTCGACCTCACCATCGTGGCCCCCTGCGGCCCCATCGGCCCCGGCGACGTCGGGCCCACCCCGACCGGCAGATTCCTGCTGACATCGGTGAACCTGCCCCTCTGCCCAATCGTGGGCACTATAGCCAACTTCGGAGACGTCCGCGACATGGCCCGCGGACACGTCCTGGCGGCCAGCAAAGGAAAGACCGGGGAGAGCTATCTCCTCGGGAATGAGAACCTGTGGTACCACGAGCTAGCCTCCATGGCCCACGAAACAACCGGAATCCGCAAACCCACGGTCCGCATACCCGTCCCGCTCCTCAAAATCGGAGGCCACGCCATGAAGCTAATGGCGGATACAGGCATCAAGCGACCGCCCCTAATAACGCCCACCAGCATAGATATCGGCACAAGAGGCCTGCGGGCTGATTGCTCCAAGGCAATCCGAGAGCTCGGCCTCCCCCAAACCCCCATGAAGAAATCCGTAAAAGACGCTCTGGTCTGGTTTGCACGGAACGGCCATATCAAGGACGACCGTGTTCGGCGGGCACTGATGAATCAGTCTCCAAATTGAGACTACTGTGAGTTTTATGGAAAGATATCGAAGTGAAAGCGTTACTTTTTATGGATGGTCCGATGGTACGTATAGATAGCGGCTGTACGTAACAAATCCTGTTTTCTCTTTTATTTCTGGTAG
>CAZFWM010000123.1:0-19627 GCA_964522545.1 uncultured Thermodesulfobacteriota bacterium
AGACAAAACAGCTAAGTCCAATAAACCGTCCCTTCAAAATCGCTGCGAAAGCGGGAATCCAGAAAATGCGTTCAATCGTGGATTCCCGCTTTCGCGGGAATGACGATTCGGAGTATGGTTTATAGCTTTCGCTATCACGCCAAAATCTACGTAAGCCGCGTAGAAGTCTTAATGAAAGGCTCTACAGCGTCGCCTTGCGGCCAGAGCCCGCCGGATTCTCAGCGGGTAATACCGGAAATAGAGCAGGAACCGGTAATCTCGGTTCTTCAGGGCCACCAGGACCTGGAGGGCCACGACGGCCGCTCCTGGCGCGAACCGCAGCCATCTGATCCGGCCGCGGCGCAGGAAGAACTCTGTGCCGCGCGGGCCGAGCAGGGGCAGGATCTTGAAGAGCTTCACAAAGGCCTGCTTGTCCCGCTTCAGCAGGGGCGACCGGATGTCGTCCCTGTGGAAGAAGTCGTTCACCCGGCCGGCCTCGATCTGCGAGATATCCTCATCGCTGAGAAGCCCTTCTTCGAGGGACAGGTCGGTGATGGCGAGCCGGGGGAAGTAGACGAGGTTGTGACACTTGATGCGGTTAAGGCGCCGGAACAGGGCGTAGAAGCGGGCGGCCTCGATCGCGTCATCCGCGGTTTCATGGGGGAGTCCGAACATGTGGTCCACATCGTAGGAGAGCCCGAATCGATCGCAGATCTCAAAGGCCCGCCGATTCTGCTCGTTCGTCTCCGGCCTGTGGAGAATCCTTTTTCGCGTCCCCTCGTTGAGAGTCTGGACTCCGAACTCAACGGCATAACAGCCGCTTTCGACGAGCAGCTCTGCAATTTCCTCGTCCAAGTACTGGACCTGTCCAAAGCATCGGAAAGGGACGCCGATATCCCGGTGAAAGTCCCGGAGGAGCTCTCCCAGCCACTCCCTGTCCGTGAAAAAGATCGCATCGTTGAACATCACTTCCCGGAAGCGATACCGCCTGTGCATCTGCCTCAGCTCCACCAGCACATTCTGAGGCGTCCGGCGTCGGAAGTACCGCCCCTGGTAGAGTCGATTGAGAAAACTCTCACAGCAGTAGGAGCAGTTCTGCATGCAGCCCCGGGTCGTCAGCACCAGATAGTCGTCCCGGAAATTGACATAGCGCTCGAAGAGGCTCTTGTCGGGGAAGGGGAGGGAATCGAGATCGGCCGCCGGGGGTCTCGGGGGCTGCGAGACCACGGTCCCGTCGGATCGGTACCACACGTTGGCCACCCCTGCCGGCTCGCGGCCGGCCTCGACACAGGCACACAGCTCCGGGACCGCCGATTCCCCTTCGCCCACGAGGACATAATCGATGGCCTCGTTCTCCATCACCCGGTCCGGCACGAGGGTCGGGTGGATTCCTCCAAACACGATCGGCACAGTCTGTCGTGATTTCAGCCGGCGGGCTGTTTCGGCCGCCCACGGGTAGGTGTTGGTGTATGCGGAGAACCCGACCAGGTCCGCTTTGAGGCTGCAGATCTCTTCGATCAGCCGGTCGCGATTTTCGAACCACCTCTCCAGCCGCGGGGAATAGAAGACATTGTCGTTGGGACCGAACAGACCCTGATCGTACGCCAGAGCAACCTCGTGCCCTTCCTGCTTGAGCAGAGCGCTGAGAACCTCGACGCCCACGTTCTCCCGGCCCTGATGGACGAAGACCACTCGCATGCTATGCGCCCTTCTTGCCCGAGTCTGCGGGCCCGGGCAGCCCGCCCGCCCTCCGGGAATAGAGCGGCCCGAGGTACCACCGGACGGCCAGACGATAGGCGCGAACCGGGCAGTTTTCATAACAGGCGTAACAGAATATGCAGGAGGGCCCGATATCCGGATAGGGTGTGTATTGGATCGCATCGACAGGGCAGAGGCTTTCACAGTGGCGGCACTGTTCGCAGACGGCCTTCTCCACCTTGGGCCGGAGACTGCGGCCCCGAATCCGGTAGGCGAAAGATCCCAGCACGGGGAGCGATTTCACTGTCCGCGGCGCCGGCCTGCACGGAGACAGACACTGTTCGATGCCGTCTCCGACGATCTCGATATCTTCGAGGTCGGAGCAGCCGAGCCCCAGCTCACCCCCGATGCGGTTGGTCGGTATGGAGGCTGGATCGAGTCCCATGACGGAAGCGCACACCGCATCGAGGGCAACGGGATCACGGCCGGCAGCCACGATGTGGAACTCCTTTCGTCTGCCTTTCGAGCTGCCGCCCCCTTCCAGGCCCCAGACGCCGTCCATGATGGAGAGCGCCGGGGGGAGTCGGAGGTTGAGGCGCACGATGCGGCGGGCCAGGGCCTCCGGGGTGGCTGCGCCGACGTGGAGAAAGCATTTCGATCCGCCCGGGAGCAGGCCGACCTGATTCTTGACGGCCCCGGTAAGCCCGTTGATATCGTGAGTCTTGAGCTTGGGAAGGGAGACCACAAGGTCGGCCCGGAGAACCGCTTCCGGCACGAACAGGCGATCCGGGCCGTCCCCGGAGAGATCCACGGCCACAGGCCGGCAGGCGTCGAAGTTGATCACCTCGGCCCCTTCCTCCTCGGCGACTCGGGCGATCCCGCTGCTGCGGAGGACAGCCGCCGTCTGCCCCAGCACCCCGGAAGAATCCCCCACACTCACCGATTTCGCAGTTCGCCCGGCCAGCCGGATCGCGGCCCGCACAAACTCCGGGTGCGTGCACAGGGCCCGCTCCGGCGGGAGCCCCTTCATCACGTTGACCTTGAGCAGGACCGAACGGCCCCGAAAGAGGTCCTCCAGGTCGAGAAGATCGCCCAGCCTCTCAATGGCCTGTCCCACGGATTCGTAGTCGGGGCACCGGAGCAAGGCTACTGTCGCGGCAGGTTCTGCAGGGATGGTCATGAGATCCGCTTCGTGGAGTAGAATCGATACGGTGTGATTATTTCTCGTCCTTCAGCTAATTCTCCACACGAGTCCGCTACTGGCAGGACCTCGGACCTGGGCGGCATGGATGGTGGAGCTAGTCGAGCGCGACCGGCGGCCAGTCATACTCCATCCGATAGGCTTTGAAAATTTCCATCGGAGGATTGGCCTCTATGTATTCCCAGACAGTGGTCCCCTCTTCAGTAACTTCAAAGATCCGGCCTGACGATCCCTCCGTGATCAGGGTGTTTCCGTTGGGTAATCTCTGAGCTCCTGAGATGTAAGCACTGTGGAACGTAGTATTCGGTCTCCACCCTTTAGCGGCCGTGTATTTCCATTCGACCTTCTTTTCTGTAGGATCGATTTCAAGCACTTGGGAATATTGTCGATACTGCATTGGATAGCCAGCGGCGCCGCCATTATCAAAGACGAGAATATTGCCCGCTCCGGGCATCCCTTGCTCAATCATATGGGCATCGTGTTGTCCAATGGTCAGGTTATCATCAGGGCCGATCTGCCATACGATATCCTTTGTATCCTTATCAATAATGAAGATAATATTGGTGTTTCTCTGGCTTATTAAGATATTTCCCCTTTGAAACGCGGGATCACTTTCATGCCGGTTAGGCGGCAAGACCTGGATCGAATTTGAATGAGTAAAATCTGGAAAAAAGTATACGACTTTGGGTGGCCAGATATAAAGCAGACTTTCTACGCTGAATCCAAATTCATATAGATGATTCCAGGTATTCCATCTCCAAACTTCTTCGTGCTCGGGGGTTATCTCTATGTAATAATCATATTTGAATGCCTTCATGCTAAAAGATGGTATCCACTTTCTCTCGTGCGCCAAGAGCAGGTAATTCCCGTTATCGAGCTTCTGCCAATTGTGGTGCAAATCTACGCCATCCTTGTGATAATCCCAGACAATTTGACCATCCCAATCAACTTCTACGAGCCAGTCCTGAAGTGGGCTGAGCCCCACAAAACTACCGTTCGGCAGCGGCCTGAGGTAATCGATGTCGACGGGACTCATATCCCAAGTATGTACGGTATTCCCTTGCATATCGATCAATTTGACATCCTCAAAACCGAGATATTTTATAGGAACGAAAAGAGTGTAGCCTTGATAAGCATGCTCAGGGTCGTAAATCGTCACTCCTGTTGGATAGACAGTGGGCCCTCCAAATGCTATTGGACTGTTTGAAAAGAAGAGAATAATTACGACTAAAGAAAAGAATGTTCGTCTCATCGATTGCATCCTCCATGCCTTCTGAAGTTCATTGTCGTTTAGGCACTTAGGCGCTCAAAGATACCAACATGTTGGTAAGAACGCCGAAAGCAACTATGAAATCAATGTGTTACCAACTGCTTTCGATGCGATCTGTAGGGGCACGGCATTCCGTGCCCCTACGGGCAATATGCCCCGAAGGGGCCACCTCTTGCGCGCGCAGTCGCGCACGAGGGCTAGAGACTTTCATCGCAACATCTACGTTTTCTGCGTAGATGTAAGACCGGGGCCGTTGCGATACCCTTGAATCCCTTCTCTCACGTGATCCCTCTCCCTTCCCGGGAGAGGGCCTTGGTGGGGGAGTTGTGACTCGATTGCGGCTCGGCCACGTTGGTGTTCGATTAGTGAAGATTTTGATGCAAAATGAAAGCCAATTCCTTTGGGCGTGGTCAGAGTTTTAGACTCTGCCTGATAGAATGCAGTTAATATCTCGGTGGCGAAGCCACGAATCAGGCGTAATGCCACGTCCTCTGGGAGTGGATAGCCCGATTCGAGCGATTTCTTTAAAAAAATTGTTTTCGGGATTTCTGGATTCAACATATCAGATTGGTATCAAAGATATCACATCAGCGCATCGGATTATATAAAAAAATTGCGGCTAAAATGAAATTTATGGTCATAATGACGAAAAAAAGGGGTTGCGGAATCTCCGTACCCCCTTTTCCTTTTTTTGGTGCCGAGAGGCGGAATCGAACCGTCGACACGGGGATTTTCAGTCCCCTGCTCTACCGACTGAGCTATCTCGGCGTAAAGACAAAAGTAGCGAATAAGGGCTTCAGTTGTCAAGAGTAGCTTTACATATTTTGCTCTCTCTCATACGCATTGGATGAGAAAAAGGTCAGCCCAGCTCCTTTAGCATGTAGAGGATGATGCTCAGCCCTGCCAGGCCTGCCGTATCGGTCCTGAGGATGCGTGGGCCGAGCGATACCGGTATGAGGCCTGCAGCCTGGGCTTTGTGTACCTCTTTCTCTGTGAATCCCCCTTCGGGCCCCACGGCTATTGTGATGGGGCCGCTGGCGGTTGGAGAGAGCTCCCGGAGCCGCCTGTCGGCCCCCTCCCAGAGCAGGTAGCCGCCGCAGCTTCCTAGGACCTCCAGGACGCTTTCGAATGGGGCGATCGGGTCGACCGGGGGGACCTCGATCCGGCCGCACTGGCGCGTCGCTTCCAGGGCGATCTTGCGCCAGCGGCCGATGCGCCTCTCTCCGGAATGGGAATCGGGTGCGGGCACAGTGCGCGAAGAGGTAAAGGGAAGTATCCTGGAACAGCCGAGCTCGACCGCCTTCTGGACTATGAAGTCCATTTTGCTCCCCTTGGGGA
Organism: uncultured Thermodesulfobacteriota bacterium; assembly: GCA_964522545.1. GTDB lineage: Bacteria > Desulfobacterota > DSWW01 > CAZFWM01 > CAZFWM01 > CAZFWM01. Next base: position 5,487 of record CAZFWM010000123.1, read on the forward strand.
GGGCCTGGGCAAGGAAGACCTGATGCCCGGGCTCCCGGTCCGGGCGCTTCGAACCGAGAATCTCTACCAGCACGGACTTTGTCGAGGCCTCCCGTATCCGGCCCTCGTACTCTGTGCCGCGGCCGTCGAAAAGGATCAATCCATCGCCGACGCGAAGTCGTAGAACGGCCCGCAGGTAGCGGACAGCTGAGGCCTCGATACGGATCGTCTCGCCGTTGGACAGAAGCTCGGAGGGCTTGCCATCGATCAATATGCGCGGCATTTCTTTTGTCTCCTAATGCGGCGAAGCCGCAACCAAAAAGATGTGTAAGCAAGGGAAAAATGGGAAATTGGGAAACAGGGAAAATATTTTCAATTTTTTCCATTTCCCCCTTTTTCCCCTTTTCCCTTTCCTTACACAATGAGTGTGTGACATTCGCACCACATCTACGCAAGTCGCGAAGATGTTGCGATGAAAGTCTTTAAAGTGCTCACACCCTTGGCTGGAACTGTCACGGGCCTCGCCAAAGGCCCGCCGCCCACGAACCGTTTAGACCGGATTGCCTTGACAAAAACCGCTAAGATTGTTACTGATTATTTTAGCACTCCATATCAAAGAGTGCTAATTTTTTCTGTTCCCAGTTTTTTCCCACTTCGCTGTATTCTTATTTTTCGGGTGAGGCAAATGCAGGATCTCATGAACGAGCGGAGCCAGAAGATTCTCTGGGCCATTATAAATGAGTACATCGAGACCGGCAATCCAGTGGGTTCCCGCCGGATCACGAAAAAGTACGACCTCGACATCAGCCCGGCCACCGTGCGAAACGTGATGGCCGATCTGGAGGAGATGGAGCTGATAGAGCAGCCCCATACATCGGCGGGCCGGGTTCCCACGGACAAGGGCTATCGTTTCTATGTAGACAGTATGATAAAGGTCCGGAAGCTGAGCAAGCCCGAGCAGGAATCGATCGAGCAGGAGTACAGCATTTCCGAGCCGGGGGTGGACGGGGCGGTCAAGGAGACCTCCCGCATTCTCTCCTTTCTCTCTCACCACACCGGGGTTGTCCTGGCCCCGAGGCTGATGACCACCACATTTCGCCACATCGATTTCGTGAGACTCAGCAACAACCGAATACTGGTCATCCTGGTTACGCGGTCGGGGATCGTCCAGAACAAGATCATACTGGATGACGTCGATTTCAGCCAGGACCAGCTCCAGCGGATGGCGAACTATCTCGACAGCCTCCTGACCGGGGCCTCCCTGGGAGAGGTCAAGGAGATCATTCTGGCCGAGATGGAGAAAGATAAGGTCCGCTATGATTGGCTGCTCTCCAAGGCCCTGTCCCTGAGCCGGAAGGCCTTGGACGACAGCTCTTTCGACGAGGTGTACATCGAGGGTCAGAGTCACATCATCGGGGCCCAGGGATTCAGCAATTTAGAGAAGATGAAGGCCTTGTTCCAGGCATTTGAGGAAAAGAGCCTATTGATCCGGCTGTTGGATAAAGCGAGTGCGGCCGAGGGCATACAGATCTACATCGGAGCCGAGATCGAGATTCCCGAGGTGAAGGACTGCAGCCTGATCGCGAGCACGTACAGCAAGGGAAGCACCCTGGTGGGCGCCCTTGGCGTCATAGGGCCCATGCGCATGAACTACTCTAAGATCATACCGATCGTGGATTACACAGCCAGCCGTTTGAACAAAATTCTCGAAGAGAGCTAGCCGGAGGGTGATGTCGAAGATGAATGATTCGGGAAACGAGCAGCAGAAGGCCGGGCCGCCCGAGAGTGAGGATCAGGGCGGACAGGCAATTCCCGTGGAGATCCCTATAGAGGACGGCCCGGACGAGGCGGCAAGAGAGGCCGGGCAGAATGTGAATGGGCCTCCCGGGGAAGAGGGTGAGAGAGAAGTGGAAAAAGGTCCTGCAACCCCAGAAGAGGGAGAGCGGGCGGCGCCTTCGGAAGCGGAGCCGGGTGACCTGATTGCGGAGCTCGAGAACAAGCTGCTGCGGCTTGGCGCTGAATTCGACAACTTCAAAAAGCGTGCGGAGCGGGATAAGTCCGAAATGGCAAAGTTCGGGACCGACCAGATCCTTCGCGCAATACTCCCCACGCTGGACAATCTCGATCGGGCCCTGGAGCACTCCAAGGACGGCAAAGATGGAAAGGGGATTCACGAGGGAATCCGGATAACCCTGGAGGAGCTCCTCCGGGCCATGGAGCGGTTCGGCCTGAAAGGGATCGAGGCGGTCGGCCAATCTTTCGATCCGACTCTTCATGAAGCAATCGCCCTGGTCGACAGCGATGCCCACGAGGGAAATGAAGTCGTCTCGGAGATGCAAAAGGGGTACACCCTTCACGGCCGCCTGCTTCGCCCCACCCAGGTGGTCATCGCCAAAGGCCCCCCCGAACAGGAGGACCGGAAAGAGGAGGCCGGCGAGGAGAAGAGGGGCACCGGATCATGAATCCGTAACAATCCACCAGCAAAGCCGGTGGATTGTTACGGATTCATCCCTTGGAGAATTTTGGCTCATGAACGGCTTGATTGTTGTAGGTTATGCTAATTGAATATTTGGAAAGGAAGCTGAGAAGGACAAAAGTATTTTTTTAAGAATAGCGAATAGGATCAACCATGAAAGAGAGGAAAAGAGAAGTGTTGTATGAGGATAGATAGAGAAAGAGGTCCTTTTATTTCAAAGGATTCCTTGCGTCAAAATTCTCCAAAAAAAATCAGCGACCAGGGAACATAGGATGGCGACCAAGCTCGACGGCCCCTCCCAGGGGCTTTCCTCATACCACCTTCTCTGCAGGTGGTCGCTGATTAGGCCATCGACTTCCCCTCCGATAGCGCCGTGAAAGGCGTGTAGTGGAACAGCGAAATTTCTACGAGATCCTCGAAGTAGACCACAAGGCGACGGAGGATGAAATCAAGCACTCTTACCGGCGGCTTGCAGTCCTCGTTCACCCCGACCGAAATCCTGACGACCCAACGTGTGAAGAGAAATTTAAAGAATTGATCCAGGCCTACGAGGTCATCCGCGATCCGGTCCGGCGTGCGCAGTATGACAGGGAGCGACTGGACGCGGCCAGAAGGGGAGGAAAGAGGGGAGGGGGGGAGGGTGTCTACGAAGCCGGGCTCGGAGACATTTTCGAAGAGATCCTCACACGGGCCGGCGAAAGGGTGAAGACCCGCCGCGGTGCCGATCTCCGGTACCATCTCGAGATCGACCTTGAAGAGGCGGCCCTGGGGGGCAAGAAGACGATCCGCGTTCCCCGCCGCAGCACGTGCCCGGATTGCAGCGGCAGCGGGGCCCGGCCGGGAAGCAGGCCGAAGAAATGCCCCCACTGCGGCGGCAGCGGCCGAATCACCCTTCAGGGAAGTTTCTTTTCCATCAGAAAGAAGTGCGAGAAGTGCGGCGGCCCAGGGTGGGTGATCACCGAGCGGTGCCCGCGCTGCTTCGGCGGGGGAGCCGTCGATGTCCAGGAAGAGGTGGAGATCACGATCCCTGCCGGCGTAGATAACGGGACACGCCTCAAGCAGCGTCGCCGCGGCATGCCGGGCATGGATGGGGGAGATCCGGGCGATCTGTATGTCGTTGTGAGCATCGAAGATCACCCTGTTTTTTCGCGAGTCGAGGACGACCTTCACTGCGAGGCACGTATATCGTTTCCCCAGGCGGCCCTCGGGGCCGATCTCGAGGTCCCCACTCTTTACGGTCCCGTCAAAATCGAGATGCCCGCTGGCACACAGAGCGGTAGGATCTTTCAAGTCCACGACAAGGGAATGCCGAGCCTGCTTGATGGCGAGCGCGGTGAACTGTTCGTCAAGCTCATCGTGGAGACACCCACGGACCTCACGCCGGAACAGCAAGAGCTCATCGAACAATTCGCCAAGGCCGTTGAGGAGGGGAGCGATACTGTGAGCAAAAGGTTTAAGAAGAAGGTGCGGGAAGTTTTCCATGCCTGATCCGGCACGGATCCGTGAGCGCCGGGCCGGACCGTCGGCCGTGCTTGAAAAGGTCCTCTCGATCATGGTAATCGTTCTTTTCAGAGAGCATCTTGTTTCGCTTGGGGACCTGGACAGGGAGGCAGATATGGGAGCCCGGATCATCGGAGCGAAGTGAGGCTTTCGAACAGACATCCATCGGAGCGATATGACAAATTCAGGGCATCGGCGACGGATGGCGATATTCTCGGTACTCGTCATCCCGGCGCTCGGCCTCATGGCCTGCACGGCGGGCAGGACCCTTCTCAGCGGCCAGGAGGAAAAAGCGCAGGCCATCTATGATAAAGCCGTGGCCCTGTACGAGGGGAGATCGTTTCGCGAGGCCCTAGAAGAATTATCCCTCCTGACGATAGAATATCCGGATACCTCTCCAGCACGGCGTGCCCACTTTTTCATAGGCCTAAGTCATTACAGACTCGAGGAATACGAGGATGCACGGGAGGCGTTTCAAACCGCTATCGAGTTCGGAGGGACAGAGGGGCTGGCCAGGGCCCTATATTATAAAGCCCTGTGCGACTACCGGTGCGGGAACTACCCTCGCGCCCTGGAAGGGCTTCAGGCGGTACTCGACACCGGAGCGGACCGCCCGCTGCGCTCGAGCGCATTCTACTATATAGGGGAGATTTACGCCCTGCTCGATAGAAAGACCGAAGCCCTGGAGTGGTTTCTCAGATCATTGCAGGCGGTCCCGGAAGTGAAGCGCGCAAGCGTGGAGAACAGGATCAAACGTCTCCTCCGGGAAGAGTTGACTCCAGGCGACCTCAACGAGGTGATCCTGAAATTCACGGACTCCTTTTCCAGAGACCTCGCCCGGTGCGCTCTCGCGAATCACTACCTCGAGGAGGGTGACTTTGAAGGAGCGAGAACTCTCCTTGCAAGGATTGAAGAGGGGGGGCAAGAAGCATGGCTCGCTCAGGAGATCGACGCGCTGCGCGATGCCATCGACCAAATGGAGGGGGTAGCACCCGACGTGATCGGCTGTATACTCCCGCTTACCGGTAAGTATGCGGCCTTTGGTCAGAAGGCCTTGCTCGCCCTCCAGCTGGGGGCGTACGTATTCAATCCCTTGGAGGAGGAGAGGGCGATAACGCTAGTGGTGAAGGATTCAGCGGGCGATCCGGATGTCGCGGTGAGGGCCGTTGAATCTTTGGACAGCGACGAAGAGGTGATCGGAATCATCGGCCCTATGTTGAGTCAGACCACGATGGAGACGTCACGGCGCGCGCAGGATCTTGGAATCCCGATGATTACCCTCGCACGGAAGGAGGAGATTCCCGCCGTGGGCGATTACATCTTTCAGAATGCCGTGACCGAGACCCAGCAGGTTCGATCCCTGGTCGAGTACGCGACCGAAACCCTGGAGGCCACCCGGTTCGGAATTCTCTACCCGAAAGACCGGTACGGAAACGACCTGGCGCGGACATTCCTCGATGATGTCGTCGGGTCCGGGGGGGAATTGACGGCCGCCGTGGCCTATCCGCCGGGCCAGACCGATTTTGCCTCTGAGATCCACACCCTCGCCGGAGAGGAGTTCTGGACGAGGATGTTGGAGGAAGAGGAAGAGACAGAAGAAGAATCCGCAGGGGAAGAGGAGAAGACCGGAGAAGAATCGGAGAGGGAAGAGGCGATCCCGGAGCGGATTGCCGCCGAGGGCGAGGAAGGCGTAGACGAAGAGCTGCTTGAAGAAGAGACCCTACAGGACCTGCTCCCCTTTGACGCCCTTTTCCTCCCGGATACGTATCAGACCATCGCCCTGATAGCGCCTCAACTCACATTCTATGAGGTCACCGGCATTCCGCTGCTGGGGACGAATAGCTGGAACTCCCCCAAGCTGGCCGCCATGGCGGGTGACTACCTCCAGGAGGCGGTCTTCGTAGACGGCTTTTTCCTGGAGAGCCCCCTGCCTGCCGTACACGAATTTCTCGATCGCTTTCGGAGTGAATTCCACCAGGAACCGGGGCTGCTGGAAGCCCTGGCCTACGATTCCGTCCGAATGATGATCGATGTGATCCATACTACCAGTGCCAGGACAAGGGCCCAGTTGCGCAATGGGCTCGCCTCTGTGCATGATTATCCCGGGTCCACCGGCTCTACATCGTTCGGCCCCGGAGGTGAGGTCGAAAAGTCCTTCTTTCTATTGACCGTTCAGAACCGAAGGGTCGTGCAGATCAATTGATAAGATGATACGATATGGGTAAGAATGCGAAATCGAACCAAGCACAGCCATGCTCGTCTTCGTCCTCCTCCCAGAAGAGAACAGACATAAGGACGACGGCGATTATGAATAACGGTAATCAAAGAGGAGAAACTGGATGGCCCCTTTGCCCAGAAGCCCGAGGGAGAGGCTGGAGTACTTCAAGAATCGGGTGAACAAGCTCTTCGAATTCCTTTTCGAATACGAGCATGCATCACCCGAGAACACAGGGAGGGAGCTCGGCCCCATTGTAGACCTGTATCAATCGGAGACCGACCTCTTCATAGCGATTGAAGTGCCGGGATTCAGCCGCGATGACCTGCAGCTGTACATCACGGACGACGTATTGATCATCGAAGGGAACAGAGATGTAGCTGAAGAGCAGGAAGCGGGCAAGTTCCTGATCATGGAGCGTCAGAGAGGAGGCTTCCAGCGTGTCATCAAGATCCCCACGTCTGTGAACAGCTCCAAGCTCGAAGCCAAGCTGGAAGCGGGCGTTCTGCGGGTAAAACTCCCCCGTGTCCCGGAAAAGCGGGGAACCACCAGGCGAATCGATATACTATAGAATTGGAGCACAAATTGAAATTCATGCTCCAGTTCTATACAACACATGAATGCTTTCATAACGAGAGGTGTTTCAATGCAAGAAAATGACGTCAGGGATGAGGTGAAGATCCCCGGGCGCGTCAATATTCTGCCCGTGCGCGACATCGTTGTATACCCCTACATGACGCTCCCCCTGCATGTCGGCAGGGATACCTCTATCCGGGCGGTGGACGAGTCCCTGGCACGGGATCGCCTCATCATGATCGGCACACAGAAGGACGCTGAAATAGAGAATCCCTCGCCGGACGATATCTATACCATGGGCACGATCTCGATGATCGTACGGATGCTCAAGCAGCAGGACGGCCGGGTCAAGCTCCTGGTCCAGGGGCTCACCAAGGCCCGAATTCGAGAGTACCTGCGCACGCATCCGATGTTCCTAGTGCGAATCGAGCCGGTCATCGACTTAGAGATCAAAGAAGTTACCCTGGAGATCGAAGCTCTGATACGAAACGTCAAGGAGAAGATCGAGCGGATTCTGTCGCTCAGGAACCTCCCCCAGGAGATCCTGACCATCACCGACAACATCAACGATCCCGGCATCCTCGCCGATCTGGTCTGCTCAAACCTTCGTCTCAAGATCGAGGAAGCCCAGTCCGTCCTCGAGATGCTCGATCCTTTCCACCGGCTCAAGGAGGTGGACAGTATCCTCAGCCGCGAGCTTGAAGTTTCCACCATGCAGGCCAAGATTCAGGATCAGGCCCGTGAAGAGATGGGGAAGATGCAGCGTGAGTACTTCCTGCGCGAACAGCTTCGTGCCATCAAGAGCGAGCTTGGGGACATCGACGAGAAGGCCGAGGAGATCGAGGATATACGCCAGAAGATCCAGGAAGCCAAGATGCCGGAGGAAGTGGAAGAGGAGGCGAACAAGCAGGTCCGCCGTCTCGATGCCATGCACGCCGAGTCGACCGAGGCCTCGATCATTCGCACTTATCTCGACTGGCTTGTCCTTCTCCCGTGGAGCCGGCCCACGCCCGACAATCTCGACATCCTCCAGGCCAGGAAGGTCCTGGACGAGGACCACTACGACCTGGATATGGTGAAGGAGAGGATTCTGGAGTACCTCAGCGTCCGGAAGCTCAAGGACCAGATGAAGGGGCCGATCCTCTGCTTTGTCGGGCCGCCAGGAGTGGGAAAGACATCGCTGGGCCGCTCCATCGCCCGGGCCATGGGCCGTAAGTTCATTCGGATCTCCTTGGGCGGCGTGCGCGACGAGGCGGAGATCCGGGGGCACAGGCGAACCTATGTGGGGGCGCTCCCCGGCCGGATCATCCAGGGAATCAAGCAGGCCGGATCCAATAATCCGGTCTTCATGATGGACGAGGTCGATAAGATCGGCATGGATTTCCGGGGCGATCCCTCAGCCGCGCTGCTCGAAGTTCTCGACCCGGAACAGAACTACGCATTCAGCGACCACTATCTCAATCTTCCCTTTGATCTCTCGAATGTAATGTTCATCACAACGGCCAACCTGACCGATCCTATTCCTTCGGCCCTCAAGGACCGGATGGAGATCATGACGCTGCCCGGCTACACCGATGCGGAGAAGCTCAAGATAGCGAGGCGTTTTCTCATTCCGAGGCAGATCGAGGAAAACGGCATCACAGAGACGGACCTGGGCCTGTCGGACAGGGCCATCTACACCATCATCAACCAGTACACCAAGGAGTCGGGGCTGAGAAACCTCGAGCGTGAGGTCGCAAAGGTCTGCCGAAAGATCGCCCGGCGGATCGCCGAGGGCGATTCCCACTCGATGCAGGTCACCTCGGGGAACCTCCACCGATACCTGGGCGTTCCGCGGTTCCTTCCCGAAGAAGAGATCGGGGGCGATCGGGTCGGCGTAGCCACGGGGCTGGCCTGGACCCAGGCGGGTGGAGAGATCCTGGCCGTAGAGGCCTCCATCGTCAAGGGCCGAGGGAAACTCACCCTCACCGGACATCTCGGCGACGTGATGAAGGAGAGCGCCCAGGCGGCCCTCACCTATGCGCGCTCGATTGCCTGCGAGTACGGGATCGATGAGGATTTTATCGGCACGAGCGACATACACATTCATGTGCCGGCGGGAGCGATTCCCAAAGACGGGCCGTCCGCCGGTGTCACCATGGCCACGGCGTTGATGTCCGCGCTTACCCGCAGGCCGGTTCGCCACGACCTTTCGATGACGGGAGAGATTACGCTCCGCGGAAGAATCCTGGGCGTAGGGGGGGTTAAAGAGAAGGTCCTGGCGGCTCTGCGTTCAAAAATGGATACGGTTGTTCTCCCGGCGCAGAACCGCAAGGACGTGGTGAACATACCCAAGTCGATCAGGCGTAAGATTCGGTTCCATTTCGCGGACGATATGAAGGACATCCTCCCGCTGGCGCTGGAGGCCTCAGAAGAGGCTGGCGAGGCATAGGCGCCGGCTCTATTCGGATTACGAAGACGAGGCCCCATGAAAGAAAGCCTTTTCCTCGGACGAAGGTACTTACATACAAGTCAGACCATTGGACATTGATCCCCTTGTCATAAGGTTCGCACTGATAGGCCTTCTTCTGCTCCTGTCGGGATTTTTTTCCGGCACGGAAACGGCCCTTTTTTCCCTTGGCCGAACTCGGCTGCGAAGGCTCGAAGAAGAGCCGGGGGCTGAAGAGGACCTCCTTTCAAGGGACCGTGTTTCCTCGCTCCTGAGCAGGCCGAGGCGTCTGCTCATCTCGATCCTGATCGGAAACGAGCTGGTCAACATCTCGATCTCGATCCTCTCCGCCGCCGCGTTGCAGGGGATCCTCTGCCCCGGGAAGGGCGCGGGCCAGGCAGCCGGTTGCCCCGATCGGTGGCTCTTTGTGACCCTTGTCTCTACGGCAATCGTGACCCCCCTGCTCCTGATCTTCGGAGAGATAACCCCCAAGACCCTGGCCGTCAGGCGCTCCGAGGCATTCGCCCGCACGGTCGCCCTACCCATCGAACTCTTTGCGCGGGCCGTCTTTCCCGTCAGGTGGCTTATCAAGACCCTCTTCGGGCGGATCGTCGACCTGGCCGTCGGCGAGGAGCCACAGGGAACGGAAGGTAGGGGAGTGATCACGGAGGAGGACCTGAGGACCCTGGTCGACATGGGGGAAAAGGACGGGATTCTCGATCCTTCAGAGCGCGAGCTCATCCAGAATGTTTTCGAGTTCGGAGATAGGATCGCCTCCAACGTGATGACCCCGCGGGCGGACGTCTTCAGCCTCCCGGAGAATATGCCCTTTAGTGAGGTCCTCCAGAATATCACGGAGGAGCACTTTTCCAGGATCCCTATTTACGAAGGCGACAAAGACAACATCATAGGCATCCTCTACGCCAATGACCTGATCCCGTACAAGAAGCCCGGCGTCAAGTCTCCGGAGGAGCTGGCGCGACTGGCCCGAACGCCCTATTTCGTGCCGGAGACCAAGAAGGCCGACGAGCTGTTCCGGGAGTTCCGCTCGAAAAAGATCCATATGGCCATCGTGGTGGACGAATTCGGGGGGATTGCCGGCCTGGTGACCATGGAGGATCTCCTAGAGGAGCTCTTCGGAGAGATCATCGACGAGGACGAAGTCGGAGAGACACTCTATGACACCCTGGAGGACGGCTCCTTTCTCGTATCGGCCAGGCTCCCCATCGAAAAATTCAACGAGATAACAGAAGCTCAATTCCAAGACGAGAGCTCCGACACGATCGGAGGGCTCGTGTTCAACCGCTTCGGTAAACTCCCGGTTCAGGGTGAATCGATCGAGATCGAGGGCTACCGGTTCCAGGTGAGAAGCATCACAGGGACCAAGATCGAGCAGATCGAAGTTCGACGCCTGGGATTGGAGCCTGCGCCGGCGCTTCTTCCCGAAATCGAGGCGGACCGGGGCGAAGAGAGAGGGAAAGATGAAAAGGACCAAGAACGGTCCAGTACTGAAGCGGATACTTCAGGCCGGGATGATTGAGGAATAAATGGAATTCATCCTTCCACTCATCATCATCGCTCTCTGCCTGGCCTCGGAGTTCTTTTTCTCCGGATCGGAGATCGCCATGGTCTCTGCGGACAGGCTGAAGATACGGCAGCTCGCCGAAAAGGGCTCTCGGGGAGGCAAGCTGGTTGAGCGCTTCATGGAGAAGCCCGAATGGATGCTCGGCACCACGCTGGTGGGCACGAACATCTCGGTGGTCACGAGCACGATCCTGGCCACTCTTCTCATGAGGAAAGCCTTCCCCGGACTCGTCGGTGAGCTCTATACTCTGGCCGTGATGTCCCCGCTCCTTCTGATCTTCGGCGAGATCATACCCAAGAGCATATTCCAGCAACGAGCGGACTCGATAGCGCCGCGCGTCGCTTTTCCGCTGCACTTCGCTTCGTATGTCATCCACCCGGTCCTCGTCGTGGTAACATGGATTGCCAATGGAATTCTCAGGATTCTTGGGGTCAGAGGTGACGGCCCGGGCAGTCCCTTCATCACCCGGGAATCCTTGGATGAGATACTCAGGAAGCGTGGGCCGGGTAGCGACCTGAAGCCGGCAGAGCGAACCATGATCCGGCGCATCTTCAGCTTCTCCGAGACCACGGTCGAAGAGGTGATGATCCCGCTCATTGATGTGGCCGCCGTGAACGAAGATACCACTATGGCAGAGGCGCTCGATCTGATGAACGAGAAGGCTTTCTCACGGCTTCCGGTCTACAGAGAGCGCGTAGACAATATCATCGGCATACTGACCAATTTCGACCTGCTCGCGGCCCCGGACGATCTGCCCGACATTCGCTCACTCATCCGAACGGTTCCCTACGTGCCCGAGACCAAGAGGATCGACGATCTGCTCCTTCGCTTCCAGAAGGAAGGGAACCACATGGCCGTGGCGGTGGACGAGTATGGGGGGGCGGTGGGAATCGTGACTGTGGAGGACATCCTCGAGGAGATCGTCGGGGAGATCGAGGATGAACATGACAAGGTCCGACAGATGTATCGGATGGAAGGGGAGAACCGGTACGTCATCAACGCCCGCATGGAGATCGACATGATAAATGAGGTCCTCCCATTCGAGCTGCCCGAAGGGGATTATGAGACTCTGGGTGGTTTCATCCTCGATCGGTTCGGCCGAATTCCCGCAGTGGGGGACATATTGAAGCTCAAAGACCTCGTGCTGACCGTCACGAAATCAGATCGACGGAGCGTCGGCGAGGTCAGAGTCGAGGTGCGCTGAAATGGACGAAGCAAAGTTGAAGGAATTGTTTGAAGCTGTGAGGCGGGGCGATGAGAACGTGGAAGACGCAGTGGAGAAGATACGGCGCCTTCCTTTTGAGGATCTCGGACACACCAAGATCGATACCCACCGCCACCTCAGGCAGGGTTTTCCCGAGGTCGTCCTGGCCGAGAGTAAGACGGCCGAGCAGGTGATCGCCATTCTCGGCGCGGTCAAGCGCAATGGGAACAATGTCCTGGTCACCAGGATTGACGAGGCCAAGGCCGCCGCCGTGTGCGCGGCCCATGCCGAAGCGCACCATTACCCGGCGGCCAGTGCCCTGGCACTCATTCTCCGTCCGGTCGAGGAAAGGGGCAAGGGGAGGATCCTGGTGGTCACGGCCGGGACCTCGGACATACCTGTCGCCGAGGAGGCGGCCGTCACGGCCGAGCTCATGGGTAGCGAGGTGGATCGCCTCTTCGACGTGGGCGTGGCCGGGATACACAGGCTGCTGCATCACTCGGACCTCCTCTTCTCGGCCAATGTGGTGATCGTGGCGGCCGGGATGGAAGGGGCGCTTCCGAGCGTGGTGGGGGGATTGGTCGCCAGGCCCGTGATCGCCGTGCCGACGAGTGTCGGCTACGGAGCCAGCTTCGGCGGAATTTCGGCACTGCTCGGCATGCTCAACTCCTGCGCCTCCGGGGTGACGGTGGTCAACATCGACAATGGATTCGGGGCGGGGTACGTGGCAAGCCTGATCAACCGCGCGTGATCAGGAGATTGAGGCACAAAGTGGCTGGAAAGAAGACTGAATTGATCGCTTATTTCGATTGCTTCTCTGGGATCAGCGGGGACATGGCCCTGGGCGCGCTCCTAGATCTTGGCTTGTCGCGTAAGATCCTCTGTGCCGAGCTCGACAAGCTCGGTCTGGACGGCTTTTCGATCCGGGTTCGGCGCGAGAAGCGCCACTCCATAGCCGGGCTCCGGGTGCGCGTCGACGTGGCGGAGGCTCCCCACGATCACCGGCACTACGGGGATATCGTCGATCTCATAGACGCGAGCGGGATCGATCCGGCCGCGAAGCGCACCAGCAAGGCGATCTTTTCCAGGCTGGCCCGGGCCGAGGCGAAGGTGCACCGGTGCCGCGTGAAGGATGTGGCCTTTCACGAGGTCGGCGCCGTGGATTCGATAGTCGATATCGTCGGGGTCGCCGTGGCCCTGGGCCTCCTCGGAGTCGGGGAGGTCTTTGCCTCTCCCCTGCCTCTGGGGCGGGGATTCGTCGAGGTGCGCCACGGAAGGATCCCTGTGCCGGCACCGGCCACCCTCGAGCTTCTGAAGGGCGTTCCGGTTTCCGGGGGCGCTAGGAATTCGGAGCTCGTCACTCCCACGGGAGCCGCCATCCTGGCCTCCACGGCAAAGGGATTCGGCGAGATGCCCCGGATGCGGATCGACCGGATCGGCTATGGCGTGGGGAGCCGCCGCAGCGACGAGGCCCCCAATATGCTTCGCGTGGTGCTGGGCCATCCCTTGGCGCGGTTCGAGCAGGATCGCGTCCTCCTTCTCGAAAGCCATCTCGACGACATGAACCCGGAGATCTTCGATCATCTCATGGACCGCCTCTTCGAGGAGGGTGCCCTCGACGTGACCCTCTCCCCGATCCAGATGAAGAAGAATCGGCCCGGTACGGCCCTCGTCGTGGTCGCCTCTCCCCAGGACCGCGAACGCATGCTGGGCGTGATCTTTCAAGAGACTACGACCCTGGGGGTGCGGTGCTCAGAGGTGGGCCGGTACAAGCTCCACAGAAAGTGGGAGACAGTAGAAACGACCTACGGAGCGGTCAGGGTAAAGATCTCTGAAGAACTGAATGGCACAGTGCTCAATATCATGCCTGAGTATGAAGACTGCCGCCGGTTGGCCAAAGAAAAGGGAGTCCCGCTAAAACAGATCTATCAGGCGGCGCTCTCCCTGGCCGGGACGGCCTCCGGCTCACTGGCTCCGGTCGGCGCGAAGAAGTAACATACCATAAAAGCTCCCAGCACAACTCTATATTTGCGGGCCTAATGCCCGTCCGCAAAACGCCGATGCGGGCGGGATTAAACCCGAAAAATGCAGTAGCCACCTACTGCGGCATGGAAAACCTTGCTGCAACTAATAGAGGTTTGTAGAAGTCGAGCGAGCCGAGCAGGAGCGGTTCGGCGA
>CAZFWM010000124.1:0-19537 GCA_964522545.1 uncultured Thermodesulfobacteriota bacterium
GGGAAAGGGGCGGCGGGAGACGGGGAGGAAGAGGGCGGCGAGGAGAATGGGGCGACCAGGCAGCCGGAGCCGAGCGTGGTCCTGAACAACAAGGGAAAGCTCCCGTTCATCGTCATCGTCATTGACGAGCTGGCCGACCTGATGATCGTCTCGGCCCGGCAGGTCGAGGAGGCGATCACGCGGCTCGCGCAGATGGCCCGGGCCGCGGGGATCCACCTCCTGCTCGCCACGCAGAGACCCTCGGTCGACGTTCTCACGGGCATCATAAAGGCCAACCTCCCCTCGCGCATTTCTCTCCTCGTCTCTTCGAAGGTCGACTCGCGTACGATCCTCGATCAGATCGGGGCCGACAAGCTCCTGGGCAAAGGGGACATGCTCTTCCTGCCGCCGGGCTCGTCGCGTCTCGTTCGCATTCACGGAGCCTTCGTCTCCGAGTTCGAGGTCACCCGGCTGGTGAAGTTCCTCAAGAAACAGGGCAAGCCCGACTACGACACCAGCATCACCAAGCCGCCGGTGGTGGAGGAGGATCAGGACGAGGATGTCTTTGACGAGAAGTATGATGAGGCGGTGCGGCTCGTGATCGAGACGCGACAGGCCTCTATCTCGATGATCCAGCGCCGAATGCGCATCGGCTACAACCGGGCCGCCAGGATGATCGAAAAAATGGAGCGGGAGCGAATCGTGGGTGCGAGCGACGGGGTCAAGCCCAGGGAGGTCCTGGTAAAGAAGCCGTTGTAAAACGGAAGGCGCGTAGTCAATGAATATCGAACCGCAGAACAAGGAACCGCAGAATATCGAAGTGAAGAATATGGGCTTTATCTCTCTTTACTTCTGCTGTTCGAAATTCCTTGTTCGATATTCGATATTCTCTTTTTCGGTTGCGGCTCGGCCGCGTTAGGAGGTCGATTATGAGAAGACAGGGCCTGCCGGCCTTTGTCGCCCTGTGCCTGATCGGAGGCATGCTCACCGTCGGGATTGCCGCGCCCGGCGGCCCCGGCGCCGAGGACGCCGAGCGAAAGAGGCTCGTTGACGGCGTGCAGGCCTATTACAACAAAATCGACTCCTTCCGGGCCCGGTTCGTTCAGGTCTCCGAGATCAGGGCCCTTGGACGGGAGGAGCGGGGGGAAGGGGTTCTCTATTACAAAAAGCCGGGGCGGATGCGGTGGGAGTACCGCGGCAAGGAGGAGCAGACTTTCTTCATCGACGACGATACGGTCTGGATGTATTTCCCCAAGGAGCGTCAGGCCTACCGACAGAAGATGAGCGAGGCCTTCCGCTCCAAGACCCCGGCGGCCTTCCTCTCCGGGGCCGGAAAGCTGCGCGAAACATTCAGGATCTCCCTCGAACCCGCCGAGCCCGGAAGGACCATGCGCGTTTTACGGCTCGAGCCGCTCAAGGGAGAAGAAGGGATCGGGAACCTCTGGATCGGAGTCGATCCCAAGACTTTCCAGGTACGCGAGACCCGGAGCCGCGACCTCCTTGGCAACCTCACCCGGATCGAGTACCACGATATCGAGGCAGGGGTGGAGACGACCGACGACTTCTTCATTTTTCAGCCTCCGAAAGGGGTCGTCGTGAGCGATCCGCCGGGGCTGAAGTGGTGAAATGGCTTAAGGCTTGGTGGGGGATCGAGGGCCTGCCAAGAACGACTGCTGAGTTGAATGGCTGGTTCTAATCTGGATAAAAAAGTCTACTTCGTGAGCCTCGGGTGTGCGAAGAATCAGGTCGACTCCGAGGTGATGCTCGGTCTGCTGGGGCGCGCGGGCTGTCGCTTCGCCGACTCCCCGGAAGTGGCCGAGGTGATCGTGGTCAATACCTGCGCCTTTATCCAAGAGGCCAAGGAAGAGGCGATCGAGACCATCCTCGAGCTGGCCGCCCAGAAGGAGGGCGGGGTTTGCGAGCGACTCGTTGTCGCGGGATGCCTGGTGCAGCGCTACGGCGAGGAGATTGCGGACCTGCTCCCCGAGGTGGATACCTTTGTCGGGACCGGAGATTTTCACCGACTCGACGAGATCCTGGAGAGCCCCGCCTCCGGCACCAAGATACTGTACGACGGCGATCCGCGCTTCCTGTATGATCACACCACGCCCAGGCTGCGCTCGGCACCGGCCGCCACGGCCTACATCAAGCTGGCCGACGGCTGTGCGAATCGGTGCGCTTACTGCGTGGTCCCCATGGTGCGGGGGGATCTGCGGAGCCGGGACCCGGGCTCCGTGGTCGCCGAGGCGAGTGGCCTGGCCCGCGAAGGGGTCAGGGAGATCAACCTCGTGGCCCAGGACCTCACCGACTATGGGAGGGATCGGGACGAGGCGGGAGCCCTGGAGCGATTGCTCCGGAAGCTGGTGGACATCGATGGGATCGAGTGGATTCGCCTCCTCTACTGTTACCCGGGCAAGATATCCGAAGAGCTTACCGCGATCATGCGGAGCGAGGAGAAAATCTGCCGATATCTCGATCTGCCGGTTCAGCACATCGAAGACCGGATCCTCGGTGAGATGGGAAGAAGCGGTGGGAGCCGGGCGATTCGCGAGAGCCTCGACCGGCTCCGAAAGGGGGTGCCGGGTATCGCCGTCAGGACGTCGCTGATCGTGGGCTTCCCCGGTGAGACCGAGGCGGAGTTCCGATCCCTGCTCGCCTTTGTTAAGGAGGCGACCTTCGAGCATCTGGGTGTTTTCTGTTACTCCCCCGAGGAGGGAACCCGGGCCGCAGGGCGCACCGACCAGGTCCCCGAGCCCCTGAAAGAGGAGCGCCGTGGAATCATCATGGAGGCGCAGGCCTCCATCTCGCTGAGCCATCACAGTTCCCTCGTGGGGCACGAGGTCCCGGTCCTCGTGGAAGGTCCTGCCGAGGAGACCGAGCACCTGCTCAGGGGACGGACCGGGCAGATGGCACCCGAAGTCGATGGGTCGGTTTACATCAATCGTGGCGCCCCTCGAGTAGGAGAGATCAGTCCCGTGTGGATCACGGAGGCCCACCCCTATGACCTGGTCGGCCACGTGGCCGGTTGACAAAAGATCCTTTTTCCGTACAATGCATACCCGCTTACACTTTACCAATCTTGAATACTCTATCAGCGTGAGGACAAAATGACCAAGCCGATCTCAAAAGTGATCAAAGAGAAGCTTTTAAAAATGCGAGAGGACCTGGTCAAGGAGATCAGCGAAAGCGCAAAGACCGAGAAGGATGATCTCAAGGGTGAGATTGGGGATATGTACGACCATGCAAGCAGTGAGCGCGAACGAGAGCTGACTCTTTTGCTTGGTGAGCGGGAGCGCGACAAGCTCGCCGAGATCAACGCCGCACTGGAGAGGATCGAGGATGGAACCTTCGGCGAATGTGAGGAGTGCGGTGAGAAGATCCAGCCGGGACGGCTCAAGGCAATGCCCTTCACCACAGTGTGTGTCCACTGCAAATCGAAGGAAGAGAATGAGAAGGGCAAGTTCAAGCGGCTAGATAACCGGGGAAGCTACCGAAAGGTCTCCTTCCCGGAAGGAGGGGATGACGAGTTCTAGATTTTTTCATCAAGACCTCTGGGCAATCCGAGCAGCAGCCTCGATGAAAAAATCCAAAGGGAAGGATCCCGAATGGCCAGGATCACTCTGCCGAAGAAGTATTTGAATGAGATCATCGATGTCATCAATGATGCGATCATCCTGAGCGACAGATCGGGTAAGATCCTCCTGTTCAACCACACGGCAGAGGCCTTCTTCGGATATGCCGAGGAGGAGGTCATTGGACAGAATATCGGTATCGTTTTTCTCGAGGATGATCAATTATTCTTCCTCCCCAACATTCTGAAGACCACTCTCGGCCGTGGCTCTTATGAGGGTGAGGCCCTGCTCCGGAGGAAGGACAATGGCCGCATCTTTGGCTACCTGGCCACCTCCCTCTACCGGGGCGAGGATGAAGAACACAACCTGATCATCCTTACCGTTCACAACATCGATCGCTTCAAGTCTCTCGAGAGGGCCTACTTCGAATCGATAGGTCTGGCCGGGCTCGGCAGACTGGCCGAAGGGATCGCCCACGAGATCCGAAATCCCATCGTCTCGATCAGTGGCTTTGCCAACCGGCTCCAGAGTCTGGTGGCGGAGGACAGCTCGGCGAAGCGCTACCTTTCGATAATCGGGGAGGAGATCGACAAGCTTGAGAAGATCGTAAAGAACGTAGAGGAATTCGCTCACATCCCGATGCCGGCCTATGGCTTTCACAAGATTATCGGCCTCGTCCAGCGGGCGATCCGCGAGGCGGAGGCAAGGGCCGCCAGGCATAAGATAGAGATCGACCTCACCCATCCGGACATCGTGCCCTCGGAGGGCCTCTACGCGGACGGGGAGCTGATTATTCGCTCTCTCACGTTCATGCTTCACAATGCCATCGATGCGATCAAGGAGTCCGGACGGGTCGAGGTCCGGATCTATTTGTCCAGCTCGGAGGATCAGATCGCCATAGAGATCGCAGACTCGGGGTGTGGTATTTCCGAAGAAAACCTGGACGTCATCTTCGAGCCTTTCTTCACGACCAAGCCCAAGCGCGTGGGCATCAACCTCACTACCGTGCGAAAGATTATCGAGCAGCATGGAGGCACGATATCGGTGACGAGCACTGTAGGAGGCGGGGCCTCCTTCCGCATACTTCTCCCCCGGGACCGCCGGCGTCGAGAGCGCACGGGGCCGATTTAGCTGCGCTTACACGATATGTTTCTTCATTGCCAAAGCAAATTTGCATGTTCGTAAGCGCAGCGTCGACAGTCGACAGTCATCAGTTGACAGTTGAAAAAGTGGGCCAAGGCCGCCAAGGGGGATGGGTACTTGTCTCTCCAGCCCTACCGCCGCCGTCCCCGACGCTGGTAGATCCGGACCGCCTCGTTGTGCTCCTTGAGGGTTTTCGAGAACTGGTGAGTTCCGTCGTTCCGGGAGACGAAGTAGATGTAGTCGACCGTGGCGGGGTTGCGGGCGGCCTGGATCGAGGCCCGGCCCGGGTTGGCGATCGGCGTCGGCGGGAGGCCAGGGTTAAGGTAGGTGTTGTACGGTGTGGGCGTCTCGAGGTCCCGGCGCCTGATGTTTCCGTTGAAGTCTTCCATGCCGTAGATGACGGTGGGATCGCTCTGCAGGGGGATTCCGCGCCTGAGCCGGTTGTGGAAGACGGCCGAGACGAGGGAGCGCTCGGCCGGGACGCTGGTCTCCTTCTCGATGATCGAGGCCAGGATCAGGATCTGGTAGTCCGAGAGCCCCTCCGCATCGTCTCCTCCGGCTTCGGCTCCGGAGCGGATCTCGGCCAAGACCTCCTTGTGGCGGGCGACCATGGCCGAAAGGATCTCACGAGTGCGAAGGCCCCGTGCAAAAAAATAGGTGTCCGGGAAGAGATAGCCCTCGAGGCATCCCACCTCCAGCCCCAGCGAAGCGGCCAACTCCGGGTCGGATGCGGCTGTTTCCACCTCGCCTGCGTCGGCAAGGGATGATGCCTCGAAAAGCGCAGCGATCTGGGCGATCGTGTACCCTTCGGGCACGGTGACCTTGTACGTGATGACCTCTCCCTGGATGAGCTTGTCCAGGACCGACAGGGGTGAGGATGGAGTGTCGAACCTGTACTCGCCTGCCTTGATTCTTTCGACAGGTCGCAGAAGAGGCGCGATGATGGTGAGGAGATTTCCATGCGTGATGACTCCTGCGGCCTCCAGGACATTCGCCGCCTTCCTGAACGAGCTGCCCCACTCGATCCGCACGACCTTTTCAATCACCGGGGTTTGAGGGGGGCGGGTCAGATAGCGGTGGAGGACGAGACCGGCGGCCAGGACCGCCGCAAGAAAAACTAGAGCCAGGGCGGCTATCGCCCTCTTCATGGGGCATCTCCCGGCTCCGGCGTATCTGCCGATTCGTCCGGAGCTCCGGGTCTGCGCCGGGAATCCAGATAGCTCTGCAGGATGAGGGCCGCGGCGACCCGGTCCACGACGGCGCGGCGCTTGCGGCGGCTCAGCCCCGCTTCGAGGAGTGACCTCTCGGCGCCGGCCGTAGAGAGCCTCTCATCCCAGAGGACAACCGGTATCTTCAGCCGTTCTCCTAACCGGAGCGAGAGGGCCTCGGCCTTGCGTGCCATGGCTCCCTTCGTTCCATTCATATGGATGGGCAGGCCGACCACGACCTCTGTGATCCGGTGGCGCCGGGCCAGCGCCTCGAGCGCATCCAGGTCCCCGGCCATGGTCGTGCGGCGCACAGTCTCGACCGGCTGGGCCGTGATCATCAGATCATCGCTCACGGCCACTCCGATGGTCTTCTCGCCCGGGTCGAGCCCCATGATCTTTGCCTGCTGTCGATCCGTCATATTGTGCACCTGGAGACCCTAACGTTGCATAAAGCCGCAGGCGGAAATCGCTAACGCTCGCGCCAGAGCACGCCATCTGCGGCCGTGCTCGCCTCGGCCAAGTCCTCACGTACTGGAAAGTACGCTCCGGCCTGTCCGAGCCTGTGCGCGGCCACATCTGTCGCACTCTGACGCGTTTCCGCCATGCGTCTTTATGCAACGTTAGGGTAGAATATGCGTCTCTCTGTATTTAACAGTGTTCCCCTTCCCTTTTCAACCGGTGTGAATGTAGCTTCAGCACAGGCCGTCGAGATCCGTTCCATTGCCCTTGGGCGCAGGGCGCATGCCTTTCCTCCAGCATAGAAATGGCAATATGAGAACAGTGGTTCGATCCGGTCGATGAGAGAGCCGGCCCAGATAGGGGCTCGGACTTTTTTCGATCCGGCAGTAACAGGGGAGCACGACGGCCGGTTCCGCTTTGGTTGACAAGGCCGGGGTGAATATTTAACATCACGGAATTATTGACACGTTGAGATAAAAGCGCCGTATAGGGGAAAGGTAAATAGGGCCTGCCGATGAATCTTCCATCGCAACTGAACCGATCGCACAGGACCTTTATCGATCGGGTTGTCCTCTTTTTTGCAACAGGAGCCGGTGTCGGCTATCTCCCGATCGCCCCGGGCACATGGGGAACCGTGTTGGGGGTCGGCATCTTTCTCCTGTTCGCCCGGATGTCGCCCGCCCTGTTCATGCTGACTCTGGCGGCGCTGTGCGCTCTGGCGGTGTGGGCATCCGGACGGGCCGAAGTACTGTTCGGCGAGCACGACGCCTCGCGCATCGTCATCGACGAGATCGCGGGGTTCCTGGTGACCATGGCCCTCGTGCCCAGGTTCCCCGGCTATCTGATCGCCGGGTTCGTCGCCTTCCGGTTCTTCGATATCATCAAGCCCTTCCCGGCGGGGATGATCGACAGGAGATGGAAGGCCGGCTCCGGGAAGGGTGCCGCTCCGCAGGGTTCGAACGGGTGGGCCGTGGTCCTGGATGATCTGGTGGCTGGCGTCTATGCGAACGTCGCTGTGAGAATCATAGCCGCCTTGGTCGGGGGGGCTTGATGAAGGCGGCCATTGTGGCGATAGGCGATGAGATCGTCTCCGGACGGGTGAAGGATACAAACACACCCGCCCTCGCAGGGAGCCTTCGGGGGCTGGGGATCGAAGTCGTCCTTACCGTCGCCGTGAAAGACGAGGTTGACAGGATCCGATGTGCTTTGACGTGTGCCGGAGAGTGCGCCCATGTGGTGGTCGTCTCGGGCGGGCTGGGTCCGACCACCGATGATGTGACCATGGCTGCAGCGGCCGCCTTTTTCGCACGGCCTCTGAAGACCGACGGCGCGGCGCTCCAGGCGATCCGGGATCGGTTCCGCTCGGCTGGTCTGGAGTTCACCCGGAACAATGAAAAACAGGCCCTCTTTCCGGAAGGGGCCGAGGTGCTTACAAATCCCGTGGGAACCGCACCGGGCTGCAGGGTCCTGCACGAGGAGACCGAATTTTACTTTTTGCCGGGAGTGCCTCTGGAGTTCGAGGTCATGGTTCGGGCTGGTCTCCTCCCTCTCCTTGCAAAGGTCGGCCCCGGGGGGCTGGTTGCTGCCGAGAAGCGGCTGCGCACCTTCGGCATAACCGAGTCGAAGCTCGGAGAGATCGTTTCCGGTCTGGGACTGGAGCGGGACGGGATCGAAGTGAGCTACCGGGCGGTCTTTCCCGAGAGCCACCTCGGGCTGACCGTGCGGAGCGCCGAGGCAGCCGATGCCGGGCGGAGATTGGCCCGGGCCGAGAGCAAGGTCCGGCAGGCCCTGGGGGACTGTGTCTATGGCGAGGGGGAAGCCTCGCTCGAAGAAGTGGTGGGCTTCCTCCTGAGGGATAGAGACATGGATCTGGCCGTGGCCGAGACATTCACCGGCGGGCTCCTACAGGCCAGGCTGGCCGCAGCACCCGGGAGCGGGCATTTCCTCCGTGGTGGAATCGTGGCCTTTGGGGCCTCTGCATCCCACATGCTTCGGGCCGAAGAAGATGGAGGAAGCGTGGGCCGGATCGGGGACCATGAGGCCGCCCCCCCCTCCGTTGCGGCCGCGAGGGCGATCCGAGAGCGATCCGGGGCCGACATCGGACTGGCCCTGATCGGGGGAGCCGCCGAACCCGGAGACGAGGGCGTAGCTATCGCCATAGGGCTCGATTGCGGTGGTAAGGTATCGGATCGCCGGTACAGGCTCAGAATCGACCATGACCGGGCGAAGATTCTCGGCGTCGCCCTGGCCGTGGAGCGCCTGAGGCGCCATCTCCTCGGCATCGACCGTCTCCCGTGGGACGGGAGGTGGGAGGAGAGCGACTAGGCTAATCGTGGATAAAGAAAATATTCACCACAGAGGGTCAGAAAAGAGAGTTCCATTATCTACATTTAAATGTTTCCTTTCTCTGTGAACTCTGTGTCCTCTGTGGTTAAAAAACAGCTTTTATATGGCTCAAGGTTGAGAACTGATATTTGACATTTGTGACTTTTGTGGGGATGAGAGGTAGGAAGTCGTATGCCCAGAGATAAACGTGCAGGGGAAGGCGGGCAGATTCGCACCTTTCTGGCTGTCGAGATCTCCGATGAGGTCCGGGAGGCCGCGAAGGATCTGATCAGCGACCTCGACCTCCCTCAATACGACGTGAAGTGGGTTCGGCCCCGGAATGTACATGTCACGATCAAGTTCTTCGGAAACATCGACCCGGCGCGAGTGGCCGACATTGCCCGCGTCATGGAGGAGGTCGGCCGGGAGTTCCGCCCCTTTGAGATCAGCGTGGAAAGGCTGGGTGCCTTTCCCGGCCTCAGGCGCCCCAGGGTCGTCTGGATCGGAATCGGTGAGGGCCGCCGCCATCTGGAGCGGCTGTACCGGGAGGCAGAGGAACGGTTGAGTGGGATCGGCTTCCCGCCGGAGGGACGCTCCTTCAAGAGCCACCTCACCATCGGCCGGGTCCGTTCACAGCGCGGATCGGCGGAGCTTGTTCGCCGGATCGAACGCCGAGGGGACTTCGATGCCGGGCGTTGCAAAATATCCGAGCTCGTCCTGTTCCGCAGCGAGCTGAAGCCGGGCGGACCGATCTATACGCCTCTGGAAAAGCGTTCTTTGTGTAAGCATAAGGAAAAGGGGAAAAATGGGAAAATGGAAAGGGATTGAATTGCATAGGATTTCTCCTACGATGTCTTTGATAAAAGTCGGATATGTTATTTCGACCGTAGGGGAAAATCTTTAAATTTGAAAAATTTTCCCTTTTCCCCGTTTCCCAATTTCCCATTTTTCCCTTGCTTACACATCTTTTCGGTTGCGGCTCGGCCGCGTTAGGATACGTACACTTGAAAAGTAAGGGATTCCCTGTAAACTGTTGACTTTCATTTCCGAGGCGCGCCGTATAAAATCCTCCCGAGGCCTGAAGCCGCGGGACGCGCTTCGTCGGGAGGGGCAGCATGGCTACTACAATCGACAGCAAGGAGCGGGCGATCAGCCTGGCGGTAAGCACAATCGAAAAACAATTCGGCAAGGGGACGATCATGCGCCTGGGAGCGGACGAGCCTCTGGTCGGTGAGATTCCGGCCATCTCGACCGGCTCGCTCAGTCTCGACATTGCGCTGGGCGTGGGAGGGATCCCCCGCGGCCGGGTGGTCGAGATCTATGGGCCCGAGTCCTCGGGAAAGACCACCCTGGCCCTGCATATCTTAGCGGAGGCGCAAAAGACAGGCGGTGTGGCCGCCTTTGTCGACGCCGAGCACGCCCTCGATGTGACCTATGCCCGGCGACTCGGGGTGCGCACCGACGACCTGCTCATCTCCCAGCCCGACACGGGCGAGCAGGGCCTGGAGATCGTCGATGTGCTGGTGAAGAGCGGTGCCATCGATGTGATCGTGATCGATTCGGTGGCGGCCCTGGTGCCGCGGGCCGAGATCGAAGGGGAGATGGGAGACACCCATGTGGGTCTTCAGGCCCGCCTCATGTCCCAGGCCCTCAGGAAGCTCACGGCAAACATAGCCCGGTCCGGGACCCTTGTGATCTTCATCAATCAGATCCGGATGAAGATCGGCGTCATGTTCGGGAGCCCGGAGACCACGACAGGGGGGAACGCTCTGAAGTTCTACTCCTCGGTCCGCCTCGACATCCGGCGCATCGGGGCCATCAAGCAGGGGACCGAGTCCATCGGGAACCGGGCCCGGGTCAAAGTGGTCAAGAACAAGGTGGCACCGCCGTTTCGCGAGGCCGAGTTCGATATCATCTACGGTCAGGGGATCTCCAGGGAAGGGGACGTGCTCGACCTCGGCCTGAGCTGCGGCTTCGTGGAGAAGAGTGGCTCGTGGTACTCCTGTGAAGAGGAGCGCATCGGGCAGGGCCGAGAAAACGCCAAGCTCTTTCTCAAGGACAATCCGGACATCATGGAGCGCCTCGAAGGCAAGGTCAAAGAGAAATACGGCCTGAAGCCTCCGGTAACCAAAGGCAAGGAAGCAGGGGCATGAGAGAATTCGATGCGATTCTGATCGAGGCGATCAGCAGGGGGGCCTCGGACGTTCACCTGCGTGTGGGCCTGCGCCCGGTGGTACGCATAAACGGGATTCTCTACCCCCTCAAGTCATTTCCACCGGTCACGGCCGAGTGGGTTGAAAACATCGCCTCCGGGATGATGACCGAGTGGCAGCAGATGCGCTTCAACGAGACCAAGCAGGTCGACCTCTCCTACAGCATCCAGGACACGGGCCGATTCCGTGTCAACATCCTGCAGCAGCGCGGCGTTATGGGGATGGTGATTCGCTTTATTCCTTTTCAGGTGCAGTCCATCCTGGAGCTCAACCTTCCCGAGGTGATCAAGCGGATTGCCCTCGAGCCCCGGGGCCTCATTCTCGTCACCGGGACCACGGGCAGCGGGAAGTCGACGACCCTGGCGGCCATGGTGGATCAGATCAACAACCACCGCAACTGCCACATCATCACAATCGAGGACCCGATCGAGTACGTCCACCGTGACAAGAAGGCGGTGCTCAACCAGCGGGAGGTCGGTTCAGACACCGATTCATTCGCCGGCGCCCTCAGGGCCGCCCTCAGGCAGGACCCCGACGTCATCCAGGTGGGCGAGATGCGGGACCTGGAGACCATAGAGACGGCCATGCTGGCCGCCGAGACCGGGCACCTTGTTCTGAGCACGCTGCACACCCTCGACGCAACGGAGAGTATCGTGCGCATCGCATCCATGTTTCCCCCGTACCACCAGGCCCAGGTCCGCAAGCAGCTGGCCGGGATCGTCAAGGGGATCATCTCGCAGCGCCTCATCCGGCGGGCCGACGGGACCGGCCGGCTCCCCGCCGTGGAGGTGCTCGTCTCGACGGCCCTCGTTCGCGAGTGTATCGAGGATAGCGATAAGACCCGGGACCTCAGGTCCGCTATTTCGAGCGGGGTCACCACGTACGGGATGCAGACCTTCGACCAGTCACTCATGTCGCTCCTCACGCGGGAGTTGATAACCCTGGACGAGGCCCTGAGCTACTGCACCAATCCCGACGACTTCGCCCTGAAGGTCAAAGGGATCTCTTCGGAGAGCGACAGCCGGTGGGACGAGTTCGACAAGACTGAGGAGGAGCCTTGAAGAGCGGAAGTGAAATTCGACAGCTGTTCCTCGACTACTTCAAGTCACGATCGCATCAGGAGGTCCCCTCTTCCTCTCTCATACCCGAGGACGATCCCTCCGTGCTCCTGACCACGGCCGGGATGCAGCAGTTCAAGCCCTATTTCCTCGGCGAGCGCACACCTCCGGCCCCCCGGCTCACGAGCGTACAGAAGTGTTTCCGCACCTCCGACATCGACGAGGTCGGGGACGAGACCCACTGCACCTTCTTCGAGATGCTGGGGAACTTCTCCGTGGGGGACTATTTCAAGGCGGGAGCGGTCGCCTACGGTCTGGAGTGCCTGGTGGAGACGTACGGGCTCCCTGTGGAGCGCATCTGGGCGACCGTGTTTGCGGGCGAGGAGGGGATCGCGGGGGAGAAGGGGATCCCCGTAGACGAGGAGGCGATAAAGCTCTGGGAGGATGCGGGCATCCCCTCGGACCGAATTCACCGGTTCGGCAAGAAGGACAATTTCTGGGGCCCCCCCGGGGCGACCGGGCCTTGCGGCCCCTGCTCGGAGCTTCACTACGAGCTCACCACCAAGCCGTGTGGCCTGGGCGAGCGCTGTGTGCCCAATTGTGAATGCGGCCGGTTCGTCGAAATCTGGAACTTGGTCTTCATGCAGTACAACAAGGATGATTCCGGATCCTACGATCCGCTTCCCTCGAAGAACATCGACACCGGCGCCGGCCTCGAGCGGATCGCCATGATTCTGCAGGGTGTGCCCACGATCTTCGAGACCGACCTGTTTGCCCCGATCGCGAGCGCCGTGGTCGGGGGCGCGGATCGTGAGATCACGAGCGTGGAAGATAAGCGCTCTATGCGGATCATATGCGATCACCTCAGGGGCGCCACCTTCCTGGCCGCCGACGGCGTGATCCCCGCGAACGAGGGGCGCGGGTACGTGCTCCGGCGCATCATCCGGCGCGCGGCCGTGCACGGCCGAAAGCTCGGCTACGGAGGCCCCTTCCTCCATCGGCTCTCGGGCATCGTGGTCGACATGTTCCGGGAGGCCTACCCCGAGCTGGCCGATCGGGCGGTCTATCTCGCCCGCATGATCGGCGCAGAGGAGGATCGATTCGCGGACACCCTGGAGACGGGGCTGCGCATCTTCGAGGCCGAGGTGGCGCGGATCCAGGGCGCCGGAGAGGGCATGCTGCCCGGGGAGGTAATCTTCAAGCTCTACGACACCTACGGCTTTCCCGCCGATCTCACGAGGGACTTAGCCGTCGAGCGCGGCCTACAGTTCGACGAGAACGGGTTCGATCGGTCCATGGAGGGACAGCGCGAGATGGCGAGGAGCGCGTGGAAAGGGGAGGGGGACGAGGAAGCGAGCCGGGCCGTCACGGCTGGGGATCTGGAGGGGAGGGTCGTCGAGACGAGCTTCCTGGGCTACGAGCTCGAGACCGCAATATCCGGGGTGGAGGCCATCATCGTCGAAGGCGCTCCCGCCGAGGCCGCGGCAGAGGGTCGGACCGTGGAGCTCCTTGTGCGGGAGTCCCCATTCTACGGCGAAGCCGGAGGCCAGGTTGGAGACAGGGGAGCGATCCACGGGAGGGGAGGCGATGGTGAGGTGACCGACGCCAGGAGCATCGACGGCCGTTGGATCGTCCACCGGATCAATGTTACCCGCGGAGAGATCCGAGTCGGGGACAAGGTGGAACTCCGGGTCGACCCGGCCCGACGCGCCCCGGTGAGGCGCAACCACACCGCCACCCATCTCCTGCAGGCCATGCTCAGGCGCGTCCTGGGGGACCACGTCAAACAGGCCGGATCGCTGGTGGCCCCGGAGCGGCTGCGCTTCGACTTCACCCACTTCTCACCCGTGAAGCCCAGGGAGATCGCAGAGGTCGAGGCCCTGGTGAACGAGAAGGTCAGGGAGAACCACCCCGTGACCACGGAGATTCGCGGGTACCGGGAGGCCCTGGCCGGAGGGGCCACGGCCCTGTTCGGCGAGAAGTACGGCGATGAGGTCCGGGTGGTGGGAATCGAGGAGTTCAGCGCCGAGCTGTGCGGGGGCACCCACTGCGGGAGGACCGGGGATATCGGCATCTTCAAGATCGTCGGTGAGACCGGCGTGGCCGCCGGGGTTCGGCGGATTGAGGCCCTCACGGGGAAGGGCGCCTTCCAGTATGTACAGAAAGAGGAGGAAGAGCTGCGGGCCCTTGCAGAGTTGCTCCAGGCTCAGCCCGGGGGGATCGTGGAGAAGGTGCGAAGGCTCCAGGCCGACAACCAGACCCTGCGGAAGGCGGTCGAGGCGGTCCAGAAGAAGGCCTCGCGCGATGCTACTGAGGATCTCGTCTCGGGGGCCCGGGAGGTGGCCGGGGTGAAGGTGATCGCGGCCCGCGTTTCGGGCCACGATGCAAGGGGGCTGCGAGAGCTGGCAGACCTGCTGCGCGACAAGCTCGGCTCGGGTGTAGTTCTCCTTGGAGCGGAGCGCGAGGGCAAGGCCCTTCTCCTGGCGGCGGTGACCAAGGATCTCACCGGCCGGTTTCACGCCGGCAACCTAGTGCGCGAGCTGGCGGCCGTGGTGGGTGGTAAAGGGGGCGGGCGGCCCGACATGGCCCAGGCCGGCGGGACCAAGCCGGAAAAACTTGACGAGGCATTAGCCGGCATCGATGAATTGCTTATGGAATAAGGGGCAAAGGGGCAGAGGAATGAAAGGCACAAAGGGGCAAAGGCACATAGGCACAGAGTTTTGTGTGCTATTTTTTTTCAATTTGCTATTTCGAGAGAATCCATAGCTTTTTTTTTCACTTTGTGCCTCTGCCCCTTTGCCCCTATTTTCGTTAGTCGTGTTCTAATTTGAAAACACGGAGAGCTCGATCATGAACGAGATAGAACCGATCTGGGTTTTTGTTTACGGATTCTCGGTGGTCTTCATCTCCCTCATCGTTCTTTTGTGGTCCACCAAGATCATGTCCTTCCTGCTGCGGCCTTTCATCCGGGCCGAGATGAAGAAGGGCGGGAAATAAAGAATGCGGGATCGCTCCAATAAGTCCGGCATATAAACCCCAATGTTGCATAAAGTCGCATGCGGAAACCGCTTACGCTCGCGTCAGAGCACATCATCTGCGACCGTGCTCGTCTCGGCCAGGTCCTCACGTACTGGAAAGTACGCTCCGGCCTGTCCGAGCCTGTGCGCGGCCGCATCTGACGCCCTCTGGCGCGTTTCCGCTGTGCGTCGTTATGTAACGTTGGGGTAAAGAAGGAATCCCCGATGGAATTTTTCTCGATCATACACAAGATGGGATTCATGCACCTGACGCTGGGCCAGGTGGTGATGTGGTGTGTGGGCTTCTTTTTCCTCATCCTTGCGATCAAGAAGGAGTTCGAGCCGCTCCTGCTCGTGCCGATCGGATTTTCCATCTTCATCGTCAACTTCCCCCTGGTCCCGCTCCTCGGAGAGAATGAGGCCGGCGTCCGCCACCTGATCGAGATCTTCTATCACTACGGCCTCGAGTGGGAGGTGATCCCCTGCCTGATCTTCCTCGGGATCGGGGCGCTCACCGACTTCGGCCCCCTGCTGGCCAATCCCAAGACCCTGCTGCTCGGAGCGGCCGCCCAGTTCGGCGTCTACATCACCTTCTTCGGGGCCATCGCCCTCGGATTCGACATCAAGGAGGCCGCCTCCATCGGGATCATCGGCGGAGCCGACGGCCCGACCACGATCTACCTCACCCAGGACCTCGCCCCGCACCTGCTCGGCGCCACGGCCGTGGCGGCCTACTCCTACATGGCCATGGTCCCCATGATCCAGCCGCCCATCATGAAGCTCCTCACGACCCGGAAGGAGAGGCTCATCAAGATGAAGGCGTTGCGCAAGGTCTCCCGGGTCGAGCGGATCATCTTCCCCCTGGTCGGTACGGGCGTGACCTGTCTCATCGTCCCGGCGGCGGCTCCCCTTTTGGGCATGTTCTTTCTGGGAAACCTCTTCCGGGAGTGCGGGGTCGTGGAGCGGCTGAACCGGGCCGCCCAGCACGAGCTCCTCAACATCGTCACCATCTTTCTCGGCGTCGCCGTGGGCTCCACCATGCGGGCCGAGGTCTTTCTGCGGCCGGAGCCCCTCTTCATTTTTTTCCTCGGCCTCGTGGCCTTCGCCTTCTCCACGGCCGGGGGTATCATGCTCGCCAAGTTCATGAACCTCTTCCTCAAGGAGAAGATCAATCCTCTGATCGGCTCGGCGGGAGTTTCCGCTGTCCCCATGGCCGCACGGGTCACCCAGCGGGTGGGCCAGGCTGAGGACAAGAGCAATTTCCTGCTGATGCACGCCATGGGCCCGAACGTGGCCGGCGTGATCGGGACCGTGGTGGCCGCGGGCATGTTTCTCACGCTTCTGAAGTAGAGGCCCCGGCTCTCATACTTTTTTCCTTCACTGCGCGTGGATCATGAACCGTTCCGCGTGGCACTCTTCCTCATCATCTCCGTCCTCATTTTCTGCGAGTGTCTGATTTGTGAACAACCTGAAATGCCTTGTGAAAACAGCCTGTTATCATTTCTCTTGAAATCGATGTTCAAGATTTCAACAGTCGTAAGCCTAACGACCAGTGCGGATCGGAATTCGCTTTTTTGATGCGCATGACAAATCTTCAATGAAAACAGGCGATTATGGATGGCCCGGTCGAGCATCTTTTTTTGGTACGCATATTGCTCAAGAGGAGAGCAATTATTCCTAAACGGGACGGACGATCCGGCGAGGCTTGGCGAGCTTGAATCGGCCCGTCCCAGGGCCCAAAAAAGGGGGAAGAAAAATGGAAAATCGAATGAGCAGCAGAGGGGTTTTTATTTTTACGGGGATCGTGATCCTGGCCTTGTTCACCGCGACGGCGGCGCAGGCGGACTGGGAGTACTTCAACAATCCTCCCGGGTCCTGGTGGGGGCTGCTCCATGAGGGCAATGCCAGAGCCTACGGGGTCGTCGCGAGCATGTCCGGGTACGTCGTCGCCTGTACCGAGTGGGCCCCGGAGTCCGGCCCTCCCCCCTGGGGGATGGATACCATGGCGACCCTCCTGGATCTCAATGAGGACGGGACCGTCGATTTCTACACGCCGATATTCGACCCGGAGCATCCCGAGCACACCACGGCGGCCCTCGACGTGGATCTCGTTCTCAACCTGTCCGGGGTTGGAGTGGAGGGGTACGTCGTGACCGGGTTGAAGTGGCAGCACCATGAGGGGCCCGGCGGGCACGACTTCTATCAGCGCGACCTGTGGTTGATGAGGGCCTCTTGGGATGGTGCCTTCGAATGGGACGTCACCTTCGGGGGGCTGGGCGACAACTTCGGCCATTCGATCGTCGCGGATCCGGATTATGCCGCGGACACCTACGATTATGTGATCGGCGGAAGGCAGGCGGACGTCACCGGGTTCTACGGAGGGTGGCTGCTCCGCACGGACGAGGCCGGCGTCGTGCTGCTCGACCGTGACGGGTTCGACCCGGACTACGGGTGGCTCGCCCACGAAGTCTACTGCACCGAACCGACCGAGGACGGCGGCTATATCAGCGGGACCGATTTCGGGATGGTCAAGGCGGACAGCCTGGGGCTCTTCGAGTGGAGGGTCTCCGAGGGCGGAATGGGGGCGGATAGTTACTACGACGTCAAGCAGACCTCGGATGGAGGGTACATCGGCGTGGGGACGAGAGACTGGGACGTTCTTCTCACCAAGGTGGACGCCGCCGGAGTCCTCGAGTGGAACCAGACCTACGGGAGCAGCGAGGCTTCGGACTACGGGAACGCCGTGATCCCTGGAATCGGCGGCGGGTATGCCGTCGTGGGGAACAAAGGGTCCTATCCGGGACACGGGCACGGCGGAACCGATGTGTGGCTCATAAAGACCGACGACGTGGGCGAGGTGGAATGGGACCAGGTCCTTGGGGATGAGGGCGACGACGGAGGGAACGACTTGTCGTATAGCATCTCGAGCGACTCAGGCTATTTCGTGGCCGGATATGCCGAGTACGAGGGGGAGAGCCACACATGGGTCTTCCTGGCGAAGGCCGTTCACACTCCCCCCGTCGCGGCCTTCACCTATTGGCCGGAAAGCCCGGTTTACGTGAGCGAGGACGTCTTCTTCGACGCGTCGGCCTCCACGGATCCCGACGGGGTCATCGAGAGGTATTACTGGGACTTCGGCGACGGGGAGACCCTCGAGCGCACGGACGCCGACCTGATCGCCCACGCCTATGCCAGCCCCGGGGTCTACACGATAACGCTGACCGTCACGGACGACGATGATATATCGGACTCGACGACCCAGGAGATCACCGTGGAGGGGATGGCCGTGCAGTGGGAGAGGACCATCGGCGGGACGGGGAGCAATATCGGGTATGAAATCATCGAGGCGCATGACGGCGGCTTCATCTTCACCGGGACCTCGAGCAGCGCTCCGTCCTTTGCGGGCTCCTACGATCTCTGGATCTACAAGACGGACGAGGCGGGCCGTTACGACTGGGAGGGGCGGTACGCGGACTGGGCCGGGGATCCCGCGCTCAACGACTACGGACAGTCCATCGCCGACAGCGGGGACGGCGGCTACATCCTGACCGGCTTCGTCGGCGGAGGAAGCATCGACACCGATCTCCTGCTCCTCAAGACCGATGTCAACGGGGCCGCGGACTGGGTACGGAAGTTCGGCGGCGCATCCTTTGACGAGGGCTACTCCGTGGCCCGGGCCCACGGCGAGGATGGCTACATCGTGGGCGGCATGACCTCGGCCGGCGGCTTTGACCGGGACCTCTGGCTCATCAGGACGCACCTGGACGGAACCGAGGACTGGCAACAGGTTTACGATGAGCCCGGCCCGGACTACTGCCACGCCCTGGCCCCGGTGGCGGGCGGCAGCTACGTCGCCACGGGGCAGTACGGCGACACCGGGGACGGTGATTTTCCGGTGCTCAAGACCGACATTTCAGGGGCCGAGACCTGGTTGTTCCGTATGAGCGACGCCGTCCCGAATCATAATTACGGCCACTGGGTCGCAGAAGATGATGACGGGGATTACGTGGTGGCCGGAGGCTACGAGGGGGACATGGTCCTCATGAAGATCAACCCGGTAAAGTCCCTCTTGTGGCGGCAGGTCTACAACAGCGGAGTCGATACCGCGTGCGCCTTTGACGCGGCAAAAACCCCGGACGGCGGCTTCATCCTCGCCGGAACCATCACTTCGGTCCCCGGGGACGAAGACATTTACCTGGTGAAGACCGACAGCGAGGGCAATCTCGAGTGGGAAGAGACCATGGGGACGGGCGAATACTACGAATCGGCCCAGAGCATTCTCGCCATGGACGACGGCGGCTACGTCATCCTCGCGAACCGGATGCCTCGTTTCGGAGGCGACTTCGAGACCCTGTTGATCAAGATCGGCCCCTATGATCCGGTCCCGCCTTTCGGCCTGGTCGCCCCTGAAGATGAGGTAACCCTGAGCGGGCCCCCCACGTTCGAGTGGAATCCCGGCGACTACGATCTGTTCAGGTTCTTCACCTTCTTCAAATATGGGGCCAGCTTTCAGATGATCGACTTCTGGCTCACGGACACCTCCTTCGCCATGCCGGCCATCTG